>NZ_JAWQRR010000042.1:0-199104 GCF_033446045.1 Plantactinospora sp. KLBMP9567 | reverse complement strand
GGTCATGCCGGCACCCGGTCCGCGTCGGTTACCGCCAGCCGGCGGGAGTTCTCCACCGCCATCGTCTGGATGTCCTGCTCGGTGAAGCCGGCTTCGAGTAGGCGGTCGGCGAAGAGTGCGAGGCCGTCCTCGACCGGTGGGTTGAATGGTTGTCCGAGGTCGCTGGAGAGTATCGAGTGTGCGATGCCGACGGTTCGGATGTTGTCGAACAGGTTGTCCCAGGAGACCTTTCCGGTGTACGCGGTGGTGTAGCAGCGTTCGAGCAGGGCGCCGGCTTCGGCGAGTTCGCGTTGCTGGTCGGCGGAGAGGCGTTGTGAGGTGAACTCGGGGTGGGTGACGACGATCCGGCGTACCCCTTCCTGCCTGGCGGCGTGGACCACGGCGAGGATTTCCGGGCCGTTGAGGTGTCCGGTGGCGAGGACGAGGTCGTGTCGGGCGATGACCCGGAGTACCTGGCGGACTCGTTCGAGTACGTGTCCGTGCGGGTCGAGTACCTCGACGATGTCGGGGACGATGCCCTGGGCGTGCAGGTCGGCCTGGAGTGCTCCCCACATTGCCGGTTTGGCGCCGGGTAGGTCGGTGGCGGTGCTGCGGCGTTGGTTGCCGGAGTCGACGGTGGGCATCCAGATGATTCGGGCGCCCTGCCGGCCGGCGATCTCGACGGCGGCCGGGTTCATCCCGCCGATCGTGCCGTTCAGGGTGAGTGCGCCGAGGACGTCCACTCCTGGTATCGCCTTGCGTACCACGGCCGCGCGTTCGGCGGTCGGCACGTAGTGGGACTTGAGGACGAAGCCGGCGAGTCCGACCTCGGCGAACCGGCCGGCCAGGTCGAGGTCGTCGATGCGCCGCTCCATCACGTCGGGTGCGATGTGCACGTGGGTGTCGTACGCCCCCCGCACCAGGGCACGGGCACGGGCGGACGGGACGGGGTGATCTGACATGACGCTCCTTGGAGGAGAAGGGATAGGCATGGCCGGTTCAGGCCGTACGGGTGCCGTCGGACGGGCCGGCCCCACGCCGGGCCGCCGAGGCGGTGTTGGCCAAAGTGGACTCGACGTGCCCGAGATGCCGCCGCATCGCGGCCTCGGCGGCGTCCGGGTCCCGGTTGGCGATCGCCTCCACGACCGCGGTGTGCTCGCCGAGCGACTGGGCCGGCCTGCTGGGCACCAGGATGGTGCGGTACTGGAACCGGACGAGCTGGGCCCGGAGCCCGGCGATCATCCGGGCCGCGGTCTCGTGCCGGGCCGCCGCGATGATCGCGGCGTGCAGGTCGGCGTTCCCCTCCGAATAGCCGAGCAGGTCGTCCTGCTCCAGCTTCTGGGTCATCCTGTCAAGCACCCGGCGAATGGTGGTGATCTCCCGGGCGGTGGCGTGCAGTGCCGCCTGCCGCGCGGTGAGCGCCTCCAGTACCGCCCGCGCCTGGAGGATCTCGACCGCCTCCTCCTCGGTGACCAGCCGGACGTGTGCGCCCCGGTTCGGGGTGCTCACCACCAGTCCGTCCTGGACGAGTCGGACCAGCACGGTCCGGACCACCGCCCGGCTGACCTGTAGCCGGGCCGCCAACTCGACCTCGATCAGCCGCTCGTTGGGCATCAGTTCGCCCCGGTGGATCGCCTCGCGGAGTTCCTGGTACGCCTCGTCCGCCGAGCGGGCCGGCGGGCGGCGCGGGGTGCCGACCGCTCGCCGTGCGGCGGTTGCCGGGGTTCGTGCGGCGTCACTCACGAGGTGGTCACCGTCGATGCCGGACGGGCCACCCCGCCGGCCGTACAGCCTGACCAGACGGTTGCCGCGCGACCCACCGACCGGGCGTACCCGGAGACGGCAGGCCGGGAAGTGTCCAGAGCGGTGTGTCCGCCGCCGCTCGCCGTCCCCCGGTACAGCCCGCCAGCCCGCAACATTGTCTCCTAGATTATCAACAATCGTGTTGACAGGATTGCTGCCAGAACTTCCCTTGTCAACAACGCCCTGAGCTGCGGAAAGGTCTCAACGACAGCGGGGAGCCCTCGGTCAGAGCCCCCAAAAATAGCTCAATTTCGTCGGTGACAAGCCAGACATGAGTCATCTACGATTCTCGACCGGGCGAGGGTCGGCGCGGTTGGTGTCGCTCAGATCAGGGGCCACATCCTCGGCGCGGGTGCGTTGGGACCGCCCATCCACAAGCGAAAGCTGGAGGCATAAATGTTCAGACGCTCTCGCGTCCTGGCGGCAACGCTGCTCGCCACGGCGCTGGCCATGAGCGGTTGCAGCGGCGACGACGGCGACGGCGCGTCCGCCGAGGGGACCGACAAGGTCGCCTACATCACGGCGTTCGGGGCCGTGGGTCGGGACTCCTTCGCCTGGGTCGCGAAGGAGAAGGGCTACTTCGCCGAGGTCGGCATCGAGGTCGACATCAAGAAGGGCGCCGGTAACGCGCAGAACCTCACGGCGCTCAAGTCGGGGCAGGTCCAGTTCGCCTCGCTCGACTTCACCGGCGCGGTGATCCAGGCCGGCAAGGGCGAGTTCACCGACTGGCGGGCGGTGGCCGCCGTACATCAGCAGACGCTGATCTCGGTCATGACCACCAAGGACACCGACATCACCGGCCCGAACGACCTGGCCGGCAAGACCATGGCCACCGGCAAGGGCTCGGTCACCGAACTGCTCTTCCCGGCGTACGCCAAGCTGGCCGGCCTCGACCCGGCGACCGTCAAGATCGAGGGTGTGCAGGCCACGGCGCTCAACGGTCTGATGGCGAGCCGCCAGGTGGACGCGCTCGGCACCTTCCTGCTCAGCCGGGACGCGCTGGCGGCGGCCTCCAAGAAGGAGGTCGTCGTCCTGCCGTACAGCGACTACCTGCGGGACCTGTTCGGCAACGCCATCATCACCACCCCCGGCCTGATCGAGAAGGACTCGGACCTGGTCCGCCGGTTCACCGGTGCCCTGCTGAAGGGCCTGCAGTACACCGTCGACCACCCGGAGGAGGCGGCGACGATCCTGAACAAGGCGGAGCCGACGTACCCGGTGGCCTCCGGGGTCGGCGAGATCAAGGCGATGACCCCGTACGTCGTGCCGGCCGGCGGCGCCCCGATCGGTTCGATGGACGAGGGGCGGGTGGCGCGGACCATCGCCATCCTGCAGGGCTCCGGCCTGATGCCGGCCGGACTCAGCCCGGCCAGCGTGGTCGACCTCAACGTCGTGCCGAAGACCTGACGACGCCTGCCTTGACAACGACCAGCACGATCTCGACCGCTGTCGAGAGCTCCTCGCCAGCGGTCGGGCGCACCTGACGGACAGGGGACGGTGGTCGGAGCGGCTGCCGTCCCTTCTTCGTCCCACCGCCGGGCGCTGCCCGGCACCTCGAACACCACGTTCATCGCCGCCCGAAAGGACCCTACGGGATTCACCATGACTGACAAGAGGACCGACGCCGGGCTGCGACGTCTCTGGGTCAACGCCGGGCTCCCCGCGCTGGGTACGCTGCTGGCGCTCGCGCTCTGGTGGTTGGTCACCATCGTCTTCAGCATCGAACCGTTCTGGCTACCCGCACCCCCGGACGTGGTGGACGCGTTCCAGCGGCTCTCCGGTCACCTGGTCGAACAGGCCGGAGTGACGCTGATGGAGACGGTCGTCGGCTTCGCCATCGGCTCGATCGGCGGAGCGGCCGTCGCGGTCCTCTTCGCCGCCTCGCGCACGATCGAGCGGATGACCATGCCGCTGATCGCCGCGGTCAACGCCGTGCCGAAGGCCGCGCTCGCCCCCCTGCTCATCGTCTGGATCGGCTTGAACACCCAGGCCAAGGTCGTCATGGTCGTGCTGCTCTGCTTCTTCCCGGTCCTGGTCTCCACCATGGCCGGGCTGACCTCCGTCCCCAACGACCTGCGCGAACTCGCCCACTCGCTCTCCTCCTCGTGGTGGCAGACCTTCCTGAAGGTCCGGCTGACCTGGGCACTGCCGCAGGTCTTCGTCGGTTTGAAGGTGGCCTCCTCGCTGGCCATCATCGGGGCGGTCATCGGTGAACTCACCAACCCCGACCGCGGGCTCGGCTCGGTCGTCGTCAGTTCCAGCCAGTCCGCGGACACGCCGCTGGCCTTCGCCGCGCTGACCCTGCTGGCCATCATGGGCGCCGGGCTGTTCTACCTGGTCGCGGCGCTGGAGCGGATCCTCGTGCCGTGGGCCCGGGCGATCTCGTCGTGACCGGAACACACCTCGCTAGGAGGGCACAATGATCAAGATTGCCGGACTGTCCCGGACTTTCCAGGGGAAATCCGGGACGGTGGAGGCGCTGCGCGACATCAACCTCGATGTCGGCAACGGCGAGTTCCTGGCGGTGATCGGCCGGTCCGGCTGCGGCAAGTCCACGCTGCTGCGGATCATCGCCGGGCTGATCCGGCCGAGCCGGGGCGAGGTAATGGTCGCTGGCGAGCCGGTCGGTCGGCCCCGCCGGGACGTCGCGATGGTGTTCCAGCGCCCGGCGCTGCTGCCGTGGCGCAGCGTACGGAACAACGTGCTGCTGCCGGTGGAGATCTTCCGCTGGCGGCGGGCCGAGCACCGCGAGCACGCCGAGCGGCTGCTGGAGATGACCGGCCTGAGTGGCTTCGCCGACCGCCTTCCACATGAACTCTCCGGCGGCATGCAGCAACGGGTCTCGCTCTGCCGGGCCCTCATCCAGCGGCCCAAGGTGCTGCTGATGGACGAGCCGTTCTCCGCGCTGGACGCGCTGACCCGAGAGGAGCTGGCCGTCGAGTTGCAGCGCATCCACATGGAACTGGGCACCACCGTGGTCTTCGTGACCCACTCCATCCAGGAGGCGGTGCTGCTCGCCGACCGGGTGGCGGTACTGAGTGCCCGGCCCGGCCGGCTGCGCAAGCTCGTCGACATCGACATCCCGCGTCCGCGCTCGTTCGGGCACAACGCCCACCTGGAGGATGTCGCCGCCGCCTCCGCCGAGCTGCACCAACTGCTGCTCAGCGACCACATGCCGGCGGCCTCGACCGCCGGCTGACCTCCACCCGGCCGCCCCGGCCACCAGCCGCCGCCGGGTGCGGTGAGCACGCCAGCGGGCGGCACGAAAGATCCTTTCCCACCGGCCGGCCAGGCGGAGTTCTCGCCCGGCCGGCCGGCTCGTTGGATTCCTCCCCGATCCGCCGCCGGTGACCCAGAGTTACTGGATCGTCCCGTCCGATGAAGTCCTCTGCTCCGACGAACCGGCGAACGCGCTCCGCCGGGCATGTCGACGTCTGGTGTCACATCTCGGGTGCCGGCGGTGCTTTGAAGATGTGGAGGAAGATGTGGAGTTCGCCGGGCGCCGTGCGACCGTACTGGCCACGGCCGTCGCTGCGGTGCCGTCCGCCGGCGGTGGCAGGGCGGCCGGACGAGCCGGACGGAGGGATGCCGTGGCCGTGTCGACTCCTCCGGGACGGAAAGCGGTCCGTTCCGATCTTGAGCAGGTCTTCCGCTCCGCCTACCCGCGGGTAGTCGCCGTCGCCGCGCGGGTGCTCGGCTCCGGGGACCAGGCCGAGGACGTGGCGCAGGAGGTGTTCCTGACGTTCGGACGCTCCCGCGTGCCGGCGGCGGAGGCGGTGGGCTGGTTGTGCGTCGCCGCGGCGCACACCGCACTGAACCATCTCCGAACCGGTCGACGTCGCGCCTCCCGGGAGAAGGCCGCCGGTGTCGGTGATGCCGTCAGCCCTGACGTCGCGGACGTGGTCGTGACCCTCGACGAGCGCCGTCGTGTGCGCAGGGCGCTGGCACGGCTGCCCCGCAAGCAGGCCGTGGCCCTGGTGCTTCGACACAGCGGCCTGAGCTACGCCGAGGTGGCGGCCGCTCTTGAACTGTCCCCCGGCAGCGTGGGCACCGTCGTGCGCCGCGCCGAGTCCGCCCTACGCAAGGAGTTGAACCGTCATGCGCCATCCGACTGACGGCATGTTGCGCCGGCTTGTGGACGAGCCCGTCGGCGTCGCTGACGCCGACCGCGAGCACGTCGCGGACTGCCCGAAATGCCTGTCCGGACTGGCAGCCGCCCGCCGGGACGCCGCGTTCGCCGGTGCGGCGCTCGATGTCGAGGTCAGCACCGACGTCGAGCACGGCTGGCACCGCCTGTCCCGGGCGATCGCCGCGGACCGTCCCCGGCAGGTGACTGTGGCCGCCCGCCCACCGCGATGGCGTACGGCGCTGCGCAGCCCGCTGTTCGCCGGTGTCGCGGCGGTCGCGCTGCTGACCGGGGCCACCACCGCCGCCGCCGCGAACTGGCTGCCGATCTTCCGTACCGAGCGGATCGCGCCGATCACGGTCACCCAGGCCGATCTGCTCCGGCTGCCGGACCTCTCGGCGTACGGCGAGGCCAAGGTGACCAAGGTCGCCGACATCCGCCCGGTCGCCGATGCCACCGCGGCGGAGCAGGCCACCGGCCTCTCCGCGCCTCGGGTGCGCAAGCTGCCCCGTGGTGTGACCGGCGAACCGGCGTTCCACGTCGGCAACCAGGTGAGCGCCACGTTCACGTTCTCGGCGGAGAAGGCGGCGCAGACCGCGGCGGCCGCCGGCAGGCCGCTGCCCCCACCGCCGCCGGGCCTTGAGGGCAGCCCGTTCAGGATGACCGCCGGCCCGGGCCTCGCCGCGATCTGGTCGCAGTCCCAGGGAAGGCCGGCCATGATCGTCGGCCGGGTGGTCGCACCGGCCGTCTACTCCTCAGGCATCCCGTTCGAGACCGCCCGCGACTACCTGCTCTCACTGCCCGGCCTGCCGGAGGACGTGGCGTCGCAGTTGCGCGGCTTCACCGACGACGGCACGACGCTGCCGCTGATCGTGAAGATCGGTAAGGAGACGAGCTTCTCCGCCGAGGTCGACGGCGCACCGGCCACCGTCCTCAGCACCAGGGGCGGCACTCTCGCGGCCGTCTTCTGGGTCAAGGACGGCGTCCTCAACGCGGTGGCCGGCTCGCTCGGCACCGACGAGGTGCTGTCGGTGGCTCGCGGATTGCGGTGGGGCCGATGACATCCGAGCCCACCACCCGGCAGGGCGACCTCCCCTCCCCCGACGCTGCGGCGCAACTCCTAGCCGACCTGCCTCCGTCACCGGCGGTGTGGTGCTCGGGCCTGCGCAAGCGGTACCGGCGCCGGACCGCGGTCGACGACGTCTCCCTCACCGTCGGGCGCGGCGAGGTGGTCGGCCTGCTCGGGCCCAACGGAGCCGGCAAGACCTCCGTCATCAAGATGCTGCTCGGTCTCGTCCGACCCGACGCCGGCGAGGTGCTGCTGCTCGGGCGACCGGCCCGGGACCCGCACTCCCGCACCCACGTCGGCTACCTACCGGAGCTTTTCCGGTATCAGCCGTGGCTGTCCGCCGCCGAGGTGCTGGCCCTGCACACCCGGCTCGCCGGCGCCACGGTGCCGGCTGTGGAGCGGCAGGAATGCCTGGCCATGGTGGGCCTCGCCGACCGTGCCGGCGACCGGGTGGGCGGCTTCTCCAAGGGCATGCAGCAGCGCCTCGGGCTGGCCGTGGCGCTGGTGGCCCGCCCCGAACTCGTCATCCTCGACGAGCCGACGAGCGCCCTCGATCCTGTCGGCCGGGCCGACGTGCGGGACCTGCTGCTCTCCCTCAAGGCTCGCGGGGTCGCCGTCCTGCTCAACTCCCACCTCATCGGCGAGGTGGAGCGGGTCTGCGACCGGGTCGTCATCCTCGACAAGGGCCGGGTCGCCGCATCCGGTACCCTGCCGGAGCTGCTCGGCCAGCGTGAGCTGCGACTTCGCCTCGACGGGGTGGGCGCGCAGGCGGAGGCCCGGCTGGCCGCCGCCGGCCCGCTCACCCGTACCGGGGACGCGTTCACCGTGACCCTCCCCGCAGAGCAGGACGGCACCGACGTGCCCGACCTCGTGGCGGATCTGGTCAGCCTCGGGGTACGCGTACACGCCGTCGAGCCGGGGCGGATCAGCCTCGAACAGCGGCTGCTCGACATCCTGCGTACCAACCCTACCGAGGAGCACGGATGACCGCCCGTACCGTCTTCACCGTCGCCACGCTCACCGTCAAGGAGGCCACCCGCCGGCGGGTACTGCTCGCGCTCATCGCGCTGACGGTCGTACTGCTCGCGGTCAGCGCCTTCGGGTTCTCCCGGATCGACGCCACGTTCGGCGGGTTGACCACCGGAGAGGCCCGGCTGGCGGCCGCGATGGTGCTGAACCTGGTGATGTTCGGCCTGAGCCTGACCGCCGCGCTCGGCACGGCGTTCCTCGCCGGTCCCACCCTGGCCGGTGAGACCGAAACCGGGATCGCGCTTTCCGTCCTGGCCCGACCGGTCCGCCGCTCGGCGGTGCTGCTGGGCAAGTGGCTGGGGCTCGTGACCTTCGGCGGCGGCTTCGTGGCCGTGGCCGGACTCGCCCAACTCCTCATCGTCCGAACCACCACGGGCTACTGGCCACCCCGGCCGGTGACCGGTCTGGCACTGCTCGCCGCGCAGGCCGCGGTCCTGCTCACCCTCGGCCTGCTGCTCTCCACCGCCGTCTCTCCGATGGCGTCGGGCATCGTGGCGGTCGGGCTCTTCGGCGCCACCTGGATCGGCGGCGTGGTCGGCGCGTTCGGCGAAGCGCTCGGCAACGAGAGCGTGGCCCGGATCGGCACCGTCTCCCGGATGCTGCTCCCGACCGACGGCCTGTGGCGCGGAGCCATGAACGCCTTCCAGGACCCGACCCTGCTGATCCAGTTCCAGGAGGCGTTCAAGGGGCATCCCTTCCTGAGCGAGGCGGCCCTCACCCCCACCTATCTCGCCTGGACCGGCCTCTGGATCGCCCTCGCCCTCGGACTCGCGGCGGTGTCCTTCCAGCGCCGGGACCTTTGAGCAGCCGGCCACCCGAGCTTCACCGCGACCTCGTAGCCGCGCCCGGGCGTCCGCCCGGGCCAGGGCGGGCGCGGCGGGCAGGCATGACGGCGGGCCGCGCGCCGGACGAGAACGCCAGGCGGTAGTGGCGCGGGCTCACGCCGACGATCTGCCGGAACCGCTCCCGGAACGCCGTCGCCGAGGTGAACCCGACCAGATCGCCGACGTGTTCCACCGGCTGGTCGCCGGTCTCCAGCAGGAGTTGCGCGCGGCGGATGCGCTGCCGGTTGAGCCACTGCATGGGGGTGCTTCCGGTCTGGTCGCGGAAGTGCCGGCTCAGCGACCGGGTGCTCATCGACGCTTCGCGGGCAATGGCGGCCAGGGTCAGTGGGGCGTGGAGATTGTCGGTCAGCCAGGTCAGCAGTGGTTGCAGGGAGATCCCGGCCGGGGTCGGTGGCTCGTGCGCGATGAACTGCGCCTGGCCACCGGCCCGCTCCAGCGGCATGACCGAGGTTCGCGCGGTCTGCGCGGCGACCGCGGCGCCGTGGTCACGCCGTACGAGGTGCAGGCAGAGATCCAGTCCTGCGGCGGCACCCGCCGAGGTCAGTACCGACCCGTCGTCGACGAACAGCACCTCCGGGTCGACCTCGACGGCGGGGTGGCGACGAGCCAGCTGCGCGGCGGCAGCCCAGTGCGTGGTGGCCCGGCGACCGTCGAGCAGTCCGGCGGCGGCCAGGAGGAAGGCACCGGTACAGATGGAGACCAGCCGGCCGGTCGCGGCGGCGAGCGCCGCGACGAGTCCGGGCGGGATCGGGGCGTCGATGTCGGCGACACCGGGGACGACGACCGTGTCGGCTTCGGCCAGCGTGGGCAACCCGTACGGGGCACGGATGGTGATCGGCCCGGCCCGGACCTCGTCGGCGGCCGCGCAGACCCGAAGCTGGTACGCGGGGCGGCCGTCGGCCAGCCGAGCGCGGCCGAAGACCTCGATCGGCACGGACAGGTCGAACGGGACCACGCCGTCGAAGGCGAGGATCACGACGCGATGCATACCCCATTCTGGCTGGAATCCGTCGGTGGCTGTCTCGCCAGCCACTGCCGGTCGACGACTGCCACACCTACGTTTTGTGACCATGACCGTCCTCGTGCCGCTGTTCATCGGTGTGCTCTACGTCCTGGTGAACTCCCTGATCGCCGAGCCGCACCGCCGCCGTTTCAACGCGGTCATGCTCGGCGGGGCGGGAGCGGCCTATCTCAGCGGCGGCGGGTTGGGAATCGGGGAGTTCGCGTTCACCGCCGTGCTCACCTACCTGGCCTATCGCGGGCTGGAGTCGTGGACGTTCATCGGGGCGGGCTGGTTGCTGCACACCGCCTGGGACGTCGTGCACCACCTACGCGGTGAGCCGATCATCCCCTCGGCCCACGACTCCTCGTTCGGCTGTGCGATCTGCGACCCGGTGATCGCCATCTGGTGCCTCGCGGGCGGTCCCTCCGTCTGGCGCCACGCCCGGCCGTGGCGGCCGGTCAGGCTTCGCCTGGGTCAGCGACTCGGCCGGCGATCCAAATCGTCGGCCTGGACGTACAGCACGGCTTCGCCTTCGGCGGGGCCGCGTGCCCGCCGGGCGAATCCCGGGTAGAAGAACGGGATGTTGTCCGCCTGAGCCGACCCGCCACCCGCTGCACCTCGTCGGCAGGATCGTTGCTCATCCGGGCAGAGGATGGCAGGCGGCTGCCCGCAGGGCACCGTGGTCCGGCGGACACGGTCCTGCCTCACCGGTAGCCGGTGGCGTCGGCGGGCCTGCCGGCATCCTGCACCTCCACGATGTATCGCCACGCGTCGGGTTGGCTGCCGTCCACGTCCGTGAACCCGTAGACCCGGGCGAGCTGGCCGCTGGAGACGGACGTACCCGACCGGCGCGCCCGGTCGGGATCGGCGGCGAGCGCGGCGACTCCCCGGCCGACGTAGGTCGGCGACTCGGAGATGACGAGGCGGGCCTCCTTGACCGCCGCCTCCCGCCAGTTCGCTTCGGTCACTCCGAACAGGTCGAGCATCAGCTCCGACCGCAGCCTCCCGGAGTCACCGCGACCGCCGCGCTCGCGTACGGCGCCGGCTCGTGGCTCTGCGCCAGCGTGAGCCGTTCCACCGCCCCCTTGACCAGGTCGTAGTAGACGCCCACCCGGTGACGGTACGCACGGTTGTATTCGAAGGTGCCGTCGGTCATCTCGACCACGAGCCCGCCCGGGTTCCGGATCAGCAGCGGGAGCGCGAAGTGACTCGTGGTTCTGATCGTGGCATCGCTACCTGACAACCGATGTCTGATTCGATCCGCCCGGCCGGTGACCCCGGGCACTCCTCTCGACGGGCGTACCGACCGAGCGGGTGACACGGGCCGGCCGGCGGAAGTCTCAGGTCACCAGGCCGCTGCGGTAGGCGTAGACCACCGCCTGTACGCGGTCGCGCAGGTCGAGCTTGGTGAGGATGCGCGACACGTACGTCTTGACGGTCTCCTGACTGATCACCAGGGTCGTGGCGATCTCGCTGTTGGACAGGCCGTTGGCGATGAGGCGCAGCACCTCCAGTTCGCGCGGGGTCAACCCGGCGCCGTCCGGCATGCCCTCGGCGGGACGGATCCGCGCCGCGTACCTGCCGACGAGTTGCCGGGTCACCTCGGGTGCCAGCAGTGCGGCACCGGTCGCGACGGTGCGGATGCCGTGCAGCAGTTGTGCCGGCGGGGCGTCCTTGAGCAGGAATCCGCTCGCCCCCGCGCGCAGCGCCTCGTACACGTACTCGTCCAGGTTGAACGTCGTCACCACGAGCACCTTGACCGGTTGCGCCACCCCGACCCCGGCCAGCAGGCGGGTCGCCTGGATGCCGTCGAGTACCGGCATCCGTACGTCCATCACCACCACGTCCGGATGCAGCCGGCCGGCGAGGTCGACCGCGCCGCGCCCGTCCCCGCACTCGCCCACCACCTCGAGGTCGGGCTGCGCGTCGATGATCGTCGAGAACCCGGTGCGGATCAGCGCCTGGTCGTCACAGACCAGTACCCGGACCGGCGTGGTCACGAGCGGCTCCCCGCGGGGATGCGGGCCCGCACGACGAAGCCGCCGCCCGGCTGCCGGTCCGCGCTGAACTCGCCGCCCAGCACGTCGACGCGTTCGCGGAGCCCGGCCAGGCCCCGTCCGCTTCCGCCGGGCGAGGCGGTCCGCGACTCGGAACCGTCGGTGCTGACCTCCACGGTGATCTCCCTTGCGCCGTGCTGCACCTGGACCACGGTGCGGCTGCCGTGAGCGTATTTGAGGGCGTTCGTCAGGGCCTCCTGCACCACCCGGTAGGCCGCCATCTCGGCGCTGCCGGTCGACTCCGCCGGCCTGCCCTGCTCGGTGAACTCCACCGGCTGCCCGGCCCGGCGCGTCTGCTCCACCAGCCCGGGAAGGTCGCCGACGGACGGCATCCTGGCGTCGGTCCCGTGGTCGGGGTTGAGCAGGTCGAGCAGGTGTCGCAAATCGGTGATGGCCCGCCGGCCGGTGTCGGTGATGGCGCTGAGGGTCTCGTCGAGCCGGGCGGGGGCGGCGGTCAGGTATCGTGCCGCCTCCGCCTGCACGACCATCGCCGTCACATGGTGGGTCACCACGTCGTGGAGTTCCCGGGCGATGCGGGTGCGTTCGGCGGTGCGGGTGGCCTCGGCGACGCGGTGCCGGCGCTCGGCCTCGGCGGCCCGGGTGGATCGCAGCCACGATCCGATTCCCCAGGCGAGGACCAGCGCCAGGTAGAACACCACGAATCCCTCCACCGGCTCGGTGGCGCCGAGCCGGTGCAGCGCGACCGCCAGCGGCAGGTACGCCGCGGAGAGCAGCACCGCCGCGGCACGCCGGTGACGTTCCAGGTAGGCGCCCGCGCTCAGCAGGGCGATCGGCAGCGCGGTGCCCGCGAACGCGTGGTAACCGAGAAGCTGGTCGCCGACGAAGCCGAGCGACACCAGGACCAGACACACGGCCGGCCACCGCCGGCGTACCGCCAGCGGTAGGGCCTGCAGGGCGATCACCGCGACGGCCAGCGCGTCGAAGGGGCGGGTTGGCAGGTCGCCGACCTGGGTCCCCTGGCCGTGGAACGCCGGCAGCAGCGACGCGACGGCGAGCAGCAGCGCGAACGGGAGATCCCGGACCGTGACGTCATACCGCCGCCACCGGTCCGGGACCCGTCGAAGGTCGATCACCGCGCGAGCGTAGCGGTCGGGTCGGTCCGGGCGGAGCGCCGGCGGCGGGGCACCAGGTGGCCACGCCGGCGGGCCAGCCACATGAACACGATGGTCAGCACCACGCCGGCCAGCACCGCGTACAGGCTCGCCTCCGGCCCGAACCCGCCGCCGCTGAGCAGGGTCGGCCCGGACAGTACGCCGTCCAGCAGACCCTCCGGCCCGGTCCTGCCGGAGGCGGTGGTGCCGAAGACGCCGGCCTGGGCGAAGTTCCAGCCGAAGTGCAGGCCGATCGGCAGCCACAGGGTGCGGGTGGCGGCGTACGCGGCGGCGAGCATGCCACCGGCCTCGACCGCGATGGCGATCGCGCCCCACAGGGTGGCGTGCGCGTTGAACAGGTGCGCCAGGCCGAACAGCAGGCCGGTCAGCACCAGCGATCCCCACGTGCCGATACGCTCCTCGACGATCCGGAACAGGATGCCGCGAAAGATCAGCTCCTCCGTCACGGCAGCTGCGGCCATGAAACCGAGCAGCGCCAGTGCGCCCGCCGCCGAGCCCATGCCGTCGATCCGATAGCCGCCGAGCAGCGCGATGTTCGCGATGACAGCCGCGAACATCCCGACACCGATCAGCAGTCCCCGGCCGACGGCAGCACCAGCGCCTTTCCCGGCCACCTCCACCGGCGCCCGACGCTCGGTGCGCCGCACCACCCACGCGTACGTGAGCAACGCGAGCACCGCGGTCGCGAGACCGAGACCCAGGGTGAGGAACGGGTTTCCCCGCACCGCACCGACGGCCAGGCTGCCGGCGAGGGCGACCGCCGCGACGGCCCCGAACTGCTTCAACAGTCGCATGACGACTCCTTCGCGAGAAGGCCACGGCCGAAGCGCCGTGGCTGTCTCGAACGCTATGGATTCGTCGGCCCGGAATCGTCACCGCACGGTGGACACTCCTTGGTAGCTCGCCCGGGGGACAAGCGTTGCCGCGGAAGACGCGGACGGCGCCGCGACAGGCGTCAGTACTGCATGACGCAGTAGACGACGGTCGGATGTGTGAACCGGTACCAGCGGTTCCACCTGTGGTCCCGCGTGCACCTGTCACCGTTGGATGCGCCTGGGACTATGTCGATGATGTGAACCGTGCCCTTCGCCTTGCACTTCGGCGCGTGGACGATCCAGCCGTCACCCTTCGGGAACCGGTAGCAGAAGAAGCGCACCAGGTGGCGCTCCAGACAGAGCCGATATCCGTCTTCGGTGATGTAGGGGGCGTCGGGGTCGGCGCAGTTGCGCTGGTCGTAGTCGACCGACACCACCCGGTAGGTGCCGCTGGTGCCGTTGCAGTTGCCGACCCCGAGGAAGTTCCCGGCCTGGTCGACGCCGATGCACTGCCCGATGCTGGCCGGCGGCGGTGGCGGCGCCGGCCTGGTCGGCGGTGCCGGCGCGGTCGTGCGGACCGCCTCGGGTGGCGGGTAGGTGCTTCCGACGGTGGTCCGCGAACTGTCCTTCCGGTTGTTGATCACCACGCCGACCGCCGCGACCCCGCAGACTCCGACCAGGCACAGGGCCAGGATCCCACCGACCAGGCCGATGATGAGCGGCCCGTTGGACTTCGGCGGGGCCGGTGCTGGCACGGCGATGCCGGTCTGCGGTGGGGGCACGCCCGGATAGCCGGGCGGGCCCGGCGGTGGAGGCCAGGTCACGCAACGAGTGTCACACAGGCCTCCGTCAGCCGGCCATCCGTCCATCCAGGACAGCAGCCGGCTTTCACGGCGTTCCGTCGCCTGCCTGCCGGTGATCGCGCGGGTGTCGCACTCGTACCGGTACCGGTACCGGCGGGTACCATGCGACCGGCCCAGCGGCGATGCGGTCGCGTCAACCCCGGGCACCCTGCCGGGTCAGGGAGGCCAGGTACCGTTCGCGGTGCCGGGGATCGGCGGTGGTCCGCGCCCGGGTCCGTGGTTCGCCGCGGACCGGCCGGTAGCCGTCGAACGTGGACTCGACGACGCCCTCGCCCCCGGTCAGTCCCGGTAGCTGTCGTTGCAGGTGCGGCAGTCGCGCGGCTGGTACGACCGCCCCGATCGTGGTCAGGTCGCCCCGTACCGACTGCTGCCGTACTGCCGCGCCGAGGCGGCCCAGGGCCGTCAGCACGGCGCTGATCGCCCACACCGGGATTTCTAGGCTCACCCGGAGCACCGGCTCGCAGACCACGGTTCCGGCCAGGTCGAGCGCCCGCATCAGCACGATCGGCGTGAGGTTGCGGAAGTCCGCCGGGGTACTCAGCGGGCCCCGCCTCGACGGCGGGCCGTCGGCCAGGCTGTAGCTGCAGTCGATCATGGTGACGACGCAGTCGGTGACCTGCCAGCCGAACCTGCCCTCGCGCAGGGCCCGGCGCACGTACTGGCTCATGTGCTCCGCGAAAGTGCCGGCGTTGCGGTAGACGTACATCGGCACTGCGTGCGGCTCGACCCGCATCCGGAACTCGGTTCCCGAGTTGGCCGGACCGGGCTCGATCCGCAGGCCGATGGTGGCCTGGAACGGGTTCGACTCGGTGTTCAGGATCTCGACGGCCTCGCCGCGCCGGACCGGACGCTCGACACAGACGACGGTCGTCTCGCGGAACGTGACCTCGATGCCGAACTCGGTCGCCAGGGTCGCCTGGACGACCTCCTTCTGGACCTCACCGTAGAGCGAGACGGAGACCTCCCGGCCGGTGTCGTCCGCCCGGACGGCGATCAGCGGATCCTGTTCGGCCAGCCACGCCAGCGCGGCGCGCAACGCGCCGTCGTCAGCCGGGCGTACCGGGGCGAGAACGGTCTCCATCGTCGGCGGGGCGAAATGGTGCTCGTTGCCGGTCGGGGGTGGCCGACCGATCGTGTCGCCGATCCGTACCCCGGTCAGACCCCACAGCCGGCCGATCTCGCCGGCGGCGAGTTCCGGGCGTCGGACCCACCCACCGTTGTCCGAGACACTGATGGCCGTCGCCTTGGCCTCGGCCTCGGCGCCACCGACGCCCGTGACGCAGCACCGCTGCCGGACGCGCAGCGTGCCGGCGAACATCCGGACGTAGGCGATCTTCTCCCCCGCCGGCCCACGGTCGATCTTGAAGATGCGGCCGGAGACAGCGGCTCCGGGATCGCCGGCCTCCGCGGGCAGCAGTTCGGCCAGGCCGGCCATCAGCACGGCCACGCCCTCCCCGGTGATCGCCGACCCGAGGAAGACGGGATGGACCAACGACCGCCGCGTCTGCGCCGCCAGTTCCCCGCGCAGCCGCCGGTCCGTGACGGCGCGCTCATTCTCGACGTACGCGGCCAGCAGTGAGTCGTCCCGGTCGACGAGCGCCTCGGTCAGCGCCACCCGGAACACGGGGTCGCCGAAACCGTACGGGACGAACCTTGCCGCGGGAGTACCGATCCCGCCGACCGTACCCATCGGGATGATCGCGGCCGTGAGCCGGTTCCTGACGGCCTCGAGTACCCGCCCGGCATCGGCACCGCCCCGGTCGATCTTGTTGACGAACAGCAGCGTCGGTACGCGCAACCGCCGTAGCGCGCGCATCAGGACGCGGGTCTGCGGCTGGACGCCCTCGACCGCCGAGATCACCAGAACGGCGCCGTCGAGCAGGCTGAGTACCCGCTCGACCTCGGCGATGAAGTCCGGGTGGCCGGGTGTGTCGATCAGGTTGACCGTCACGCCGGCGATCTCGAACGACACGACGGCGGACTTGATGGTGATGCCACGCTGGCGTTCCAGCGCCAGCGTGTCGGTGCGGGTCGTGCCGGCATCGACCTCGCCGACGGTGTCGATGACCCCGGCCGCGTACAGCAGCCGTTCGGTCAGAGTCGTCTTACCGGCGTCGACATGCGCCAGGATCCCCAGGTTCAGCGTTCTCCGCGCCAACCGCCACACCCCTCGAAGAAATCGACGTTTCCTGTCCGATGGAGGTGGACGTGGCTCGCATATCATCTCCCTGGTCGTTGAAGCTTTTTCAACCTGAACCGCGCGGCGCGTGGCCCCGACCTCCTCGCGGCCACGACGGACCGCAAGGGAGGTGGAAAAGGTTGTTCGTCGGTTGGACCTCGCCCGAGTCAACCACGGCTCGGAACCCCGCACGACCGAGTTAACCCATCCGGCCGGCGGAACGGTCGGTGGGATCAGCCGGACTGTCGGGTCAGGTCGACCGCCGACGCCTGCTCCAGCACCGAAGCGGGCAGGTGCGGCCCGGCCGGTAGCGCCAGCGGCTCCTTCGCCCGGCTGACCAGCTCGACCACGGTCTTGGAGAGCCGATTCGCCGACTGCGACATCGATCCGTTGGCGGTCACGATCGCGGTGACCACCTCGGCACGCTTCTGCTGGCCGTACCTGACGGCCTCCTCAATGCCCCGGGCCTGTGCGTCGATCGACTCCGCGACCTCCAGGAGCGTCTCCGGGCGGATCGTCGGAGTCTGGATCGTCCGGACGATCTGCGGCACGGCGGCCTTCGACGCCCGCGCGTACGCGGAGAGCACGTCGTTGGCACCGTCGGCGACCGCCTGCTGCATGTCGGCGGCCTGGTTGGCCTGCAACAGCAGCGCCCACTGCGCGATGGTGAGCTTCATCGTCGGGATGGTCAGGTTCATCAGCAGCGCGAGGCGCTGGCCGAGCCCGTAGTTCAGGGTACGGATGTTGCGCACCTGCGGGGAGGTCGACCAGGCGACGAAGAGCCGCTGCTGGAACTCGTTGATGCGTACCTCGAGGGCCTGGATGAACTCGGTGACCAGCGAGAGACGCTCCTGCTGATCACGCTCGTCGACCGCACCCGGTGTCACCGTGATCGACCGGGCGTCGGCGAGCGCCACCTCCCGGACGAGTTCCATCACCGCGATCGCCCCGATGAGCTGGCCGATCGCCGCCTCGTTGGCCTTGTAGAGTTCGTCGCAGAGCACCACGTTGCGCTTGAGCTGCACCTGCTTCGAGCTGAGCTGCCCGGCTACCCGGTCCAACTGCTGCTCGACCGTCCTGGCCTCCTCGAACAGCATCTCCAGCAGGTCGCGGCCCTTCCGGAACAGCCCCTTGACGGCGTCGGAGAACCTGTTGAACGTCTCCCGGATCTTCGGGTCGCTCGGGTCGTACTTGCGCCGGAAGGTGCGCATCCGGTCGTTCAGCTCGTGCATGATGCCGGTGAGTTCGGGGATGTTGACCCGGCCGACCTCGTGGAAGATCCGGCTGACCTGGGCATTGACCTGGTCGATCGCGCTGTTGCCGAACGAGGCGAGTTGGTCGGTGTTGGCCAGCATCGCCGGGTAGAGCTGCCCGGCCGCCGCCTCGGCCTGGGCCCGCTGCGCCGGGCTGAGCAGGTCCACGCAGACCAGCTCCGCTGGCTGGCCGCTGGTCAGGGTACTGGTGATCGCGGTGTCGGCGGCACCGGCCGGCGGGTCGGCCGCTCCGCCCACGATGCTGCCGAAGTCGATCTGTAATCCGTCGGTCATGACAGGTCCGTTCTCTCTCACTGACAGGTCTTGGCGTCCTTCATGCAGCTCAGCAGCGCGAGTGTCACGTCCGCGGCCGGCGCCGGGGTGGTACGGATCTGCTCGGCAAGGTCGATGTCCGGGAAGTCCGCGACGTCGTTGACCCCGACCTGGACCGCCGAGCGGAAGCCGTACGTCTGCCACGCGATGCTCTGGATCTCCGGATCCTTCATCGCCTCGATGAACCCGGCGGCGGTGGCGTTGAGCGCCAGGACCGGGTGGTCGCTGTAGATGGTCGGGTCCGGATAGAGCACCCGTATGTTCCTGAGCAGGTTGGCGCTGTTCGCGCCGCTCTGCACGACCTGCTGGATGAGCTGGTTCTCGTAACCGGCGTAGAGCGGGGACTTGAACTCCCCGCCCTGGGTCAGCCACTCCCGGAACCCCGAATCGGAGGTGCGGGCCTGCAGGCCCTGCGCGTCGTAGAGTGCCCGCATGGTCGGCAGGGCCAGGCGTGCCTGCGCGAGGTTCGGCGCCTGGAACACGTCGTCGGTGGCGACGATGCTCAACTGGAGCTGGGCGAGTACGAAGCCGCTGTTGGACTTGGCCGGATCGGTGCTGGAGATCGTGATCGGACCCCGTAGTTCGGCCGCCCCGTTGCCGTCCCAGGTCTGCTTCTTCAGCACGTAGTCCAACAGCAGGGACTTCATGTTCACGATGTGGAAACGGCTGTCCCGCTGCTGGACGACGCCCAGCTTGACCAGCGCGTCGGTGCCGCGCGGTCCGGCGTAGACCACCTCGGGCGACTGCAACAGGTTCTCCGCGCGGTACTCCGGGAAGGCCCCCTGGTGCTGCGCCTCGAAGACACTCTGCGCGCTCGCGCTCGACGGCCAGAGGCAGTCGACCCGGCGCGCGCTGAGCTCGTCGGTGCTCAGCTGCACCTGGTCGTACGAGCCGAGAGGCTGGAAGCTCACCTCCAGCCGGTACCTGTCCCGGAGCACCCGGGTGACCTCGGGGTCGGCCATCAGCTCGGACTTCTCCGAGCCGCCGACGCAGGTCAGCGTGGTCAGCGCGGCCGGCGTGGAGGTCCCGCCGGACCTCGACCACAGCAGGGCGGCGACGACGCAGACGACGATCACCATGACCAGTCCGACCAGGAACCGAACGTTGGGCGATCTCACGATTACTCCTTCATCCCCACTCAGGAAGTTTCGGCGGCGCGACGGTGTCGAGGTTGGCCCGGTACTGCGCGATCTCTCCCTGGTTGACGAGCCGCACGCTGTCCAGGGCGAACGCGGCGAAGCGTTCGAACGCCAGCTCGCCACTGCGCTTGAGCGCCTCCGGGTCGGTGTAGAGCACCGGCTCACGCTGGATGTCGAGGTACTGCCGCACCGCTCCGTCGAGGCTGCTCAGGTGGCCGGCGATCTGGCTGGCGGTGGAGTAGAGGCTGTTCGGCGACTTGGCCTGGACCCGGTCGAACAGCTCCGGCACGTACCGGCAGGCCGACTCCAGGGCGGCGCGGGCGGTCGGCGCCTGGACCTCGGAGTTGAGGCGTTCGATGCCGCGCAGGATCGAGAGCGCCTCCCCGACCTTGGCGCGCGCCTCGTCGACGTAGTCGTCGCCCAGCGCCTGCGCGGGACTACGGTCGTCGATCATCAGGTACACCCCGACCGCCGCCGCGATCGCCAGCAGCGGCGCCCACAGGAAGCTGTCGGTGAGCACGAACATCCCGCCGAAGACCGCGACGGCCGTGCCGAGCGCGACCGGCGCCGCCAGTCTCCCTCTCACCGGGACCACCCCCGCCGGTGTACGCCGGTCCGGCGGCCGCCGCCCGAACCGTTCGTCACTTGTAGCCAGCCGCCTGGCGCAGTGCCGCCACCAGGTCGTCCTGCTGGACGAACGCGCCGCCGGTGGCCGACGCGACCTCCTTGAGCTGTCCCGGGTCCGCGTCCCGGCCGAACGCGATCGCGATCACCGGTACACCCGACGCCTTCAACCCGGACAGGGCCGACTCCCGGTAGCGGGTGTCGGACTGGCCGTCGGTCATCAGCACCACCAGCCGCCTGCGGTCGTTGGGCTGCGATCCACCCAGTTCCTCCATGGCGCGTCGCAGGCAGGTGTACATGTTGGTGCCGCCGGTGGGCTCGTAGCTGTTGATCTTTTCAGTGAGCCCGTGCAACCCCGCCCCGTCGTTGCCCTGCACCGTCCAGGGGCTCCCGGCGGTAACCCCGCTGTTGAAGATCCCGACCGTGGTCACGTCCTGCGGGTGGGTCAGCAGGAAGTTCAGCGCGGCCTGGTCCTGGTCGAAGACCTGGTGCGCGGCGGCCTTCACGCCGTCCCAGCCATCGTTCGAGGACATCGACCCGCTGCCGTCGAGGCAGTAGAAGGTGTTGACGGGGCGCCGGTAGCGGGTCTGGTACCGGTCCAGCGCGGCCTCGATGACCGGCGTCGCCGGATACTGGATGCCCTGCTCGTTCACGGTCGCCTGGATGCCCCACTCCGGGTTGAAGACCGACAGGTCGGGGTCGTCCAGCGTCAACCCGACGCCGCTGGCCGGACGCCGTCCCAACCTCAGTAGCTGGGCCTGCGCCCCGGCGTCCTTGAGCAGATGGTCCTGCAACTCGGTGAAGACCTTCCGCTTGCCGGCGTCGGCGTTGTCCGGATCCGGGAGGAAGCCGAGCGGCGCGTCACTGATCGCCAGCGACCCGCGTGGGTACGCCACCACGAGCGGCTCCTTGCCGGCCCTGATCAGCTCCTGGTTTTTCTCGATCACCAGGTCCTCGTAGGTGAACATCGTCCGGCAGGCGTCGGGGCGCGCGACGCACTCGGTCATCAGCGTGCCGGTCGACGGCGGTGTCTGGTCCATCGCGTTGATGAACCGGGTCACGCCCTGCTCCACGGCCGGGGAGTCCAACTGCTCCTGCGTCAACGGCCTACCCGGGCCGTTGCCGGCGAAGTAGTTCAGGAAGCCGAACAGCACGGTCGCGCCGGAGTTGGACTGCGTCGGGTTGGTGACCCAGACGTTCGTCTGGCCCGACTCCACGGCCCGCAGAATGTCGGCGATGGCGACGTCCGGCCGGCCGGCGAAGCCGAGCCGCCGCATCTCGCTGCGCCAACCGGCGAACACCACCGGGGTGAGGAACATCGGCTTCACGTCCCGCAGCACGTTGGCCTTGTCACCGAGCTGGGAAAAGACGCTGGAGGCGAACCAGTAGGCGTCGTAGTCCCGGCTGCCGGCAGCGAGCAGCCGGGCCTGGTCGACCGAACCCTTCAACGTCACGTCGCAGGTGTAGCCCTTGCTGGCACACCAGGGCTTGACGATCGTGTTGACCACGGTCTCCTGCTCGGATCCGGCGACGATCCTCAACGACGTGGTGCCGCCGCCGTCACCACCGCCCCCGCCTTCGCTGGACTTTTCGCTGGTGCATCCGGCGGCCATCACCATCGTCGCGACGACGACCGCCATGAGCCCTCTTACCCGCACGTGCGCTCCCGTTCCAACGCTGCCGGCCGACCGTCTGTCTGGACCGTGCTCGTTGGTAGCACCGATGGGCTAACGGGACGTCGAAGGAATCATGAACAGTGGGTTCCGCCGGCCGTGGGGCGCACCGGTCCCGCCGGGCCGGATATCGACGGCTCGGCGGTCTCACCTGGTGTGCTGGTCAGCGAGCGACCGGTCGACCGCCGGGTCCGGCGCCGCCGTGCCTGGTCATCCGGCCGCTGCCGCCAGACCGGTCAGCCGACCGTGCCACGGCGGTCCCAGACGAACACGTCCTGGGTCTCGTTGCTGTCGGCAGCGACGAGGTTGGATGCGTACGAGGAGAACACGACGTGCTGGCCATCGCTGCTGACCTGGCCCGGCAGGACGCTGCCGTTGCCCTGCACGCCACCGGTGGAGACACTGACCCGGATCGTGCTGCCGGTCCGGCGATCGTGCAGGAACATGTCCAGATCCTCGTTGGTGTCCCCCGCGACCAGGTTCGTCGCCGCCGAACTGAACGCGACGTACCGGCCGTCGGCGCTGATCGACGGGCCGCGGCCGGCCGCGTCTGCCTGGGTGCCGACGGACGACACGCTGACGGGGCGGGTGGTGCCGGCCCGGCGGTCGCGGACGAACACGTCCGGGAAGTCGTTGGTGTCGCCGGGCATCAGATTGAGGGCGAAGGAGGTGAACGCCACGTACCGGCCGTCCGCGCTGATCGCCGGGCTCCGGCTGCCGAGCTCCGCTGCCGGCCCGACCGCCTCGCCCTCGTCGTCGGTGACGCTCACCCGGCTCGTCACCCCGTTCCGCCGGTCGTGGACGAACACGTCCGGCGACTCGTTGGTGTCGCCGGGGACCAGGTTCGAGGCCTCCGACGAGAAGGCTACGAACCGGCCGTCTGCCGAAATCGCCGGCTCCTGGCTCAGATGGTTGCCCTCCGCACCGAGGCTCGACACGCTCACCCTGCTCGTGACGCCCCTGCGCAGGTCGCGGACGAAGACGTCCGCGATACCGTTCGTGTCGCCGGGAACCAGGGTGGATGCCCACGAGTCGAAGGCCATGAACCGGCCGTCCGCACTGATCCGCGTACCGCTGGCCCCGCCGTCTGCCTGGGCACCCTCGGTGGACACGCTGGCGATCCGGGTGGTGCCGGTCCACCGGTCGTGGACGAACGCGTCCGGTTCGTCGTTCGCGTCGCCGGGGACCAGGTTGGACGCCCGGGAGGTGAACGCCACGAAGCGACCATCGGCGCTGAGCACCGGCTCCACGCTCCAGGCGTTGCCCTGGCTGCCGTCGCCGGCGACGCTCACCCGGGTGGTGGTGCCCGCCACGCGGTCCCGAACGAACACGTCAGCGTCCTCGTTGGTGTCCCCCGAAACCAGATTCGAGGCGTACGACGAGAACGCCACGTAGCGCCCGTCCCGGCTTGTCGCGCCGTCGAACGCGAGGCTGTTCCCCTGCTCGCCGGTGCCGGAGACACTGACCCGGACCGTCGTACCGCGACCCGCCGTGGAGAAATCGAGGGTCCGGCCGGTACCCACGGGTGGAACGGCCAACGTCGCCGCCATAGCTAGAGACACCGCCGTACTGATCATCGGGGCTTCACCTCCGGTCGGGTGCGTCCACGTTCCCGTAGGCGGATCGTCCAGACAAGACAGACCGACTGACCGCTCGGACATTCAGTTGACGCCAAATGAAGTCACGCCCCGAGTCGGGTGGTCAGCGTTCGTTGCCCGCACGCAACCAGGAGATGTAGTCGGCGGCGGCGTGCTCGGTGTCGTAACCGGGCTGGTAGCCGGTGTCCTGCCGGACACGTCAGTACGATCGCCCGGCCGGTGCCCTTGACGTAGAGGTCGAGCGCGTCCTCGGCGTACGCGGGGGCTCGGAGTCCGGAGAGTCCGGCGCGCCATCCGGGCACCCTGAGCTGCCTCTCGATCAGGCGGCCGCCGTGGATCAGGTTTTCGCCTAATCGTGGTCGAGCACGTCAGACCGGCGAAGACTGAGGACACCGACCCAGACCACCGATAGGACATCGAAGATGCGCACGCTGATCTACAGCGCCTTCGTCGCGTTGGACGGCGTCGTCGACTCCCCCGGCGGCGGCACCCGATCCGAGGCCCACCGCAGCGGCGGCTGTGCTAGCAGGACATCGAGTTCGTACCTGAGGCGTACGAGCTCAAGGGCCGGGAGACCGAGGAGGCCACCGCGCTGATGTTCGGCCGGACCAGCTACGAGGCGTTCGCGCCGGTCTGGCCGGACATGGCGGACTTCGCCGCCCTCAAGGAACTGCCGAAGTACGTCGTCCCGACCACCCTCGGCCGGGACGCTGGTCGCGCCCGTCGGTACCACCGCCAGCGGCCTCGGCGAAGCTCAGCGTTGCCGGGCGGGCCGGACGACGATCTCGTTGACGTCGACCTCGGCCGGTTGGGCGAGGGCGTACGACACGGCGTCGGCGATGGCCTCCGGCTTGATCGCGTGCGCACGGTAGCTGCGCATCGCCTCGGCGGCGCCGGGTTCGGTGATCGACTCCGCGAGTTCGGAGGTGACCACACCCGGGGAGACGGTGGTGACCCGGACGGCGGGATCGGACTCCTGGCGCAGTCCCTCGGTGATCGCCCAGGCGGCGTACTTGGTGCCGGAATAGACGGCGCTGGTGGGAACGACCTGGTGGGCGCCGATGCTCGCGATCGTGACGAAGTGCCCGGACCCCTGCGCGGTGAAGATGGGCAGGGCTGCGGCGATACCGTGCAGCAGACCGCGCACGTTCACGTCGATCATCCGGTCCCACTCGTCCAGCAGCAGCGAGTCCAATCGCGACAACGGCATGACTCCGGCGTTGTTGACCAGTGCGTCGACCCGTCCGAACCGATCCCTGGCGGCCCGGGCGACGGCAGCGAAGTCGGTACGGTCGGTCACGTCGAGCCGTACCGGATGCAGGCCGCCGCCGGAGCGGACGGCTGCCTTCGCGGAGCGTTCGGCCAACTCTCGCAGGCGATCGGTCCGCCGCGCGCCCGCGACCACCTGGTGGCCCTCAGCCGCGAGCCGGGCGGCGATGGCCGCACCGATTCCGCTGCTGGCCCCGGTCACGAGGACGACCTTGCGGCCGCCGGCATCTGTCTGGTTCATCGACATGACTCGACACTGGCGGATCCGGGCGTCTCCCGGCAGGCCGGGTTCCTCCTGGGAGCATCACACCCAGGACGGACCGCGTACCGGGGCCTAGCATGGCGGTATGACGCGGTCTGATCTCGGCGCCTACCTCACCGCCCGGCGGGCCCAGGTCACACCGGCCGAGGCCAACCTCCGCAGCACGGGCCATCGCCGGGTTCCCGGCCTCAGGCGGGAAGAGGTGGCACTGCTGGCCGGGGTCAGCACCGACTACTACATCCGGCTCGAACAGGGTCGTGAACGGACGCCGTCAGCACACGTGGTGGACGCGCTGGCCGTCGCACTGCGGCTCGACGAGGACGGCCGCCAGCATCTGTTCCGGCTGGCCGGGCTCAGCCCGTCGACCAGGACCGCGGCCGGGACCGGCCCCGTCGACCCGAGCCTGCTGGAGCTGATGGACGCCTGGCCGCACAACCCGGCCATCATCTACAACCGCGCCTGCGACGTACTCGCCTCCAACACCATCGCCGATGCTCTGTTCCACGACTGGACACACTCGCGCAACCTCATGCATGTCGTCTTCACGGACCCGGCCGCGCGAACCTTCTACCAGGACTGGCATGATGTCGCGGTCAACTCGGTGGCCGGATTCCGGCTCGGCCACGGCCAGGCCCCCGCCGACCCCCGGATCCGGCAGGTACTCACCGAACTTCTGGAACGCAGCCCGGAGTTCATCGAACTGTGGGCCCGGCACGACGCCCGCGGCAAGGCACTCGAACGCAAGCGCTTCCGACACCCCGACGTGGGTCCGTTGACCCTGACGATGCAGACCTTCGACGTCCGCTCCAGCCCCGGCCAGGAACTCGTCGTGTACCACGCCGAACCGGCCTCGGCGAGCCGCGCGGCCCTCGCCCTCCTCGGCTCGCTGGCCGTCACCGGACGCCAACACGGCTGAGCGGCAGATCTGGCGCGCATCCCCTTCGGAACCCGGACTGTACGTGGCAGCGGTGTCATCGGACGCCTCAGCGCGGATCGACGCGGCAAATGAATTCACTCCTATGTTTAGTGAGGTACGCGATGCGTGCGGTCGTCAACAACGATGGAATACGCACCGTCGACGTGCCGGAGCCCGAAGGTGACGGCGTACGCCTGTCGGTCGTCTCGGCAGGAATCTGCGGAACAGACGTGGGTTTCGCCGCAGCGGGAGTCTCCGGTTTCGTCTACGGACACGAGTTCGCGGGAATCGACGACGAGGGACAGGGCTGGTTCGTCGAGCCCACCATCTATGGCGGCGAATGTGCACAGTGCCGGGTCGGCAGTACCCAGCGTTGTACCGAGGAGGTTCACGGCAACCTCGGAGTGTTCAGCGACGGCGGGATGGCCGAACGGGTGCGGGTGCCGGAGTACACCCTGCTGTCCCTGCCGGACGGCCTCGACGTCCGTGACGCATGTCTGATCGAGCCCGCCGCGGTCGCCTGGCACGCTGTCCGGCGCGCCCAGGCGCGTCCCGCTGAGCGTCTGCTCGTGCTCGGCGGCGGCTCCATCGGGCTACTGGCCGCCGCAGCGGCACAGGCTGCGGGTCATGACGTCGATGTCGAAGCGAGGTATCCGCACCAGCGGCGCGCGGCCGAGGAGCTCGGGTGCGGAGAACCCGGCGGCGAGTACGACGTGGTGATCGACGCCGCGGGGAGCCGGTCCAGCCTCGGAAGTGCCGCCGCAGCCGCCCGTCCCGGAGGACGCGTCGTGTCCACCGGTGTCTACCCGGAGGACGAACCAGTTCCCGGAATAGTCAGCCTTACCAAGGAGCTGACCTTCGTGCACTCCATCGCTTACGGCCGACACGACGGGGTACGAGAGGTCGAGGAGGCCGCGCGGATGCTCGCGGAGAGACCGGAAGTTCCCGCCACGCTCATCACCCACCGCTTCCCGCTGGACGCGGCCGCGGAGGCATTCCGGGTCGCCGCCGATCGCGCGTCGGGCGCCATCAAGGTCGTGATCGAGCCGGCCCGTCCACACTCGGGATCTCCCACTCGGCAACGCATGACGCCCTCTGGTGAGCTGTAGACCGTCAAGCCCTCACGAATGGTGATTGCCGCAGTACGGTCAGCGGTCCTTTCGACCCCCACTGCACCACCACCTCAAGGAGTGGCCATGTCCCCCACCTCCACCCCGATTCTGCTCCTGCACGGCTCCTGGCATGCTGCCTGGTGCTGGAACGAGGTCATCGCCCACCTCGGGCCGTACCACCGCCCGACCCTGGCGGTCGACATGGTCGGGCACGGGTTACGCGCCCGTCGGCCCGAGTGCCTGACCGTACGTCCGTTCGCTCCGGAGGCCCTGGCCACCGAGGTCTCGCCGGTGGCGGATGTGGATCTCGGCCAGACGACCGATCTGCTGGTTTTCCACAAGCCGGAGGTCGGCCACAGGCCCCCAACCATACGCCGCCCGACCGGGAATCCTCGGGCAGTCCGCCTCGGCGCCGGGACGCGTTCCAGAGAAGAGCGGTCGTCGCATCTCACCGGGCTGGTCATCGGCCCGGCCGGAGAGGTCGACCTGGCCACCGCAGCGCTGCTGCCCGCGCGGGTCCCACCAACACGGCTAGTTCGCCGGGTGCCCATGGCGGTCCGGTACTTCTGCGGAGCTGGGTCCGGCGCAGATCGTCACGGCGGCGCGGACGCTGTCTGATCATCAACGTCTCAGCCGTCCGGGAAGTCCAGCAGGGCGAGGAAGATCAGCCCGTACGGGAATGGTGCAGCAGCGGCAGCGCCAGCCGGAAGCAGGCGCCTTCGCCGAGGGCGGTCTCCAGCTCGACATCGCCGCCGTGGGCACGGGCGAGGGAGCGGGCGATGGCGAGCCCGAGCCCTGCGTTGGCGCCGCCCGAGCGACTTCGGGAGCGGTCGGTCCGGTAGAAGCGGTCGAAGACATGACCCGCCTGCTCGGCCGTCATCCCCGGACCCTCGTCCGCCACTTCGAGCACGGCGCGGCCGTCCGCCGTGCCGACGCCGACCCGCACCGGGGTGCCCGGCGGGGTGTGGGCGACGGCGTTGCCCACGAGGTTGGCGACGACCTGTCGCAGCCGGGCCTCGTCGGCATGGACCGGGGCTGGGCCGGGTGGGCCGCTGCCGCCCGGCCCGGTGAGGTCGATCGGGCGGGACGGGTCGAGGGCACGCAGATCGTGTCGGGCGTCGTTGGCGAGGGTACGCAGGTCCATCGGGGCCGGGTCGAGCTGTCCTTCGGGCGCGTCGTCGAGCTGGGCGAGTAGCAGCAGGTCCTCGGTGAGGGCGGTCAGCCGGGTGGCTTCCCGGTCGATGCGGTGCATCGCCTCGTCGATGTCGGCCCGCTGCCGCAGCGCACCCATCCGGTAGAGGTCGGTCGAGCCCTTGATGACGAAGAGCGGGGTGCGCAACTCGTGACTGACGTCCGAGACGAAGACACGCATCCGGGACTCGGAGGCGGCCCGGTCGGCAAAGGCCCGGTCGAGCTGGCCGAGCATGGTGTTGAGGGAGACCGCGAGGTGCCCGATCTCCGTGCTTGGCGGGGCGAGGCTGGGTACGCGTCGGGTGAGGTCGCCGCCGGCGATCGCGGCGGCCGTCTGCTCGATCCGGCGCAGCGGTCGCAGGCCACGGTCGAGGGCTAACCAGCCGACCGCCGTGAGCAGGACGAGCAGCACGGCGCCGGTGATCAGGCTGCTTGCCCGGAGTCGGGCGACGGTGGCGTCGGCCTCGGTGAGCGGTGCGGCCGCGATCACCGTCCCGCCCCAGCCGACGGTCGGTCGGGCGACGGCCCGCCAGCGTCCCGAGCCGTCGGCGGCGGGCAGGTCGACGGCTGTCCCGTCGGTGCGGATCGTACGCAGCGCGCCGCTCGGCGGCAGGGTTGCGCTGTCCAGCCGAGAGGAGCGCATGCTCCTGGCCACCGCGCCGTCCGCGTCCAGGTACACCAGGTACGGGCTGCCGATCAGGTCGAGGGCGGGGTCGAGGAGTTCGGGATGGACGGCGGTGTCCTCGGCCTCGGGCGGCCCGGTGGCCGACACCCGGGAGATGATCGCGGTGAACGAGCGCAGCTGATTGTCGATCCGGTCGAGCTGATAGCGCTCCAGGTGGTCGGAGACGACCGCGCCGATGAGGCTCAGCCCGGCCAGCAGCAGGCTCGTGGTGAGCAGCAGCAGCCTGGCCCGCAGTGAGAACCGGCTCAGCCGGTGCCTCACTGCCGGGGCTCCCGGATCACGTAGCCGACGCCGTGCACGGTGTGGATGAGCTTGGGCTCTTCGGCGTCGACCTTCCGCCGCAGGTAGGAGATGTAGGTGTCGACGATGCTGGCGTCGCCGCCGAAGTCGTAGTGCCACACCCGGTCGAGGATCTGTGCCTTGGACACCACCCGCCCGGCGTTCTCCATCAGATGGCGCAGCAGCCGGAACTCGGTGGCGGAGACCCGGACGGGTCGCCCCGCCCGCGTCACCTGGTGCCCCTCGGCGTCGAGTGCGAGCGGGCCCACCGTCAGCACGTCGGCCTGTTGCCCCCCGGTTCGGCGGAGGATCGCCCGGATCCGGGCGATCAGCTCCTCCAGGTCGAAGGGCTTCGTCACGTAGTCGTCGGCGCCGAGCGAGAGCCCGGTGATCTTGTCGGCCTGACGGTCCCGAGCGGTGAGGAAGAGCACGGGCACCGGCCCGCTGCGGCCCGGCAGGCGCTGCTCGCGCAGCCGCCGGACCACTTCGAAACCGTCCATGTCCGGCAGCATGACGTCGAGCAGCACCAGATCTGGCGGCTCCTCGGTGGCCGCGGCGACCGCCTCGGTGGCGGTCGCCGCGGAGGTCACCCGGAATCCGGCGAAGCGCAGCGTCGCGGCGAGCAGCTCGCGGACGGTGGCCTCGTCGTCCACCACCAGCAACCGCTCGGTACCTCCCCGGGAGCTCATCGTCTGACCCGATCGTTCCATGCCGGCCAGGGTACGGAGGCTCGGCTCCGGAACAGCTCACCGCGCAGTCGACCGGCGAAGCCCGCCACGGTGCCCGTCATACGTCACGACGCCGGAAGACCACGAACGCGGCGGCCAGTACGGCGGCGACCCCGAGGCACATCCCGGCAAGGTTCAGCCAGGGGTGCGGGTAGTCGGGGTCCGGGACCGTGGTCAGGACCGCTGCCGCGCCGAGGGTCGGCCAGAAGTCGAAGAGATCCTGGATCCACGAGGGGAAGAGGCCGGCGAGTGCGGGTACCAGGAAGACGATCCCCACCAGGGTGGCCAAGGCTCCCGCCGTGGCTCGCATGATCGTGCCGAGACCGACCGCCAGCAGCGCCATTGCCGAGAGATAGAGTCCACCGCCCGCCACGGCGGAGAGCACACCAGGATCACCGAGTCCCGCGTTCGGCACGTCCTGCGCGCCGAGGAGGATCTGTCCGAGGAAGAAGGCGGTGAACATCAGCGCTTGGCCCGCCACCATGGCGACGGCGGTGGCCAGCACCACCTTGGCCGCCAGCAGTCGGTGCCGGCGGGGCGTGGCGGTCAGCGACGTCTGCATCAGCCCGGTCGCGTACTCGGAGGTGACGACCAGGATGCCCAGCACGCCGATGATCAACTGAGCGACGATGTACGTCATCAGGCTGAGGGCGGTCGGATCCCAAGCCTGCCGTTCCGCGGCCGTCGCGCTCTCGTATTCCGTCCCGGCGGAGCTCAGGGCGAGGAACGTGATGCCGAGTCCGACCGCGAAGAGGCAGGCCAGGGTGTACCAGGTGGAGCGCAGACTGCGGAGCTTGATCCACTCTGCCCGGAGGGTGTGTGCAAAACTCAGGTCGGTCGCGGTGCCGGACGACGTCATGCTGCGGCTCCCTGATACTCGGTGCTGGCCTTGGTCAGCTCCATGAAGGCGTCCTCCAGCGAGGCCCGCTGCGGGGTGAGTTCGCTGAGCACGACCCCGTGGTACGCGGCAAGCTTGCCGATCTCCCCGCTCGTCATGCCGGAGACGACGAGCGAGGCCTCCAGACCGTCCCGCACGGTGGCCCCGGCGGCGACCAGCCGCTGCGCGAAGGCGCCCGGATCGGGCACCCGGACGAGCACGGTGCCCTCGCCGTTGGCGTGCATGAACTCGGTCATGCCGGTGTCGGCGATGAGCCGGCCCCGGCCGATCACGACCAGGTGGTCGGCGGTCTGCGCCATCTCGCTCATCAGGTGGCTGGAGACCAGCACCGCCCGGCCCTCGCCGGCCAGGCAGCGCATGAAGTCCCGGATCCAGCGGATCCCCTCGGGGTCGAGCCCGTTCACCGGCTCGTCGAAGATCAGCACCCGCGGGTCGCCGAGCAGCGTCGCCGCGATGCCGAGTCGCTGTCGCATGCCGAGCGAGAACCCTCCCACCCGCTTGCCGGCCACACCCTCGAGCCCGGTCCGGGCGAGCACCTCGTCGACCCGGCGCCGGGGCAGGCCGTTGCTCACCGCGAGCGCCAGCAGGTGGTCGTACGCCTTCCGGCTGCCGTGCACGGCGCTGGCGTCGAGTAGCGCGCCCACCTCGGTCAGCGGTACCGGGAGTTCGCGGTAGCGGCGACCGGCGATGGTGACGGAACCCCGGGTGGGGGCGGCCAGACCCATGATCATCTTCATCGTCGTGGACTTGCCGGCGCCGTTCGGGCCGAGGAAACCGGTCACCTGCCCGGGTTCGACGGTGAACGACAGGTCGTCCACCACCGTGTCGGACCCGTACCGCTTGGTCAGCCCCCGTACCTCAATCACTGTCATGGGCCAGAGCCTGACCGGCCGGGCTGACCAGCTGCTGAGAGCTTCTGGGAGAATCCGGAGAATCCGGCGGCGCGGTCAGCGCCCCATCACCCGGCTGACCGCCGCCACGACAGCTCATTCACAGGAAACCCTGAGAGCGCCCGGCATATGGAGCGGCTACACCAGCCCGGAGAGGTACTCCCGGCGTCGCTGCGGTTCGAACTTCTCGATGGCGTACCGGAGCATGACCCGGGGCATGACCCGGTACCGGGCGGCGAGGAACTCCTCCGCCGCCGCTCTGTCGCGATTCCCCACCTCGCGCAGCATCCAGCCCACCGCCTTGTGCACGAGGTCATGCGGGTCGCGCAGCAGCCGTTCTCCGATCCGGAAGGTCCACCGGAAGTCTCCGGCCTTGACGAAGGCGAAAGTTGCCATGATGGCGATCCGCCGATCCCACACCAGGCTCGACCCGGCCAACCGATCCAGTACGCTCCGGTCCTTGTCCACCAGCCAGGGCCCGACGATGTACGGCGCGGACGAGTCGACCAGGTCCCAGTTGTTGATGCTGCCGGTGTTGGCCAGGATGATGCGGAAGATCCGGCCCCGTTCCTCCTCGTCCCCCTTGGTGAACTTCCGCACCAGGATGAAGAGCGAGGTCAGCCTCTCCTCGTGCACGCCGCTCGTCAGCAGCTCCACCGTCTCGGCCAGGGAGATGTCGCGCCAGTACCGGCCGGCCACCCTGCGCTGGTCCGGTACGGCGACGCCGATGGCCCGGTCGCCCTCGCCGTACCCGCCCGGAACCATCTGCAGAAACCGGCTCACTCCCTCCACCCGGCTCGGGTCGGCGAGGCTGGCGAGGTCGTGACGGACGTCGGCGGTCGTGGCCATGACTGTGCAACCTACCGCCATCGCCGGCACCACCATGTGGGTCGCGTATTCGCCACGCCACGTTCAACCGCTGTGCCGGCGGGACCAGACGGTGACGGCGAGGGTTACCCGCTCCGGTTCCCGGTCAGCCCCGCCGCGTACGTCGGTGATCTGGAGTACGGCGACGTGTTTCTGGTCGGTGATGACGCAGAGCCTGACACCGGGGCGCATCTGGTCAGCCCGTAGCGGGGTGCCGCCGTACTCGGCGGAGAGGGTGGCGCAGTCGCGGAAGTGCTCGCCGGTGCGGTCGGCGGGCAGCCGCGCCATCACCGCGTCGTGCACGCTGACCAGGGTCGGTCCGGCGTCGGTGAACTCGAGGTCGGTCGCGGTCGCGCCCGGCGCTTCTTCTGCGGCCCAGTCGGCGCGTCCGGTGTCGAGGTCGATGACGTCGTCGCGGGCGATGGTGACGCTGCCCTGGCGGCGGATGCTGTCCGCGCCGCTCCCGCCGGGACCGGGGCTCACGGTCGGGTGGCCCGTCGGCGAGGTGGAAACCTGTGCCGGCTGGTCGGAGTGGGCCACCGGTGGAGCCGAGGCATCGACGCTCGACCGGCCCGCCTGGTAGAAGAGGGCCACACCGCCCCAGACGGCGGTGAGCAGCGCGGCCGAGGCGCCCATGAAGGCCACGACGATTTGCCAGGTGGGTGTTCTTCTGGGCGGCTGATCGGACGGTGCGGAGGTCACGGCCCCACCCTCTTCTCGGCGCGCCGGCGCCGGCCTCGATCGGACCTTTCAACCTCCCCTTGCGCTCCGTCGTGGGCCCAGGTGGAGTCCGGACGGACGCGTCGCGCCGTTCGGGTTGAAACAGGTTCACTCAAGAATGCCCGACCGGCGGGCAGATTCGCCAGCAGTCGGAGGGTGGGCCGCCGGCCGTCACCAGACAGCGGCGCGAACCAGCCAGCCGATGTTTCAGGCATCGCCTCGCTGCCAGCGCCCTTCCCGTACCGCCCGACGCGAACGGGAAGGGCACTGGCGCAACGGGCCGCTCATCGGCGGCCTGGTCACCCAGCCCGGCAGCCTGGTCAACCCAGCCCGGCGGCCGGCGCCGCCTCCGCCGCCATCGTCACGGCGCCGAGCAGCGCCGCGTCGTCCGGAAAGTCGGAGAGCACGACCTCCGGCCGGTACGGCAGCACCTCGGCCAGCCGCTCCGTGAGCAGTTCCCGGACCAGAGGATCACGGGCCACCCCGCCGACCAGTACCACCCGGCCGGGGTCGAGCAGCAGGCAGCAGGTGGCCAGGTGTCGGGCCAGCTCGTCGAGGCGGGCCCGCAGTGCGTCCCGGACCGGCCCAGGCCGGGTCGCCTCGGCACAGAGCGCCGCGGCCCCGCCGGTCAGCCCGAACCGGGTGGCGAGCCGATCGAGCGCGCCCCCGGAGAAGACCCGTTCCAGCATCGCCGGGCCGCCGGCCCAGGCGTCACCGGTGACCGCGTACGCGATCTCCCCGGCCGCGGCGTGGTGCCCGGGCAGCACCCGGCCACCGACGGTGACCGCGGCTGCCACCCCGGTGCCGAGCCCGACGACGAGTCCGGGGTCGACGTCCCGGAGCGCGCCGAGACGCAGCTCGGCCAGGGCCGCCGCGTTCAGGTCGTTGGCCACCGGCACCACCGCTACCCCGAGCCGGTCGCGGACCGCCTTGGCCAGCCGCAGCCGGTCCCAGCCGGGTACGTTCGGGGCCAGGTCGATACCGTCTTCCCGGACCACTCCGGGCGAGGCGATCCCGACGGCGGCCAGCTCCCCGCCGTCCCCGGCGAGCATCCGGCCGGCGAGGTCGAGCGCCCGGTCCAGAGCCTGGCGGGCGCCCCGCTCCGCCTCGGTGGGTATCCGCTCGACGCCCAGCAGCCGGCCGGCCCGGTCGGCCAGCCCGAGGGCCATCTTGGTACCGCCGAAGTCGATCCCGAGCACCCGGCCGGGTGTCGCCGCGGCGTCCGGCGCCGGGCCGGAAATCCGCTGCCCTCCCCCGACCCGGGTCGGCTCGGCCCGCAGGCTCACTGCGCCATCCGGCCGTCGACGGCCTTGTCGAGGGCCTGGTCGGCGTCGGCCAGGCGCACCCGGAGGGCGTCGCCCCGGTCCCGTACGCCGGAGACGATCGCCCGCAGCGTCTCGACCTGGGCCCGTACCGCGGCCGTACCGGGACCGTCCGCCTGGGCCCGGACCAGCACCAACTCCGGCCGGACGGCAGCGGAGATCAGGTCCGCCGCCGCGGCCTCGTCGAGGCTCTCGGCGACGCCGGCCGTCCCGGCCGCCGCCTGGACCTGCTGCACCGTCCAGGTGTCCGGGGTACCGGCCCGGACCAGCACGCCGACCACCGAGTGGGCCGCCCGGAACGGCACCCCGTGCCGGCTCAGCGCGTCGGCGGCCGCGGTCGTGGTGGCCCCGGACCGGACGATCTCCTCCCGGCTCGGCGGGGCCAGCGGTACGAGCCGGTCGAGGAAACCCCCGAGCAGCGCGAAGAACCGCTCGGCGCGGTCGCAGCTCTCCCAGAGCCGCACCTGTACGTCCGTGGTGGCGTTGTTGGAGTCCTCCCACCACGCCGCACCGACGTTGTTCAGCACCGAGGCGGCGTCACCGGCCGCCGCACCGGCCATCGAGACGAGATGCTCCAGCACCACCGGATTGCGCTTCTGCGGCATGATGCTGCTGCCCTGGGTGAACTCCTCCGGAGTCTCCACCCAGCGCCAGCTCAGCCAGTCCATCAGGGTCCGGGCCAGCCGGGCCCCGGTGGCCAGCGACTGGGCGTTGAGCGTGGCGACCCGGACCAGATGGTCCGCGCCGGCCACCGCCTCGTACGAGTTGGTCACCAGGCCGGCGAAGCCGAGCAGTTCGGCCACCCGGGCCGGGGCGATGTCCAGGTCGGTGCCGGCGAAGGCGCAGGCGCCCAGCGGTGAGCGGTTGAGCTGGTCCAGCAGGTCGGCGTAGGCCACCGCCTCGCCGGCCAGCGCCTCGGCGTACCCGGCCAGGGCATGGCCGATGGTGGTCGGCTGCGCCGGCCGGCGGTGGGTGTACCCGGTGATCACCACGTCGGCGTAGCGGTCGGCCCTGGACAGCGCGGTCGCCGCGGTGGCCAGCACCCGGTCCAGGACGTCGAGGAGTTGGCCGCGCAGCACCATCCGGAACACACCCGCGTCCAGATCGTTGCGGCTGCGGGCGAGCTGTACGTCGAGCTGGGCGGTCGGGATGCCGCACGCCTCGGCGAGACGCTTCTCCACCAGGTAGTAGACGTCCTCGACACTGCCGTCGAACGGCGGCGGCACGGCGGCCTCCGGGCTGCCGGCCGGCGCCCGCAGCTCACCCAGCCCGCGCAGCAACCGCGTCCCCCGCTCCGCCGGGATCAGGCCCCGCTCGACGAGCATCACCACGTGCGCCTGGCTCGCCCGGACCATCGGGCCGAAGAGGTACGGCGCATGGTGGTCGTAGGTGGGGCGCAGATGGTGCTGCTGATAGGTCGTCAGCGACGTTGTGCGTGTCATGGTGTCCCTCGTGTCCTTCGTGGTGCCGGAGGCGGTACGTCCGCTCCGGCCCGGCTCGGGCCGGCGGTGGTCATCCCGTCAGCCGCAGTAGCCGTTCGGCGTTCCCGGCGAACACCGCGCGCAGGTCGGCGTCCGGCATTCCCATCTCCCGGCAGATCCGTAGCTGGTCGTCGAGGTACCGGCGCACGTAGCCGCGCGGGAACCAGGAGGAGTCGCTGCCGAAGACGATCCGTCCCGGGCCGATCGTCTCGTAGCAGCGCCGGAAGAGTTCCTCCAGCGTGAGCCGGTACGGCATCCAGCGCACCCACTGGTTGGAGCCGGAGGTGTCGACGTGGATGTTGGCGCAGCCCCAGGCGGCGAAGAGCAGGTCCTGCACGTGCTGGACGCCGAAGTGCGGCACCACGAACGCCAGCTCGGGGAAGCGGCGGGCGACGACGGCGAGGTGCCGCGGGTTGTCGTACCGGCTGGCCGAGTGGCCGCCGGCGCTGCCGTAGTGACCGACGTGCACCAGCACCGGTACGCCGAGCCGCTGGGCGGTCGCCCAGCCCTGGTCGAGGGCCGGGTCGTCCAGCGGGCCTGGCAGCAGCGGGGCGAAGATCTTCCAGCCGCGCAGCCCGCGTTCGCCTACCGCCCGTTCCAGTTCGGCCGCGGCGCCGGGCTGGAACGGGTCGTGGTGGGCGAAGCCGAGGAAGAGGTCGGAGTGCCGGTCGACCAGGTCGGCCACCGCGTCGTTGCCCCCGCCGGTGACGAAGACCGCCCGCCGGATGTCGTGCGCGCGCAGTTCGGCGGCCCACCGGTCGGCCTCGTCCTGCCAGTGCGGCGCCGGCGGTTCCGGGTCGGGGAATCCCCAGGCCCGGCGCCAGGCCGCCGCGTACGGTGCCGCCGCTGCGGCCCGCACCGCCCGCTCCCGCTCGCCCCCCGGGTGCATCCCGACGGACTCCTCGGCGGCCCGGATGGTCGGGTCGGCCCCGATCCGGAAGTGCAGATGGAAGTCGACGACCTCCAGTCCCCGGTCGACCATCACTGTCCCGCCCCGAACCCGTCCGGACCCGCCGCCCCGAACCCGTCCGGACCCGCCGCTCCGGGATCAGCCGGGTCGGCGTCGATCGGGCGGGCGTCCGGCGGGCCGGGTGGCGGGGCGGCCAGCCAGGCGTCGACCACCTCGCGCAGCCGGGCTCCGGCCAGCTCCCGGACCCGCCGCCCGGCCGTCTCGCTGGCCAGCGAGACGTGCCCGGACCAGCCCTGCCACGGGTCGGGCCGGGACTCGACCAGCACGTACGGATGCCCCGTGCCGAGCCTGGACCTCGGCGGCAGGTCGGCGGCGGCGTCCAGACGTACCGCACCGGGGTCGAAGCCGAGCACTCCGGAGGTCTCGTACGCGCCGCCGTGTCCGCGGGCGGGTCGGTCGCCCCAGAGCGCGGCGGTCTCGTCCGGGGTGACGAGTTGGAACCAGTTGACCAGCAGCAGGCTGGCCTTGCGCCGGCCGGAGACCCACTCCATCGCGGCGCGCACCGTGGACATGTTCGCGTCGTGCCCGTTGACCAGGAGCAACCGGGTAAAGCCGGCGGCGACGATCCCCTCGATCACGTCGCAGAGGTAGCCGACCGCCACCTCGGGACGGATCGCCACGGTACCCGGCCAGGGCCGGGTCTGGCCGGGACAGGCCGCGTACGCCACCGGCGGGAAGATAACTCCCCGGTGTGTTCCGGCACTCTCCCCGGCGAAGCCCTCGGCGAGGATCAGGTCGGTGCCGAGCGGCAGGTGCGGGCCGTGCCACTCGACGGCCCCGACCGGCAGGACGGCGAAGTCGGCGGCGGCGACGACCTCCGCCAGCCGGGTCCCGGGGATCCGGCTGGCCGCGATCAGCCCGCCGCCGGCCGGCCAGTCGTCGACCGGGCCGGTGCCGACGCTCTCCTCGGCGCCGCCCTGCACTGAACCTTTTTCCACCTGGACCGCGCGGCGCTTACGCACCGCGTCCGGCCTTGCGGTCCGTCGGACCACCAGGGGAGGTGGAAACAGGTTCACTCTGGGTTCGGTCAGTTCGTCCACTGTGTCGCCTCCCTGGCCGCCCGGCCGCCGCTCTCCAGCCGGCCGGAGAGGACCATCACGATGAAGATCAGGACCACCTGGAGCATTCCGTACGCCGCAGCGGTGCCGACCTCGAACGAGTACATCCGGTTGTTGATCTCCACCGAGATCGGCGCGGTGCTGGAGGTGTAGATCAGCACCGAGGCGACGAACTCCCCGACGCCGTGTACGAAGGCGAGCAGCGCGCCGGCCAGCACCCCGGGAAGCATCAGCCGGAGGGTGATGGTCAGGAACGCCCTCAGCCAGGGTGCGCCCAGGTTGCGGGCCGCCTCCTCAAGCGAGGGGTCGAGCTGGGCCAGCGCCGCCGAACTGGACCGGAAGACCAACGGCAGGAACCGCACGAAGTACGCCAGCGGCATGATCCAGAAGGTGCCGACCAGGACCTGGCCGAGGCTGAACGGGTTGCCGGTGCTGAACGCGGCGATCAGGTTGATCGCCACCACCGTGCCGGGCAGCGCCCAGGCGAGCATCACCGCCACGTCGAGCAGGCCCCGGCCGACGAAGGTGAGCCGCCGCACCGCGTACGCGACCAGGACGCCGACCACGACGCAGCCGGCGGTGGCGAGCAGGCTCATCCGCAGCGAGTTGAGGATCGGCTGGAAGGCCCGGGGCTCGGCGAAGATGCTGACGAAGTTCTCCCAGGTGTAGTCGGTCGGCAGCACCTGGGTGGTCCAGGTGCCGTCGACGGAGAACGCGACCAGCGCGATCGTGGCGACCGGGGCGAGCAGCACCCCGGTGGCGAGCAGCGAGCCGACCATGGCGAGCCAGCGGCCGACCGGACTGCGGATCTCCCGCCGGTGCGCCGAGACTCCCTTGGACTGCGACCGGTAGCTGCGCCGCCCCTCGTACCAGCGCATCCCGAGCAGGAACAGCACCGAGACCACGCCGAGCACCGAGGCGTACGTGGAGGCCATCGGCAGGTCGCCGTTGGTGCGGTTGATGTAGATCTGCATGGTCATCGTCCGGTCCACCCCGAACAGCAGCGGGGCGGTGTACGACGCCAGCGAGGTCATGAAGACCAGCAGCGAGGCGGAGACCAGCGCCGGGGTGAGCATCGGCAGCAGCACGGTCCGCCAGACCCGTACCCGGCCGGCGCCGAGGTTGTAGGCGGCCTCCTCCACCGACGGGTCCATCCCGGCGAGCGCGGCGGAGGCGGCCAGGTAGAAGAACGGGTACATGGTGAAGGTGTGCACCACCAGCACCCCGGCGATGCCGCTGAACGGCAGCACCGGCTCGTCGGTGCCGAGGAGCTGTTGCAGGCCGCGCGGCAGGATCCCGGTCTCGCCGTAGAGCAACTGGAACGAGATCGCCCCGATCAGCGGTGGCAGCGCGGCCGGGACCAGGATGATCGCCTCGATCAGCCGGCGGCCGGGGAAGGCGAACCGCTTGAGCAGGAACGCCATCGCGACGCCGACCACCCCGCAGAGCAGGACGCTGGCCGCGGAGATGCCGAGCGAGGTGACCAGGGAACTGCGGGCGACTCCGGCACCGGAGAGGAAGGCGGTGTAGTTCTCCGCCCCGTCGCCGTCGCCGCTCTCCACGAAGGTGGCCAGCATCGGCTGTACGACGTATCCCCAGAGCACCAGGGCGAGCGGCAGCGCCAGCAGGTACGGGAACCAACCGCCGCCGGCACCACCGCGCAGCCGGTCGGCGATCCGCCGGCCGAGGCTCGGCCCGGTGCGGTCGCCGCCGCCGGGATCGGCCCCCGGCGCTCGCAGCGCGGTCGTCGTCGACACGGTCACGGCCGCACCACCCACATCCGGGCGGCCGGCAGTCGCAGACCGATCCGGTCACCGACGGCCGGCCCGCCCGGGACCTCGACCGCGGCGACCATCAACTCCTGCCCGGAGACCTCGACGGTCAGGTTGGTCGCCATCCCGGTGAACTCCAGGTCGGTGATCCGGCCGGGCAGCGCCTCCGGGTCGTCCGGAGCAGCGAGCCCGATGTGCTCGGGCCGGATCGAGACCAGGGCCGTGTCGGACCCGGCCAGGTCGTGTCCCGGTGGCGCCGCCACCGTCCGGCTCGCCCCGTTCGGCAGGCGTACGTCGACGCTCTCGGCGCCGGCCGCGAGCACCGGCAGCGACAGTACGTTGCTGCGCCCGATGAACCGGGCCACGAAGGTGTTCGCCGGGCGGTGGTAGATCTCCTGCGGGGTGCCGATCTGCTGGACCCGGCCGGCCTCCATCACCGCGATCCGGTCCGACATCGCCATCGCCTCGGCCTGGTCGTGGGTGACGTAGATCGAGGTGATGCCGGCCTCGCGCTGGATCCGGCGGATCTCCGCCCGGGTCTCCTCGCGCAGCTTGGCATCCAGGTTGGACAGCGGCTCGTCCAGCAGCAGGGTACGCGGCCGGATCACCAGCGCCCGGGCGAGCGCGACCCGCTGCTGCTGGCCACCGGAGAGCTGGTCGATGCGACGGTCGCCGTACCCACCGAGGTGCACCTGTTCGAGCGCCTCGGCGATCCGGCGCCGCGCCTCCGCCCCGCGAACCTTGCGGATCTTGAGCCCGTACCCGACGTTCTGGGCGACGGACATGTGCGGGAAGAGGGCGTAGTTCTGGAAGACCATGCCGGTGTCCCGCCGGTTCGGCGGTTTCCGGGTGACGTCCTCGGTGCCGAACCGGATCCGGCCGCTGGTGGGGAAGTAGAACCCGGCGACCATCCGCAGCGTCGTGGTCTTCCCGCAGCCGCTCGGGCCGAGCAGCGTGAAGAACTCACCGGCGTCGATGCTGATGTCGACGCCGTCCACCGCCGCGGCGTCGCCGGTGCCCGGGAAGCGTTTGCTCACCGACTCCAGCGTGACGCCGATCATGATGTCCCTCCCCCGCGTCCGACCGGGACGCGCGTCTTCTGGTGGTTCTCGGGTGTCCCCGACGGGGTTCGTCGTGGCCGTTCGGTGTGCGCAGGGGTGCCGGCCCGATCCCCGGGCGGTGCCGGCCCGGATAGGTGGACCGGGCCGGCACCCGGAGGGCGGTCCGCCCCGCGACCCGCCCGGGGTACTCCCGGGCCGGTCCGGGCGTCAGCCCTTGTTCTTGATCTCCGCGTTCCAGTGGTTGATCCACTCGGTCTCGTGCGCGGCGATGACGGCCCAGTCGACGTTCATCGGTTTGAGGCCGAGGTTGGCCAGCCACTCCGGCTGCTCGGCGATCTGCACGGCCGGAATCTGGAAGTAGTCGCGGGCCAGCTCGGCGCGGAGCGCGTCGTCGTAGAGGAACTCGACGAACTTCTGCGCGCCGTCGTTGTTCTTGCCGCCCTTGATCGCGGCGACCCCGTCGACCAGCACCGGCGCACCCGAGGCGGGCATCACGTAGCCGAACGGCATGTTCGCCTGATTGGCCTGGAGCAGCACGTCCTGCAGGTTCCAGAGGCTGATCACGCCCTGCTGGCGGGAGAGCTTGAGGTAGAGGTCCGACGGGTTGGCGGCGTAGTTGGTGGTGTTGGCGTCCAGCTTGCGCAGCCACTCGTAGCCGGGCTCGGGGTTACCGCCGTCCGGGGAGAGCCGCTGGATCATCGAGGCGTAGATCGACCGCATCGTGCCGGAGGCGGCCACGTCCCGGATGATGATCTTGTCTTTCCAGGCCGGCGTGATCAGGTCGTCCCAGTCCTTCGGCGCCTGCTCCGGGGTGAGCGCCTTGTTGTTGTACATGATGACCTCGGGCAGCAGGATCTCACCGAACCAGCGCCCCTGCGGGTCCTTGTACGCGGCGTCCATCTTCGCGGCGAACGCCGGCTGCCAGGCGGCCAGCAGATCCTCGGTGCCCCCACTGGCCAACGCCTGCTGGGTGCCGCCCCACCAGACGTCGCCCTGCGGGTTCGCCTTCTCGGCGCGTACCCGCTCCAGGATCTCCTGCGCCCCGAGGGTGAGCACCTCGACCTTGCCCCGGTATTCCGGGTACTTGGCGGTGAACCGCTCGGTGACGAAGTCGGCGACCTTCTTGTCGCGGGCGGTGTAGATGACCAGCTTCTCGGCGCCGCCGCCGGCTGCGGCGTCGTCGTCGCCACCGCCGCCACAGCCGGCCACGACGGTGACCATCGCGGCGAGCGCTCCGACGAGCGCCAATCGACGTCTCATGGGGACTACCTCCGGGGTGAGGGGATTCGAGGGGGATATCAGGGTGAGCCGACCGGGAGGGCCGGGACGGCCGCGGAGAGCGCGTAGCTCACCGCCCCGTGCAGCACCGCCCGGTCGCCGAGGACCGCGCGGCGGACCTCGGTGGGAGCCGGAGCGGCCAGGGTGACGAGTGACTGGAGCTGGGCGAGCGCGGCGTCGTCCAGGTCCGCGGCGGCGCCGCTGAGCAGGACCCGGCCCGGGTCGACCACGCAGACGCAGGAGACGATCAGCCGGGCCCAGGCGCCAAGTACCTCGCCGAGGTAGCCGGCCGCCGCCGCGTCGGTACGACTCAGTTCGACCAGCTCGCGGACGGCTGCCGAGGGACGCCGTCCGGGGCGCAGCGCGACGACCCGCTCGGCGATGGCGTTCGCCGACCAGCGCGCCTCGAACGGGCCGACCCCGTCGTGTCCCCGGTCCGCCGGGTCGAGCGGCAGGAACCCGACCTCGCCGGCCGCGCCCGCGGCACCGTGCCGTACCCGGCCGCCGAGGATCAGGCCGGCGCCGACCCCGTCCGCGACGTGCAGCAGCAGCAGGTCGCTGACGTCGCTGCCGGCCCCGGCCGCGTGCTCGCCGGCCGCCATCAGGTTGACGTCGTTGTCCACCACCACGGGTACGCCGAGCTGCCGCTGGACCGAGTCCCCGATCGGCTGCCCCTCGACCAGGCCGACCGACGGGGCGAGCCGGACCGCGCCGCCGGACGAGACCCCGGGTGCGGCGATGGCCACCCCGCGCAGCGCTGGCAGGCCGTCCCCGACCAGCTCCGGTACGAAACGGCAGATCGTCCCGACGATGTCCCGGTGCAGCCGCGCGGTGCGGTGGGCGATCACCACACCGTCGCTGTCGGCGATCTCGCAACTGATCCGGGACGGCTCCAGGGAGACCGCGGCGACCAGCTCGGCCCGGGGGTTGAACTCCAGCATGGCCCGGGGCCGTCCGGTACGGGAGGTGCCCGGTCCGCGTTCGATGAGGTAGCCCTCGGCGATCAGCGCCCGGACCAACGGGGTGAGGGTGGCCGGACTGAGGCCGGTGAGTTCGGTGAGCTCGGCCCGGGACAGCAGCCGGGCCTGCCGGGCGGCGGAGATCACCGAGAGTCGCTTGATCTCCTTCGACCGCTCCCGGCTGACGGGGCTGGTTGGTGGGGTCACCACGTCGATCACACTTTCTTCCTACGGCGAACAAACTATTGGCGTCAAGTAACGAATCCATCTCGCTCCCCCGGGGCGAGCTGCAAGCTGCCGGATCTCTACCTATTCAGGGACCAGCGGGCACTGGCAGGACAGAAAAGGAATCGGCTGTAGTTAGCAGGCAAATCGGGAGGAAGTTAGTTTCTTCCTCGAAAGAAGAATTTGGCGGCCGAGGGTATTGACTCATCCCGCCGTGGATCTTTAGCGTCACCCGGCGAAGGCCTTCCGGCGGGCTCGGCCGAGCCGCACCCGCCGCGTACTCGCCGGTGACCGGTGCCGCCCCGGCGCCCACCGGGCACCCACCACACCGCCGGCCCAGCCGTGCCGGCCATGGCGGCAACCCGCCGTCCACCCTGCTCCGCGTCTCACCACGTGTCCGTCTCGCATGGTCCGAAGGGATCCACATGCTTGCACGAAGACTCTTACTTCCCACCGTCACCGCCCTGGCCGTCCTCGTCCCGGCCACGGCCGCCGTCGCCACCCCCGGTGGCGGCAGACCGTCGGACGCCGTCGACCTCGACGTACTGTTCATCAGCGCCCACCCGGACGACGAGGCCGGCAGCCTGGCCACGCTGGGCCAGTGGAAGCAGAACTACGGCGCCAAGGCCGGCGTCGTGACCATCACCCGGGGCGAGGGCGGCGGCAACGCCGTCGGCCTGGAGGAGGGCCCGCCGCTGGGCATCATCCGGGAACGCGAGGAGCGCACCGCGATCGCCACGGCCGGCGTGCAGAACCTCTACAACCTCGACCGGGTCGACTTCTGGTACACCGCGTCAGCCCCGCTGAGCGAGCAGATCTGGGGACACGACGAGACCCTTGCCAAGATCGTCCGGGTGATCCGGCAGACCCGGCCCGAGATCGTCATGACGATGAATCCCTCCCCTGTGGAGGGCAACCACGGCAACCACCAGCAGGCCGCCCGGTTCGCCGCCGAGGCGTACTCCGCCGCGGCCGACCCGACGGCCTTCCCCGAACAGCTCAGCAAGGAGGGCCTCAAGCCCTTCCGTCCGGCCAAGTTCCTGCGTACCGGGGGCACCGGCAGCTCGTCGCCGGGCCCGGAGTGCGCCGGCTCCTTCAGTCCGACCGTCCCCACCGACCAGGTCTTCGGAGTCTGGGAGGGAACCCCGGGCCCGGCCGGCCGGACCTGGGCGGAGACCGAGGTCGAGGCGCGACGGGAGTACGTCACCCAGGGCTGGGCGAACACCGCCGCCGCGCCGACCAACCCCGCGCAGATCAGGTGCGACTTCTACACCCTCATCGACAGCCGGGTGCCGTACGACCCCGACGACACCAGCCCGGCGGCGATCCTGCGCGGCTCCGTGCTGCCGGCCGCCAAGGGCGGGCTGGCCAGGGGCACCGAGCTCTACCTGAGCACCGACCGGTTCGACGTGGCGCCCGGGGAGTCGTTCCAGGCCACCGCGCACGTCCGGGCGGCTCCCGGCGAACGGCTGACCGCGCCCCGGGTCTCGCTGCGCGCCCCGGACGGCTGGACGGTCACCGGCTCCGGCTCGCTCGGCCGTACCGTCGGGGACCGGGAACAGCGGACCACCTTCACCGTCACCGTGCCGAGGCAGGCGACGACCAACCAGCAGCACCTGCTCAGCGCGACGCTGGCCACCCAGCGGCAGGGTCGGGGCAGCACGGACGAGCCGGTCCGGGTGGTCGCCGACGTGCGGGGCACACTGGCGGCACTGCCCGAGGTGGCGGTCTTCCGCGGCTGGGTCGCCGAGTCCGGCTTCCCGCAGCTCGACACGCTGATCGCCCCGGTACTCACCATCGGTTCCGGGCAGAGCCGGGACATCCGGATCGACCTGCGCAATGCCGGCCCGACCACGCAGCACGGCAGCGTCACCCTCGGCGTGCCGGCGGGCTTCGCCGTCGACCAGCCCAGCAAGGAGTACGCCGGCCTGGCCACCGGGGCGACCGGATCGGTCACCTTCAGGGTCACCAACACCGACCCGGCGCTCCCGACCGCGAACGAGGGCGGCGACTACCCGATCACCATCACCACCAGCAGCACGACCGGGAGCACCGTCGAGGACGCCGCGCTGGAGATCGTGCCGACCACGGTGATCCCCCGGGCCGGTGCCGGACACACGGTCGACGGGATGGCCGGCGCGGGCGAGTACCCCGGACCCGAGCTGAACCTCTCCCGGATCTGGGAGGGTCAGCCGACCACCCCGGAGGACGCCTCGATCACCGGCAGGGTGGCCTTCACCGACGACGCGCTGAAGGTGATCGTCCAGGTCACCGACGACGTACTCGGCCGCAAGGTGGTGCCGCAGGACTGCAAGCGGCAACGCCGCACCGACAGCGTCGAGATCATCTTCGATCCGACGGGCGACTCGGCGAACACCTCGACGGTCTTCAAGGCGGGCATCTTCCCGACCACCGACGACCCGGCCAACGGCAACCCGCCGTGCTTCCAGCGGGACGCCGACAACCGGCAGGGGCCGGGTGCGGTCACCGCCCCCGGGATGACCGTGGCGAGCACGGTCAGCGAACCGTACACCGGGTACACCATCGAGGCGAGCATTCCGTTCGCGGTGCTGCCGGACGCGGTGGACCCGGCGCACATGGGGTTCAACGTCCTGGTCTACGACTCGGACACCCAGGACCTCAGCTCGCAGTCCCGGCTGGGCTGGTCGACCTTCCAAGGTGTACGGGCCGACCCGTACCGGTACGGGCTGACCACCCTGCCTGGCTACACCCCGCCGCAGCGGGAGCCGAGCGCGCCGGTCTTCCCGGACACCGCGGCCCGCAGCGTGCAGAGCCCGCAGACCATCGCCCAGTCGGCGTCGGACGGGGTGGCCCCGGCGGCGGTCCACCGGCTGCCGGCCAGCGCCCTCACGATGGGCGTGCCGAAGCGGGTGGACGGCGGCATCCTGGTCGACGTCCGGGCGACCCGGAAGGGCACCGCGTACCTCTACTCCTGGACCGGTGACACCGCGCTGGGCAGCCAGACGGTCGAGCTGCGGTCCGGGCAGCACGAGCGGGTGTTCGTACCGGTCGGCGAAGGGCGGGCCACCTCGGTGCTGGCCGCATTCGAGACCGCCGACGGGGCCGCGCTGGCCAGGCGGGCGCCGGTCGGCCGCTGAGACGGCGGCCCGGAGCGGCCGGCCGATCCACGACAAACCCTGGGGGCCCTTCCCGGACGGGAAGGGCCCCCACACCAGCAGTGCCCGGATCTCCCGCACCGCCGTCGGCCACACGGCTCGCGGCAGATCGTGACCGGTGCCCGGCAAGTTCCACGTACCCGCCAGCGCATATCGCTTCCCGATATTGGTTCCCGTAATGTCGGCGGTGATCCCGGGTGGAGGAGTGGGCATGGTTGAGTCAGCGGCCGGCGCGCCGCCAGCGGCGCTGCGGCGCCGGCTGGGGACGTTCGACGCGGTGGTGATCGGGCTCGGCGCGATGATCGGCGCGGGCATCTTCTCCGCGCTCGCTCCGGCGGCACACGCGGCCGGCTCCGGTCTGCTGCCCGGCCTCGGGCTCGCGGCGGTGGTGGCGTACTGCAACGCCACGTCTTCGGCCCGGCTGGCCGCCCGGTACCCGGCCTCCGGTGGGACCTACGTCTACGGCCGGGAACGGCTCGGTGACTTCTGGGGCTACCTGGCGGGCTGGGGATTCGTGGTCGGCAAGATCGCTTCCTGCGCCGCGATCGCACTCACCGTCGGCCTCTACGCCTGGCCCGGCCAGGCCCACGCGGTGGCCGTGGCCGCCGTGGTGGCACTGACAGCGGTGAACTACCTCGGGGTCGAAAAGTCCGCCCTGCTGACACGGGTGATCGTCGCCGCCGTCCTCGCGGTGCTGGCCCTGGTGGTGGTCGCCACCCTCGGCTGGGGCGCGACCGACGCGACCCGGCTCGACGTCGGCACGGACACGACGGCCGGCGGAGTCCTGCAAGCGGCGGGTCTGCTGTTCTTCGCCTTCGCCGGGTACGCGCGCATCGCCACCCTCGGGGAGGAGGTCCGGGACCCGGCCCGGACCATTCCCCGCGCCATCCCGCTCGCGCTCGGCATCGCCCTCGGCGTCTACGCGGCGGTGGCCGTCGCGGTGCTGCTGGTGCTCGGCCCGCAGCGACTGGCGGACACCGCCGCACCGCTCTCCGACGCCGTGCACGCCGCCGGCATGCCACAGTTGGGGCCGGTCGTACGCGCCGGTGCCACCGTCGCCGCGCTCGGCTCGCTGCTCGCGCTGATCCTCGGCGTCTCGCGCACCACCCTGGCCATGGCCCGCGACCGGCACCTGCCGCACGCCCTGGCGACCGTGCATCCACGATTCAAGGTGCCGCACCGGGCCGAGTTGGCCGTCGGAGCCGTAGTCGCCGTCCTGGCCGCAACCGCCGATCTCCGCTCGGCGATCGGCTTCTCCTCCTTCGGCGTCCTCGTCTACTACGCCATCGCCAACGCCTCGGCCTGGACCCTGTCCCCGGCAGAGAACCGGCCACCCCGAGCCATCCCCGTCCTCGGGTTCGCCGGCTGCGTGGCGCTCGCCGTCACCCTGCCGATCTCCTCGGTCGTCTCCGGCGCCGCAGTACTGGCCGCCGGCGTCGCCGCCTATGCCATCCGCCGCGCCGTCACCGGGCGCCGACGGCGGTAGACCTTCGGTCCTCCGGGTCAGCCGGAGGCGCCGTCGCCGAGCACCTCGTCCGCCAACTCCCGCAGCGCCCTGCGGTCCTCGGCCAGCGCCTGCCGGCCGGCCTCGGTGGCCCGGTAGACCCGGCGGGTCCGCCCCTCGACCACCCGCTGCTCGGAGACCAGCAACCCGTCCGCCTCCAGCCGGTGCAGGGTCGGGTACAGGGTGCCGGGGCTGATGTCGTAGCCGTGCCGGGCCAGCTCCTCGGTCATCCACGCGCCATGGATCTCCTGCTCCGCGGCGTGATGCAGGATGTGCAGCCGCACCGCACCCCGCTGGAACTCCCGCACCCGCTCCACCTCCACACACCCGCCGAACAGTGACGGAACCGATATCGGCATCCGATCTTACGCATGGTCGAGGAGATCGACACGGGATGCCGGGTGGATCATCGCAACAGGTTCCCCAGGACGTAGCCGGCATCCCGGCCCACGCCCCGCAGCGTCGCCGAAGCGAAGCTGCGCTGGTGCTCCAGCCCGACGTACCCCAGCCCGGGCACCGCCGTCGACACCCCCCGTACGTGTAGCGGCCGGCCCTGCCCGTCCACCGCCGACGTACCGGCCAGATACGCCAGGTCGGGCCGGAACCCGGTCGCCAGGATCAGCAGGTCCACCCGCTCCCGGGCCCCGTCGGCCCACACCACGCTGTCGCCATCGAGGCGGGTGAACATCGGCCGGTGGTCGGGCTGACCGGCGCGCACCGCCGCCCGGTAGCCGCCGTCGTCGATCACCGGCACCGTGCCCTTCACCAGGCGCGGCCCCAACCGGGAGAAATCCAGCCCGGTCCGGGTCAGCCACCAGTGGAAGTCCCTGCCCAGGATCCGCTGTGCCTGCCACCGCAACCGCCCCCGCGCCGCGAGGCTCACCCGTGCCACCCGGGCGAGCTCCACCCCGATCTGCACCGCAGAATTCCCACCCCCGACCACCACCACTCGAGCCCCGCGCAACGGCGACGGCTCCCGATAGTCCGCCGAGTGCAGGACCCGGCCGGTGAACGTCTCCAGGCCCGGCAACTCCGGTCGGTACGGGCGGCCGAACCCGCCGCTGGCCGCCACCACCGTCCGCGCCCGCAGCAGAGTGCCATCCGTCGCCGCCACCGCGAACCCGTCCCCGACCCGGGCGACACGCTCGACCCGCCGACCCCACCGCACGTCCGCGTCCACCCGGTCCGCGTACGCGCCCAGGTAGGCGACCACCTCGTCCCGCACCGGGTACCGGTCAGGATCGCCGGGGAACGGCAGGCCCGGTAGCGACGAGAACCGGGCCGGGGAGAACAGGGTCAGACTGTCGTAGTACCGCGGCCACGATCCACCCGGCCCCGGTGACGCGTCCAGCACCACGGCCGACAGGCCGCGGGCGGATGCCACACCCGCCGTCGCGAGACCCGCCTGACCGCCTCCGACCACCACCATGTCGACAACACTCATGACCGCAAGATATCGTCATATCCCGAAACCATGAAATGATGTGTCGATGGACACTGGAGCGCGATGAGCACACCACCGGCCCTCGAGGGGCACACCCAGGATTTTCTCAAGGCCCTCGCCAGCGAGACCCGCCAGCAGATCATGACGCTCTTCGTCGGCGGACAGCAGCTCACCGTCGGCGAGGTCGCCGCCCGCTGCGGCCTGGGCCAGTCCACCGCGTCCGAGCAACTCGCTCTGCTGCGCCGCGGCGGCCTGCTCACCTCCACCAGGGAAGGCAAACTCGTCCGCTACCGCGTCGACAGCACCAGCATCGTCACCCGACTGACCGACCTGCAGGGCTACCTCGCGCAATGCTGCCCACCACCCGCCCCCACCCGACCCACCACGTCAGACGGAGGTTCGTAGGCGCCGCTACGTTCGGTCCGGGCGTACGTTCCGGACCGGGCAGACCCTCACCCATGGCGTTTCCGGCGGGGCGGTGCCAGGTCTGCCTCCGCTGCCTCCGGGCGCCCGGTCGGACACCTTCCCTGGCCACGCCGACCGTCCTGTGCGGACTCCGACTATGCTTGCCGCGATCCGACAGCGTCGTTCCCGCTCGACCGAAGGATGCGCACGTGACAGAGAGTTCGGCTGCCGACGACCAGCAGGAGATCGTCAAGCTGGACACGGCCGTGCCGCAGACGGCTCGGATCTGGAACTACCTGTTGGGCGGTAAGGACAACTTCGCCGCCGACCGTGCGGTCGGCGACCAGATCATCCAGACCCTCCCGCAGCTCGCCGAGAACGCGCGACTCTCCCGGGCCTATCTGACCCGAGCGGCGCGTTACCTCGTCGGCGAGGCCGGCGTCCGTCAGTTCCTCGACATCGGCACCGGCCTGCCCACCGCCAACAACACGCACCAGGTCGCCCAGTCCGTAGCACCGGACGCCCGCGTCGTCTACGTCGACAACGACGCCCTCGTGCTGGCGCACGCGCGGGCGCTGCTCACCAGCAGCCCCGAGGGTGTCACCGACTACATCGACGCCGACCTGCGGGACACCGACATCATCCTGCGCGAGGCGGCCAAGACGCTCGACCTGACGAAGCCGGTGGCGCTGTTCCTGATGGGCATCGTCGGTCACATCGAGAGCGACGACGAAGCAAAGTCGATCATCAAGAGAATCATGGACGCCCTGCCGTCCGGTAGCTACCTCGCGATGTACGACGGCAGCGACACCAGCGAGGCGGTCACCGAAGCCGCACGGATCTGGAACGCCTCGGCAAACCCGAAGTACCACCTGCGCAGCCCCGAACGGATCGCCGGGCTGTTCGACGGCCTGGACCTGGTCGAACCCGGCGTGGTGTCGGTCAACAGGTGGAAGCCCGACGCGTCCACCCCGTCCGACGTCATCGACCAGTACTGCGCCGTCGGCCGCAAGCCGTAGCCGGCTCCCAGGTTGTTCAACCGGGCGTGGCTTGCCGGGTCTCGCCTGCCGGTTGCCGCGTGCTGGCGGTGGTGGCCGCTGACGTGATCGCGGGTGGTGTGCCGGGCGAGCAGGTTCAGGTGCTCCAGCACAGCTTCATCGCCGAGCTCGCCCGTCTGCTGGCCGCTCGGCGACCGGGCGGTGGGCCCGGCAGCCTCCGACCCCGTTCCGAACAGACCCGTACAGATCCGAACAGCAGATCAGGCCTACGGACATGCCTCGGATGACAGCGTGAACGCCGACGCGACCCGACGAGGTAGTCCGGGAGGTGAATGCAATGGCGAAGCTCGCTCTGATGGGTCTTGCCCGCCTGGTGCGGCTCGACCGTGGCCGGATGGGCGGACGCTACCCGTGGGTCCCCTGACCCGAGGATGACGGTGGCGGCCGGTCCGGCGGCCACCGTCGCGGGCACCCCGTGCGGCGCAGGCGGCACCGTCGCGGATCCAGCCGACTCATACCCGTCCAGGTGCGAGGGATCACGAAGATGTCCACAGGCGAGTACCCGGCGGGGCCGCGCGGGCGGCGCCTGGTCGGCAACCGGTACGACTACGAACAGGACCGGATCGCGTTCCTCCGGCGGTGCCAGCACGACTACGGCGACGTGTTCGCGTTCAGCCCTCGCACGAGTGTGGTGGCCGACCCCGTCCTCGTCCACGAGGTCCTGGTACGCACGAACACCGACTTCGGTATCGAGGTCGCCCTGTTCGACGATGCCCCGCCCGAGGCGACCGCGCGGCAGACCCCGACGGCGATGGCCGGCCGCAGGAAGAGTCGACCAGCGGTCAACCGGGCGGCGACGGACGCGCACAGCCACCGCCTGGTGGACATCTTCCACGCCCGCCTGGGTCCCGTGCTCGGCCGTGAGGTCGACGTGGCGGCGGTGATGAAGTCCTTCGTCATCCACGCGACTACGGACTACTGCCTCGGCGGCAGCGCCGAGAAGGCCGCCGGCGACGAGACCGCCGCCGTCGAGGAGGTTGCCGTGGCGGTCTCCGAGGCGGCGGAGCGCTCGACCGCCCTGATGTCGAGTTCGCTGTCCCTGCCGAGCTGGATGCCGGTACCCGCGGTCCGCTCGGCGAAGGCGGCCAACCGGAGGCTCGCCGAACTGCTCTACCAACGCATCCGGCAGCGGCGTGCCGGACCCCGGGACACGGCCGGCGATCTGCTCGACACCATGCTCGGCGGCGACGCCGAGCCGCTCGACGACGAGGCCGTCTACCGGACGCTGTCGGTGATGCTGCGGGCCTCGCACGGCGTACCGGGCACGACACTCGGCTGGGCGGTGCTGGTCCTCGCGCGGGAACCCGGGATCGCCGCCCGGATCCGGGTGGAGGCGGAGGTGCTGGCACAGCGGGCGCATCGGACGATCACGGTCGATGACCTGCCCTACACCGAGGCCGTGGTGAAGGAACTGCTGCGGGCGTACCTCCCGACCTGGCTGATGGGCCGCGAGGTGCGTACCCATACGACGCTCGGCCGGTGGACCTTCCGGCCCGGCCAACAGATCATGATGCCCGTCTATCTGATGCACCGTGACCCGAGGTGGTGGGACAGGCCGGAAGAGTTCCTGCCCGACCGCTGGCTCGGGACGCAGCAGCCGCACGCCCGGTTCGCATATCTGCCGTTCGGGGCCGGACCCCGGATCTGCCTGGGCAACCAACTCGGTCTGCTGCAACTGGTGCTCGCCGTCGCCGCGCTGGTACGCGACTACGACGTCACGGTGGTCGACCCGGACACGGTTGTCATGCGGCCGGAGGCGCTCTTGGTCCCGGCCGGGCTGCGCGGCCGGTTCGTCCGCAGGTAGCAGCCCCGTCGGCCTGGTCGGCCGTCATTCGCGGCCCAGGGTCGTCGTCCCGGTCAGCGCCGCCTCGAACGCCGCGCCGAGATCGCCGGTACGCATCGACGGGACGAGCCGGCGCAGCGCGTCGACGGTCATCGACGTCGGGTTGTTCGCGCGCGGGTACTCCGCGGCGCAGCGCTGTGCGATCCGGTCGTCGGCGTCCGCGCCGATGCCCAGTTCCGTGAGCGTGGTCGGTAGGTCCAGCCGATTGAGCAGTGCCTGCACCTCGCTCGCCGCGTCGACGAGGTCGTCGCCGCGTCCCGAGGTGAGGGCCCGGGCGAGGGTCCGGGCGCAGTCCGGCTCCAGCCCGCTCGCATTGAACGCGATGCAGTACGGCAACGCCAGCCCCGACGACACGCCGTGCGGTACGGACCGCTCGTGCGCGACGCAGTAGGCGAGCGAGTGCCCCAGCAGCACACCCGCGTTGAGCGCCTGGCCCGACAGGTGCGACGCCCAGAGGCAGGCGGCGCGGGCCTCGACGTCACCGTGGCAGGCGGCTTCCAGGTTGTCGACCAGCAGGGCGATCGCCGCCCTGGCATGGTGCACGGTCATCGGCGAGCGGTCGGTGGACATCAGCGACTCGGCCGCGTGCGACAGCGCGTCCATCCCGGTGATCGCGACGATCCGTCCGGGCAGCCCGTCGAGCAGCGCCGGATCGAGCACCACCGCCGTGCCGACGTACCCGGCAGTGGCCGAGATGCGTTTCGACCCGGCCACCGTCACCATCGCCGCCCGGGTCGCCTCGGAGCCCGTGCCGCAGGTCGTGGGCACCATGACGAGCGGGGCGACACCGCCGGGCGGCGCGACCGGGCCGAGCCAGTCGGCGGCGCCGCCGGCGTTCTCCAGCAGCAGCGCGATCATCTTGGCGGCGTCCATCACGGACCCGCCCCCGGCCCCGACGACGACGTCCGCCCGGACCTCCCGGGCGCGCGCCGCCGCCCGGTCGATGCGGTCGTCGTCCGGTTCGGCGCCGAACCCGCCGACGACCGTCACCCGGTAGGTCGCCCGCAGCGCGTCGAGCATCGGCCCGAGTAGTCCGGCGCCCGCGACGGCGTCGTCGACCGCGACGAACACCGAGGCGCCGTCGGACAGGCGCAGCCGGGACGACAGCACCCGGGCGATCAGTCCGGTGCTGCCCCGGCCGCTGACGACCGTGGCCGGCGAGACGAACTCGGCGGTCGAGCCGCTCCCGGGTAGGAACACCGTCTCCATCAGGTCTCCCCCAGTTCACCGGACCCGGCCGGTACGGCCTGGTCCGTTTCCGGCCGTACCCGGGCCTTCCGCGTCGGATCCGGCGCCCCGGGAGCCGGCGGCTGGTGCCGACGGGCTCCCGAGTACAGGTCGCCGATACTGTTCCGGTCGATGCCGGTGGTCGGGCCGTGCCAGATGACGCGCCCGCCGTTCAACACATGGATGTACGAGCAGGTGCGCTCGACGACCGAGAAGTTCTGCTCGACGAGCAGGACGGTGATGCCGCGCTCGTTCAGCGTGCGGATCGCGTCCACCAACTCGGAGATCAGCTTCGGCGACAGGCCGGCCGTGGGCTCGTCGAGCAGCAGCACGTCACAGGTCGCCATGAGCCCGCGGGACACCGCGAGCATCTGGCGCTGGCCGCCGGAGAGGTTTCCCGCCGGATCGCCGAGCCGGCCCGCCAGTACCGGGAAGATCTCCAGCACCGACTCCCGCGCCTGCTCGTACGGGGTGGCCCGCCGGCCGGTGAGCCAGGACAGCCGCAGGTTCTCGGCGACCGAGAGCTCCAGGACGGCGGCCCGCTCCTGCGGCACCATCGCCAGGCCGAGCCGGCGCCGCCTGGCCGGGGACAGCCGGTTGGCGGCCTGCCCACCGATCGACAGCCCACCCGTGGTCCGGACGAAACCGGCCGCGGCCAGCAACAGCGTGGACTTCCCCGCGCCGTTCGGGCCCAGCACGCCCACCGCACTGCCCCGCTCGACCCGGAGCGAGACGTCCGACGCTGCGGCCACCGCACCGTGGTAGGCGGAGAACCCGGTCAACTCCAGCGCCGCCGGCACCCGGGTCGAATCGTCACTCATCACGCCACCTCACCCAGGTACCGTTCGCGGACCTCGTGCGAGTCCAGGACCGTGGCCGCGTCTCCGCGGGCGAACTCCGCCCCCTGGTCCATCGCCACCACGGTGTCGGCCAGCGACCGGACCAGTTCGAGGTTGTGCTCCACCAGCAGCGCGGCGACCGAGGCCGACCTCAGTTTGTCGATCTCGGCTGCCAACCGCTGCTGCTCGACCGGGGACAGCCCGGCGAACGGCTCGTCGAGCAGCAGCACCCGGGCGCCGGACACCATCGACCGGGCGATCTCGACCAGGCGCTGCTCGCCGAGACTGAGTTCGGCCGGACTGTCCTCGGCGAGCCGGTCGAGCCCGAGCGCCGCGAGTGCCGTGACCGCGCGGTCACGCCGGTCCCGCGCGCCCCGCGACAGCCCCGGCCCACCGAGCACCTCGAACCACCGGTGGCGCACGTCGCCGGCGATCGAGCCCATGGCGACGTTCTGCCACACCGTCAGTTCCGGGATCAGCCGCGGCGTCTGGAAGGTACGCACGATGCCGAGCCGGCTGCGCTGCGGGGGCGACAACGGGCGGAGATCGATGACGTCGTCGCCGAACCGCACGGACATCGTCGCCACCGTGACCGGTACGAACCCGGAGAGTCCGTTGATCGCGGTGCTCTTGCCCGCGCCGTTCGGCCCGATCAGGGCCACGATCTCGCCGCCGGTGACGTCGAGGCTGAGCTGTGCGACCGCGACGACGCCGCCGAACTGCACGGTCATCTCGCGTACGGAGAGTCGAACGGTACTCATCCGGTGCCTCCTCTCGCCGCGTGGATCCGCCCGCCGACCCAGCTCACGACCTGGTTGAGCCCGCGTGGCATGAACAGCGCCACGAAGGCGAGCGCGACGCCGTAGAACACCAGCCGGTACTCCGCGAGTGGCCGGAGCAGCTCGGGCAGGGTCACCACGACCACCGCGCCGAGCACCGGCGCCCAGCGCCAACCCCGACCGCCGATGATGGCGATGGCGATCAGCCGGATGGAGGTCTCCAGCGACATCTGGTCCGGCCCGATGTAGTGGACGAGTTGGGCGAGGAACGCTCCCGCGATCGTGACCGGCACCGAGCTGATCATGAAGGCGAGCAGCCGTACCCAGGCCACCGACAGGCCGAGCGACTGGGACGCGGGGACGTCGAACCGGGTGGCGAGCATCGCTGCCCCGAGCGGTGACTCCCGCAGGCTGCTCTGCAGGTAGTACGCCACGGCGAGCACCAGGCCGGACATCACCAGCACCTGCCCCGGACCGGCGAATCCCGGGACGGCGATCTGCGGGATCCCGCTGATTCCGGCGTACCCGCCGGTGAGCGGCGTCGCGTTCTGTACCACGACGACCGACAGCAGGCCGATGGCCAGGGTCGTTATGCCGAAGTAGTAGCCCACGACCCGCAGCGTGACCAGCACGATGACCGCCGCCACCACCAGCGAGACGAGGATCGGGACCAGCACCGCCAGCGCGACCGAACTGGACTCGGCCAGCCTCGCCCAGCCGTACGCGCCGATGGCGAAGAAGACGACGTGGCCGAGCGAGACCAGTCCGGTGTACCCGACGAGGATGTTCAGCCCGACGCCGGCCAGCGCGAAGATCGCGGTCATCGCCGCGATCTGGGCCTCGTGCGGACCCAGCACCGCCGCGAGCGCGATCGCCCCGGCGGCGATCGCCGCCGCCTCGCCGAGGTGCAGGCCCTGCCGGGTCGCTCGTGTCGTACCGCGTGCCGCCGCCATCAGACCACCCTCGCCTTGGCGCCGCGGCCGGCCAGGATGCCCTGCGGCAGCACCAGCAGCACGGCCATGATGATGAGCGGCGCGATCGCCTGCCGGGCGGCGGTGTTCAGGTACCCCGCCGCGTAGTTCTCGGCGAGACCGATGATCACGCCACCCAGGACGGCGCCGTACGGGTGCCGGAGCCCGCCGATCATCGCGGCGGCGAACCCGCTGATCGTCAACGCCACACCCATGCTGGCGCTGACCAGGAGCACGGTGCCCAGCAGTACGCCCGCGAACACGCCGACGATGCCCGCGAAAACCCAGCCGACCACCGTCAGGCGGGCGATCTGCACCCCGGACAGCCGCGCGGCGTCCACGTCGGCGGACATCGCGCGCATCTGCAACCCGACGTCGGTCTTCCGGTAGAAGACGAAGAAGGCGGCCATCAGCAGCCCGGCGGCGAGCAGGATCGCGAAGTAGTCGAACGAGATGCTGAACGACTCCAGTTTGACCGCCTGGGCGGTGACCGGACTCGCCAGCCGGTACGTCTCGGAGCCCAGCACGTTGTTCGCGAGGTTCGCCAGCACCGTCGAGACGCCGATCGTACCGACGATGATCAGGTCGATGTCCCGGCGCCGGGCGATTGCCGGCCGCACGAAGAGCAGTCCCAGCAGCACGCTGGCGACCAGGACGACCGCGACCGCCTCCAGGAACCCGCTGAGGTACCCGCCGCCCGCGGTGGTCCGGACGGCCACGAACAGCGCCGCCAGCATGACGATGTCACCCTGGGCGAAGTTGAGCACGCCGGTACCGTTGAACAGCGTCGAGATGCCGAGTGCCACCAGCGCGTAGCCGCAGCCGATGCAGAGCCCGATGATCGTGAAATAAAGTAGCTCAGTCATCTCCGGGTGCGGTCAGACAGCGACCGTCTCTCCTGTCTTCCAGAGCCGGAACGCCAGGTCGTCGGCCTTGATCGGTGCTCGCTCGGTCAGGTTCCACGGCGACTTGCCGCAGGCGAGACCCTCGATCGCGGTGGCCTTCGACAGCCACTCCTGCACGGCCTGCCGGCTGGTGCCGCCCTGCTTCAACGCCCGGATCAGCACCGTCATGGCGTCGTACGCGGTCGCGCCCTCGAAGGTCAGCGGGTCGTCCGGGTACGCCTTCGCCCAGGAGTCGGCGAGGGCGCGACTGGCCTGGGATTCGTCGCCCAGCGGCGTCATGAAGTAGAGGCCGTCGGCGTCCTTGCCGGCGATCTCGCCGACCGCGATGTCACCGGCGGCCACGTTGCCGACGATCGGCACGTTCCACCCGATCTCCGCCTTGCCCTTCACCACGGCCGCGTACGGGGTGCCGAAGCTGAACATCGCCACGAAGTCCGGATTCTTGCGCCGCAGCGAGACGAGTTGCGGGGCGAGGTTCGAGGCGGTCGGCTCGAACGTCTCCGACCCGACGATCTCCAGGTCGGACGCGCCGAGGATGGCGTCGAGCTGCTGCTTGGCCGAGGTGCCGTACGCCCCGGTGTCGGTGAAGATGCCGACCCGGCGGAAGTTGTTGCGGGCGGCGAAGTTGATGACGTTCTTGATCTGTTCCGAGTCCCGGGCGTTCACCTGGTACTGGAACGGGTTCTTGATCGAGTTGCTGGCACCGAACACGAACTCCGGCAGCCCGGCCGCCTGGACCGCGTTCGCCTGGGCGAGCGCGACCGGCGACGAGTGGGCACCGAACATGGCGACCGCGCCGGCCTGGGCGAAGCGGGTCACCAGCGGTACCGCCTCGCTGGGGTTGTTCGCGTCGTCCTGGAAGTCGACCTTGACGGACATGTCGCCGAGTTCGCCGGACTCCTCGGCCTGCTTCAGGCGCAGCTCGATGCCCTTGCGGTACAGGTTGCCGGTCCGCGACACCGCGCCGGAGAACGGCAGCGCGACGCCGACCAGGACCTCGCCGGACGCCGACTCCTCACCGGCGGCGGTGACGCTGCCGGAGTCGAGTGAGCAGGACGAGAGGGCCCCGGCGGCGAGTACGAGGGCCAGGGTGGTGCGTGTGCTCGCGGATATCCAACGTGGGGGTCGCCTGCGGTGGAACATCAGGTCTCCTATTCCGGCCAGCCGGTGGTGGCTGATCTCTACGCCCGGACCGGGCGGGTGGTGGAACGTCGCAATTCCGTGCTTGCACCGCCAGCGGTGCCGGCGCTCATCCCCAGGAGCCGGACGCCGTTAACGCTTGATCGCGATAGCCTTCGTCTCGACGTAGTCCTCGATGCCCTCGGTGCCGCCCTCCCGGCCCTGCCCGCTGTTCTTGAAGCCGCCGAACGGCAGCTCCGGTCGGTTGGGCATGGCGTCGTTGACCCCGATGACGCCGAACTCGAGTCGCTCCATCGCGTCCCAGAGCCGGTTGAAGTCCGAGCCGAAGACGTAGGCGGCCAGGCCGTACATCGTGTCGTTCGCGCGGGCGATCACGTCGTCGCCGTCGTCGAACGGATAGACCGGGAGCACCGGCCCGAAGGTCTCCTCGTGGGCGATCTCCATCCCCTCGTGCACGTCGGTCAGCAGGGTCGGCTCGTGGAAGGCGCCCTTGAGCCGGGCGTCGTCCGGGGTCCAGCGCCCGCCGCCGGCCAGCACGGTGGCGCCCTTCGCGACCGCGTCCTCGACGTGCCGCTCGACCTTGGCCAGGCCGGCGAAGTCGATCAGCGGACCGGTCGTCACCCCGGCGTCGAGCCCGCGGCCGAGACGCAGTGCCGCGATCCGCTCGGCGAGCCGACCGGTCAGTTCGGCCAGCAGGGACCGGTGCACGAAGAGCCGGTTGATCGAGATGCAGCTCTGGCCCGCGTTGGGGAACTTCGCGAACATCAGGTTGTCGACCGTGCTGTCCAGGTCCGCGTCGGGGAAGACGATGGCCGGCGAGTGGCCGCCCATCTCCAGCGAGACGCGCCGCAGCACGGCACCCGGCCGGCGGGCCAGGCTCAGCCCGACCTCGGTGGAACCGGTGAAGCTCACCTTGCGGATCCGGGGGTCGTCCATGACCGCGTTGACGACCTCGGCGGGCCGCGAGGTGGTAAGGACGTTCAGCACGCCCGGCGGAAGCTGCTCGTTGATCAGCCTGGTCACCGCGACCGCGATCAGCGGGGTCTGCTCGGCCGGCTTGGCGACCACCGGCGAGCCGGCCGCCAGCGACAGGCCGATCTTGCGCATCAGCATGCTCGCCGGGAAGTTCCAGGGCGTGACCAGCAGCGCCGGGCCGACCGGGGAGGTGAGGACGACGCCGCGGCCGTTGGCCGAGGACGGGGTGATCCGGCCGTACGCCCGGCGACCCTCCTCGACCCCCCACTCCAGCATGGCGGCGCCCCGGAGGATCTCGCCGTGCGCCTCCGCGTACGGCTTGCCGTTCTCGACCGAGAGCAGCCGGGCGAGCCCCTCGGCGTGGGCGCGGACGGCCTCCACGGCGGCCCGCAGCCGCGCGGCCCGGGTCTCGGCCGCCTCGGTACGCCAGGCGCCGTACGCGGCCACCGCCGCGTCGACCGCGGCTCGCGCCTCCGCTTCCCCTGCGTCGGCGGCCCGCCCGACGACGTCGAGCGTCGCCGGATCGAGTACGTCGAAGGTCGTCCCGGCGGTCGTCCACTTCCCGGCGATCAGCAGGGTCCGACCGGGCTCGCCGGGCAGCAGACCGGCGTCGAATTCGGCGGTGGCGGGCTCAGCCACGACACTCACTCCTCTTCCTGTGTTTGGGATCGGGTCTGCGTACGCGTGCGGCCCAGGCCAGCCCGGACCGCGACGGATGCCGGCGCGGCCGGCGCCGGTTCGAGCAGGGCGGTACCGACGGTGGAGACCGCGCCGCTCTGGGACTGCCCGTACAGCCGGAGTCTCGTCCCGCCGTCGCCACCTCCGGCCGGGTCGGGCTCGACCCACACCGTGAAGTCGGCTCCGACCAGGTCCATCCCGCGGTACGACGCCGACAGCTCCCGCAGCACGCTGCCGGTGCCGCCGTACTCCAGCGCGCCGCGCGCCAGCCAGGCCATCTTCAACAGGCCGTGCACGATGGTCCCGGGCAGGCCACTCGCCCGCGCGTAGGACTCGTCGTAGTGCGCCTCGTAGAGATCCTCGGTGGCGACCGCGTAGCGGACGACGTCCCGACTGGACACGCTGGCGGAGAAGACCCGGATCGCGCCCCCGGGCAGGTCCGCCCCGGTCGGCCGGCCACCTGCGGTCGGCCGCGTTCCGGTCGCCGTCGACGGCGCCGTCGAGGCCGTCGGCGACTCCGGGAACCGCCGGATCGCGGTGTACCGCAGCCTCGCCACCTCGGCCCGGGAGTCGGTCCGGCGGTACACCGTCTCGACGGTGTACAGCTCCAGCCGGCCGGTCCGGCCGTTCTTGACCTCGGCGTCGATCACGGTGGAGTCGCGTTCGAGCGCGTCGCCGACCCGTACCTCCGCCAGCCAGCGGCACGCGTTCCCGCCGTTCAGCCGCGCGGGCGCGTCGGGGATGCCCAGGGCGAAGGCGTCCACGTACTGCGCGCTCAGGAAGGACGGCGGGACCAGTTCGGCCCGGCCGTCCACCGGCAGGTAGGGGTGCTGGGCGAGCCCGGAGACCTCCCGGACCCGCTCGGCCCGCCAGCGCTCGCAGACGAACGGCGCCCAGCCGGTGCTGTTGCCGACGATCGTCGACGGGTCATGCATCGTGGCCTCCCGCCGGGCCGCGCTCCTCGTCCAGCCAACTCGCCTCGCGCAACGCGCTGCGTACCTGCGGGGCGATCGGCTGGTCGAGTTCCTCGTTGATGTGTGCGAGCAGCCCGGCGGTACGGCTGACGATCGCCACCCCTCGGTGCAGGTGCCAGGGAACGCCGACACCGAGCAGGATCGCCGCCGATGCGCCGGTGGCGTTCACCACGAGCCGGCGACCGGCCCGCTCCTCGATCGCGGCACCGACCGCGGCGAGCCAACCGGTCTCCTCGGCCGCGACACCCAGCTCGGTCGCGACCTGCAGCAGCCGGATCGCCCGAGGATCACCCGTCCGGTGCAGCCCGTGCCCGAAGCCGGGTACCCGCCGGCCGTCGTCGAGGATCCGGGCGACCGCGTAATCGGCCGCGACCCGGGGTCCGGTGCCGGCGCGTACCCGCGCGCCGATGTCGGCCAACATCTTGCCGGCCTGCTCCATCGAGCCGAGCAGCGAGCTGCCCGCGCCCAACACGCCGGCGGCCAGCGCGCCCTGGAGCGCGTCCGGTGCCGCCGAGTAGGTCAGGCGGGCGGCCAGAGCGCTCGGCTGCATCCCGTGGTCGACCAGGCTGACCAGCACGGCGTCGACCGCGCGGACCTGCGCGCCCGAGGGTCGCCGGCCGGTCACGGCCAGCAGCAGAGTCTCGGTGTACGAGGTGTGCCCGATCAGCTCGTCGACCAGGTCGTACCGGCGCAGCTCGATCCGCTGGGCGTTCGCGTGCCCGACGTCGGTGGAGATCCCGAGGCCCGGTCGACGCATCGCCGGTTCGGATGCCGCCCCGCTCATCGGCCGGCCCGCTCGGTGGTGAAGGCCAGCGCGTCGAGTACCACGGTCCCGCCGTCGACCACCCTGATCGGGTTGCACTCGATCTCCCCGATCCCGGCCGCGCCGTCCTGCACGACGGCGTCGAGCCGGGCCAGCACGGCAGCCAGTTCCCTGGGCAGCCCCGACGCGTCGACCGGCGCCTGCGTCTCGAACTGTGCCGAGAGCTTGAGCCGCCGCAACTCGTGCGCGACGTACGCCGGGTCGTACGGAGGTACCAGGGTCCGTACGTCGCCGATCTCGTTCGCCCAGATCCCGCCGCTGCCGAGCACGGCGCGGCTGCCGAACGTCGCGTCCTGCAGCACCCCGACGATCAGCTCCGGTCCGGCCGGGACCTGCTCGACGACCAGCGCCTTCGTCATCCCGAACTGCCTGGTCATCCGCTCGTACGCCGCCGAGAGCCGGTCCGGTCCGTCGAGCCCGACCTCGACCGCTCCCTGCCGGGCACGGTGCGCCAGGAAGGGTTCGACGAGCTTGAGCACGCACGGGTAGCCGACCTCCTCGGCCGCCGCCACCGCCTCCGACCCGGTGGTGACGCCGACCCGGCGCGGTGTGCGTACGCCCAGCCGATCCAGCAATTCCATCGTCCGCGCCTCGTCGAGGCCGTACCGCTGACCGGTCCCGAGCCACGGCAGATCGCCGCGCAGCGCCCCGCCGAGGTCGACCGCCGTTGCCGCACCGGACCGGCCCGGCGCCTGCCGCTGGCCGCGTCGACCGGCGCGGACGAGTCCCATCCCGCGCAGTGCCCGGGCCGGGTCGGCGCCGACCACCAGCCCGGCCTGGGCGGCCGCCAGGCGGATCCGGTCACTCACGCCGAGCCAGGACAGCACGAGCGGACTGCGCAGCTCGGCACGCGTCCGGACGAGGATGTCGATCAGCTTCTCCCCGAGGTACTCCATGCTGCCGAGGAAGACCAGCAGCGTGTCGACCGAGGGGTCGCGGTCGAGGATCCGCAGGGTGTTCGCCATCAGGTCGACGTCGTTGATCACCTGGGCGGTGAAGTCGATCGGGTTCGTCAGCCCGGCGAACGCCGGCAGCGCCGCCCGCAGTGCCCGCATCGTGTCGTCGGCGAGGTCCGTCAGCGGTACGCCGAACCGGTCGCACGCGTCCGACAGGTACGCCGCGGCGCCGCCGGAGTTGGTCGCCACCGCCAGCCCGTCGACCGGCGTCTCGATGGTCAGCGCGCGGGCGACGTCGACCGCGTCGTCCATGCCTTGCAGCCGGACCGCACCGAACCGGTCGAAAACGGCGTCGAAGGCACTGTCCACACCGGAGAACTGCGCGGTGTGCGAGGCCACCGACCTGCTTCCCCGCTCGGACGCTCCGGACTTCAGCAGGAAGACCGGCTTGCCCGCGGACTGCAACTCGCCGAGGGCGACCGCCAACTGGTCACCGCTGGCGACGCCCTCGACGTACCCGATCACGGCCGAGGTGGCCGGGTCGGCGGCGAGGTAGCGGAGGTAGTCGGGGAACGTCACACCCGCCTCGTTGCCGGTGGCGATGACGTGCGAGAAGCGCCCGCCCGCCCAGTACGCCTCGGTCAGCAGGTTGAAGGCGGTACCACCGCTCTGCGAGACGAGAGCCACCCCGCCCGCCTCGATCGCCGGCATGGTTTCGAGGGTCGTCGCGAACGTCGCGAAAGAGCGGTGGGCAAACGACGCGAGCCCCAGGCTGTTCGGACCGGCGAGCGCGATTCCGGCCGATTCGGCGATGCGTGACAGCCGATCCTGGAGCGCCTTTCCGTCTGCGCCGGCCTCGGCGAACCCGCCGCCGAACACCACTGCCGCCCGCGCCCCACGCTCGGCCGCCTGTTCCAGCGCGGCAACCGCCGCCTCCGCGGGAATGCAGATGACGAACAGCTCGACATCCGCCGGCAGCGAGGCGATGTCCGGATAGCAGCGGATGCCCTGCACCGACTCGTACTTGGGGTTGACCGGGTAGATCGACCCGCCGTAGCCACGGTCGGCGAGTATCCGCAGGGGGCGGCCCCCGATCCGGTCGGGACGGTCGGACGCGCCGACGACAGCGATGCTCGACGGCCGCAACAGGTAGCGGATCGACTCGTACCGCGGAGTCTGCATGGGTTCTCCGTTCCAGAGGCCGACCGCCCGCAGCCAGGACGAACGGGGCCAGGGCCGGTGTTGATGATCGCAGAGTATGTGCACCGGGTGTTGTGATTGTCAACAGTCTCGTAACACGTCGGCCACCGGCGCGACGGCCCGAGCCGACGGCGTGAACCACGCCCGATCCCCCGGACATCGACACGGTTGCGCGTGCCGACGCCGCGGAGATCGACCGGGGCACCGGGCCGCAGCGGGCGCCGTGGCGCGGCCAGCCCGGAGTGGTCCGGATCCGGCGTGGCAAACTTGCGCGCATGGTGGAAGCGACCGCAGGCAGGGAGACACTGGCGGCGGATCTGGTGATAACCGAACTGCTCTCGTTTCGGCTGCACCGGGTGGTCAACGCGTTCGAGCGCAGCGCGGCCCTGCTCTTTCGTCGGGAATTCGATGTCAGCCTGGGCGAATGGCGAGCGCTGGCACTGCTCGGAGGCGGAGTGGCGAGTACCACGAATCGCATTGCCCGACTCGCCGGCATCGATCCCGCTCAAATGAGCCGTATCGTCACGAAGCTCGCCGACCGCGGTTTTGTCGTCCGCTCCAGCGGCCCTGGCAACAGTTCACCCATCTCCCTGACGCCGGCCGGCCTGCGCACGTACAAGGGTCTGATCGCCGCGGCGCGGGCCCGGAACACCGCTTTCCTCTCCGCCCTGACCGAGGACGAGATCGTCCATCTCAACAGCGCACTGGAAAAGCTGGCGACCCTCGCGATCGGCATGGAACGTGCCGGACCGAACGACGAGGGCGGCACGGCCGCGGACCTCGACCGGTGATCTCGTCTTCGACTGGCGCCTCCCGTCGAGGACGGCACCGGCCCGCGCTCGGAGGCTCCGTGCGGGGGCGGTAAGCGGAGAGCCGGTGGTCGCTGGAGTTGCTAGACGCGGGCTTGACGGCGGAGGACGAGGATGCCGGCGCCCAGCAGGGCAACGGCCCCGATGACCAACGTGCAGAACCATCGGCTCCGGAGAATGCCGGGCTGACCCCAGGCACCGTCGGCATAGCGCGACAGCATGGCGATGGCGAGCCAGCACGCGAGGTAGGCGACGCCATGCGGTGACGTCGGCACTCCGATGTGTACCGCCGGAATCATCTACGCGACCGCGCCCGGCCGGACCCCGGCGATGAAGTACGAGAACGCCCGATCGACGCCGGCCCTGGTCGTCGTCTCGACGAGGCTGGCAACTCCGCGACCCGTCACTGCCCGTTCCGGCCGCTCATGATCCTCCTCGAGTGGCCGACGGTCCAGGCCGACAAAGTTCGCGGATTCGTTGGGTCACAGCGAACCCGCGAAACGCGACGATCGGCGTACTTCAGCAAACGGAGCTGGATATCAGCGGTTTGTCCGAGAGGACGCAGTAGATGCGACGAGTCCTGACCATGCTGGCCTCGCTGGCGGTTACCGCCGGCCTGACGATGGCCGTGACAGCTCCTGCCCAGGCAGCTCCCGGCCGTGGCGACACCAAGGACAATCCGATAATTTTCGTTCACGGTTTCGCAGCCTCCGGCGGCCACGACTGCAGCAGCACCTGGTTGAATGCGCGCACGCATCTCCGGAACGAGGGCTGGACTGGGCCGCTGTCGACATTCGGCTACTACGGTGGCAGCACGAACTGCACCTTCCAGCACGACGGCAACCGCAACACGTCGATCCACACCGTCGCACACAGGCTCGCTGACGTCATCTACAACGAATACTCCAGCAATGGCCTCAAGGTCGACGTGGTGGCGCACTCCATGGGTGGCCTGGTGATCCGCTCGGCGCTGCTGAACGTGCAGCGCAAGACTCCGGGCTGGCCGCCCTACCTCTACGTCGAGGACGTGATCACTCTCGCCACCCCACACGAGGGGGCCCAGGATGCCAATTTCTGCGCCTTCTGGCTGCAGTGCCGGCAGATGATACCGGGCAGCGTCTTCTTTGATGAACTCGAGGTTCTTGGTACCGGGACCGGCGGACGCCCGACATTGCCCGTGTCGGCCATGGGCACAGACTGGACGGTGATGTCGTCGTTCGAGGACGACATCACCCTGGAAAGTTCGGGCGTCAACGTGGATGCGAGCCACCGGCTGCAGTACAACGCCGCGCAGTGCACGGGCGACGAGCCAGGCGTCGAACACGGGGACTTCCTGAGAAGGGTTGCGGGGTCCTTCTGCGTCCGGATCTACACGCGCGTCGAGGGATGGACCGGCTGGATCCTGCAAACATCCCCGGTGGATCGGGCATACCGGGGCGTCTACTACAACGCCAGCATGTAACGCAGGACGCCCTTGGCCTGCGCGGCTGCCGGCCCCGGTGCGTTACGGCCCGGGCCGGCAGCCCGCTCGGCAGGTACCGCGCCAGTGGCGGCCGTTGCATCTGCGGAACCGGGTGCAGGGTCGCACCCGGTTCCCTGGATCAGCTCTGCCTGGTCTCCCAAAAGATCTTCGAGATCTCCCCGATCTTCGTGAGGAGTTCCTCCGCCACGGCCGGGTCCGCGGAGCCCTTCGCACCGCCGGCGCCGGCCAGCTTCGTGGCCTCGTTGAAGAGCGTGTGCAGCTCCGGGTACCTCTCGAAGTGCGGCGCCTTGAAGTAGTCGGTCCAGAGTACCCAGAGGTGGTGCTTGACCAGCTCGGACCGCTGTTCCTTGATGATCAGCGAGCGGGTCCGGAACTCCGGATCGTCGCTGGCCTGATACTTCTCGCAGATGGCCTTGATCGACTCAGCCTCGACGCGGGCCTGGGCCGGGTCGTAGACGCCGCAGGGGAGGTCGCAGTGAGCGCTCGCGACGAGGCGGGGACGGAGAAGGCGGGGCAGTGACATCAGGTTCCTTCCGGCAACGGTGCTGGGGTAACGAACGTCCTGGTGTGATCGATCAGCCGCCCGTCGACCCGTGACAGACCTCGAGCACGGCAGCGACGACGGGCGCCGGGCCGCCGACCGCCACGGGTTGCTTCGGTCTGACACGAAGCACAGCGAGGACGCTGGGCGTTGACCGCCAAGACCCTAAAACCTCAACCGCGCTTCATGTCAAACGTCGGCTGACTTCAGGTACACCGTCGGTGGCTGCCCCTCCCCGAGGCACGGTTCCGGTTCGCGGTGGCAGGCCCTCTGGTTCCCGGCCCGGCTACTCGATGCGGTAGTCCTGGTAGTCGAAGGCGTCCTGCGGCTCGGCGCGGTCCGCTGCCTGCCATGGTCGCCGACACGTCCGCCAGCGGCAGACGGGGCACGCCGAGCGCGGCGGGTACAGCGTGGGCCTCAGCCGTCGATTGCCTGGTAGACCGTGGTCCAGAAATCGTGGATGAGCCGCGCCGGATTCGGGACCGACATCCCGACCTGGGTGAGCAGGATTCCGGTGAGCTGGTTTTCCGGGTCGGCGTAGGTCGAGGTACCACTTCCGCCGTCCCAGCCGAACTGGCCGATGGACGCGTAGTCGCCACGGTAGGCGCGCACCGCCATCCCGAAGCCCCAGCCGCCGTGCTGCCCTTGACCGAACGACACATGGACGTTGTTGCGGGCCATGGCGTCTCGGGCGGCCTGTTGGTCGGGCGTGAGGCGGTTGGTGGTCATCAACTCGACGGCAGGCCGGGACAGGATCCGTTCGCTCCCGTACATCCCGCCGTTGAGCAGCATCCGGAAGTAGGCGTGGTAGTCGTCGGCGGTGGAGACCAGCCCACCGCCGCCGCCCTGGAACGCCGGAGGCTTGCTCCAACGTCCCCCTTCGGCTTCGTCCCACACGGTGAACTCGCCGGTCTGCGGGTCGGGGGCGGCCGTGCTCGTCCGGGGCCCGTCCTTGGCCCGCTCCCACACCTCACGCAGTGGCCTGGGGTCGCGACCGGCTGCCTTGCAGAGCGCCACCACCGTCGGCCAGGGTGGAACGGCCTGGCCGGAAAAGTACCGCGACAGTGAGGAGCTGCTGACGTGGACGTCGCGGGCGAGTTCGCGCAGGCTCCGTCCGGTCAGGTCACGCAGCTGCCGTAGCCACCCCGCCAACTCCTCGTGCACTCTTGCCAGCCCTCCTCCAGCTTCACGCGCTGATCCTAGGAGTGGAGTGGGCTGCGGCTGGTACCGGGCCATCCCCGCGTAGATCGCGGACACGGACTTCCCCCGCCCGTCATCCGCGAGGCGACCGCCGGCCGCATGGACACCGACCCCGACTACCCGACCTGGGCGAGCGGCACCGCGCCGCCCCGCCGGCTGCGGCGTTCGCCGAGGCGGGTGGAAAGCAGCTCCGCGAGCTGATCGCCGCAGCCTCGGCGCGGAAACGGCTGGCGATCAACCGGCACTTCAGGCTTGTTACGGCAGGCCGGAATATCGGGAGGGCGGAATGGTCGGCGGAAACCACGCCACGTATGCACCTGATGCGAACCCGATGGTGAGCAATGCCATGACGACGACCGGCATCCATGAGTCCGGCTCGCTTGCTTCGCGGACGTTGATACAGGGAGATCCGCTCGGATGGTGGATCTGGATCTGATCACCCACGCCAAGTGCTGACCTGTCCGTGAACGAGCGAAAATGCGACTCGCATCGACGGCCGTCACTCGCCGTGAAACGGACCGTCAGGAGAGTCTTGGTGCCGTGATGCTCGACCTTCACGATTTCACCGAGTACGTCGAATCCCCTCATGTCGCGCAAGGTCGACGATACGAATCCTGCGGTAACGCCGAGACCCACCAGCAGCCCGAGGGTGAATACAATCCGCATGCGCGTTAGCGAAGGTCGGGGACGTGACACGCCGGAGATCGTAGGATCCGCTGTCAATGCCCCTACTCCGCGACGCTTGCCGGGCAAAGACCCGACCTGCTGCGCCCTTCGCCGCTACCTGGCAGGCCGGCTCTCTGCTCTGCCGGCCGGCGCTTCGTCCAGCCAACCGAACAGCGGATTGGGCCGTGCCGCAAGTCGGTCAGCCGCAGCAGCGAGAGGCCGTCCACCCCCGGCGGGTGGACTCCAGATCCGGCTCACTCCCTCGCCGCGATGGCGGGTAGCCAGGCGGCGTGTCGACCGGTCAATCGTGGTCGTAGACGGTGGTGGCGATGTCGTGGTCACACAGGGTGGCAATGACGAGGGGCTCGATGCGCTCCCACCGGCCACCGGCCAAGCCGCAACCGATGCGCGGCATATGAACGGTAGCGGACAGCCGCGCAGCATGCTCGGCGACCACAGCCAGGCAACGCTCGACGGCGTCGTATCGGATCGGCGGCCCGCCGCTGCCGGTACGGATCCCGCGCTGGGCGACCATGTTGGCCACCCAGGTGTCGGGCCGAACCTGAATCAACTCGGTAGCGCCAAGGCCGAAGTCGTTGTCGGAGCGTTCACGGTGCCACTGCCGGTAGGCGCGCTCGGGTTCCGGCCACCGGTGGGAGACCGCCAGCACGAAGCCCTTGCCCACCCACCGAGATCGGTGCAAATGTGGGCAATGATCTTCGGTCCCTTGGCCTGAGGACTCGTTGCATCGCCTCTGATGATCCGCAGTGGTACCACCCGGTGATGCTCCCATCGGCGCAATCTGTCGTCGAGCCCGTTTCCGTTTACCCTCTCGCCCCAAGCCTCGGGGTCGCGGCCGAGGGACCGCGCGGGCCGATGGTCGCCGGTATGGGCGGGTCGAACGCGAGAAGGGCGTCAATCCGACCTGGCCAGGTGACCTGGTTGGGCGCGACCACCTGCTGCCCATGCACTTGTGGACCGGCACGCCACGCCCCGCCGATCGTCACTCCTCGTCGCCGCCCGGAGCGCCGGCCGCGGACCGCATCAGGCTGGTGACGAGGGTGGTGAACTCCTCATCCGGCGTTTCTCCCCGGCGTTCGAGCTCTCCGTACCATTCGAGGGCTTCCATGACGGCCTCGGCAGCCACCAGCCGGTCCCGATCGGCGGCGATACGCACGAAGCCGTACCGGCACAGCGCCAGGCCGAGTCCCGGGTCGTGCTCCCTACCTCCGCGTGGCAGCAGCTCCCGGTAGAGTTCGACGCTGCGGGCGGTGTGCGTCAGCGCCAGGTCATGCTGACCGAGCACGGAGGCGAGCAACCCGTGCTGGCCCTCCGCACCCGCCAGCACGGGCAGCGCGTCCGACTCCCGGTCGGCACAGCGCCGCAGAACCGCCACGGCCCGTTCGGAATAGCCGAACGCGTCCTCGCGCCGGCCGGCGGCGAGGAACCGTTCGGTGACATCGATGAGCAGGGTCGCCAGCTGCGGCTCGTACGTCGTCGGGTCCAGGTCCGCAGCCGCCTGGTAGCCGTCGACCGCCTCGGCGCCATACGTGCAGGCGTCCTCGGCCCTGCCCAGCACCGCCGCAAGCCGCATGGTGCCGTCCAGCGTCTGCGACAGCGAGATCAGATGCTCGCCCGGCGCGGCGCGGGCCACCAGTCGGAAGAACTCCACCGCCCCTCGGCAGGCCACCCACGCGGTTTGTACCTCGCCAACCGCCGCCCACAGCCTGTGCTCGGCGTGCAACGCGGCCCCGATATCGGCCAGGAAGTCAACCGGAGCGCTGCGCGCCGTCCGGCGCCCCGCTTGTTCGACGATCTCCCCCTGGCGCGGGAACAGCGCTGCGATGGTCTGCTCGTAGTCGACGATGTCCTGGGCGGTGCTCCGGCAGAGCCCGGCGAAGCTGTCAGCCGCCGCACCGGCGCCGTGCGCCCCCACGTCCCGGGTGGCCGCGGGTGCGAGCAGCTGAGCCAACTCCGCCGAGCGGCGCCCGGCAAAGGCCTTGACGACACCGGCACAGAACCGGTCCAGTTCGGCCAACGTCTGCCACGCCGACGCGGCGTGGCCGTCCTCGATCAGCAGCAGGACAAGCTGGTAGCAGGACAGGGCGTACGAGGGTAGGAAGACGGACGGCTGCCGCTCCGCCATCCGGCGTCGGGTCTCCGCCGCGGAGCGGGCGGCAGCCAGCGCCTCGGCGAGCTGACCTGCCGAGCGGCGGCTGGCGGCGAGGTTACTGCGGGTCACCTCACCGAGCTCGGCGACCACGCGAACCGTACCGGGACCGGCGCGCACGGCGAGGCCCGGCCGGCGCTCGAGTACGGCGTTGAGGCACGCGCCGGGCAGGTGTGTCCACCGCTCGGCGGCCGCGACCAGGAACGTGACCGCGCGGGTGGCGGCGCGTACCTCGTCGGCTTCCGTGCCCAGGTCGGCCAGCCGGCTCACCGTGTGGGTCGCCCAGGACTGGGCGAGGTAGTCCGCGTCGTGACCGGGGATCGTGAGGGCGAGGAAGTCCTCGGTCAGCCGGTCGGGGTACAACGGCTCCAGCACCGTGCCGGCAGCCGGTGGGTAGCAGGCGGCGTGGTCCGCGAGCGCGGAGGCGGTGTCGACCGACAGGTCTGGGCAGAGTGCGTCGACCAACCGGCGCCCGAACACGGTCGAGACCGGCCCGGCGAGTCCGGCGGCGAAGACGACCTGGTGCATTTCGGACGCTGGCGTTAGGTAGTCGCGCCGCCGGCCCCCGGTGAGTTCGTCCCCAGGGTGGCCGTACCGGTTGACCCAGTTCCAGTGCTCGCGGTCGAGCAGATAGCCGGTGAGCCCGCTCCGGTCCGGCGAGGGCCGGCGCCCGCTCTGGTGTGCGTCGACCGCCACCAACGCCGCCATGTGAATGTCGAGGACCGAGTCCATGCCAGGCTCGGACAGTAGCGCGGGCACTTTGATCCGCTCCGGTTCAGGCAGCTCGTTCTTATCTGCACCTTGGTCGGGGCGGAAGCGAGGGGTGGAAAGCGCTGCGCACCTGGTCAGGTGCGCAGCGCTGGAGGGCCGAGATTTGTGGTTGTGGTTGCTCCGGAATGAGGAGCGGCGGTGCCCGGGTGGGCACCGCCGCTGTGTGGGGCTGGCTATTAGAGGCCGAAGGCGCCGCCCTCGATGAGGATGAGCAGGCCAATCCCGATCAGGACGACGGGGAGCAGGATGTGTCCCCAACGGCTGGATGTTTTCACGATCAGGGGCGGCTGGCGAAGAAGCGGCCGGCTGCGATCCAGACGGCGAGGAGGAAGAGGAAGACGTTGACGTAGATGCTCATGCCGTCGATGCCGTCGACGGCGAAGACGGGGACGTAGACGCCCCACCGCAAGCTGGTCCTGCAGGGGATCGCGTAGCCGCGCGTGACCGCCGGGACCGCTGCCGCAACACGTGGAGCTGCGCGCTCATGTCGAGGAAAGTGCGTTCGATCGCGCGAAGAGGGTGGCGTCCTGAAGGACACAGTCCCAACAGGCGCGGGCCGCCCCGCAGTTGCCCATCGAGGGCTGTCTGCGAGGCGACCGGGCGACCTATAGGGCGATCTGCCGGCGAGTAGCCGTCCTGCTGACCGTCAGTGTGACCGCGAGCATTCCGACCATCGCTGCGAGAAGTAGTGTCTGGTTGCCGATTCCCCAGCCGTCCCGCATCCAGCCCATCAGTTCGTAGGCCAAAACACCGAGGATCGGCACCAGAAGAAGCGCGCTGGCCACGACGCATATCCGCACATCAAATGCCGCCCCCACGATGGCTGCCATGAGCCAAGCGGCCACGATGACTGTCTGCCCAAACCCACCCGCCCAACCATTGAGCGGATTAGGCGTCATGATCACCACAACCGTCGCTGCCACGACAAGCCAGATCCATGGTCGCCTGACCTGTGGTTGACGCGTACTGAGCAATGGCAGCATCGTCAGTGCGGCCAACACGCATGCCCACGTCGGAAAGTCCACGGCCAGGTGGAGAACCGCCTGAAGCCTCGACCCACTTACCTCGCCCCCCGTCCATTGCTCCACGTACAACTGGTTATGCGCTACAGAGTGCCAGTGGTCAGCGATGAACGCGATGATGGTTATGGCGAGTGCGAGGCGGTAGCGAGCCCATGCTGCGGCGGCCAGTGCGAGAAGCCATATCGCGGGCGTGACCAGACTCCCGGTGACTAGAGCGGTGGAGGAAGAGCCAGGCAGCAGCAGCCATAAGCGCCACACGACGGGCAGGGCCGTGAGAGCGATGCCGCACACGAGGAGGGACAGCGCCGTCAATCGCAGCGCGGAGTACCGCAATGCGACCCGAGAGCCGAGCTGGTCCACGCCGCTGCGGGCCCGCAGACCCCCCATCAAGAGGGCCAGGGATTCCCGGAGATTCGGGTGTCTGCGGTCCGTCTCGCCCGCAGCCAGCAGCGTTTCCAGCATCTCGTCGGCCCGGTACTGCCGATAGGCCCGAGGGTACGCGCGCAACAGCCACCGGTAGCGGCGCTCCAAGCCGGTCACGCCGGCACCGTCCACGCCGTCGCGACCCTCGCCCCAACGGAACGGTCTCGGACGACCCGAACCGCGGCGGCCATTCGCGCCGCCTCCTCATGCAGTGCGGCCAGACCATGCTCGGTCAGCTCATAGGTACGGCGGGCACGGCCATTGACCACCGCCTCCTCAGCCACTCGCACCATCTCCTCGCCGGTGAGCCGGTCCAACGCGGCGTACAACGTGCCAGTCGTCAGACGCACCCGCCCACCGGACAGCTCCTGTGCCCGCTTCACGATCGCGTAGCCATGCAACGGTTCGCCCTGCAACGCGGCGAGGATGAAGTACGTGGGTTCGCGCATCGCCGCGAACGATTTAGTCATGCCATCAACATAAGCAGATCATCGACCTATAGGTCAAGAGCGAGGGCTGCGGCAGGCATCAGCGGCATCCGGATCTGCCACGGACAACGCCCGGTTTACCGCCAATCGCCGCGTGAGAGGCGTGGGCTGAGGCTACGTTCGGTGACCGGCCGGTAGTAGTGACCAGCCTGTGGTGGGACCGGTTGTGACCGTCTTGGTGGAGCCGACGTACTCCGTCACAACCAGGCGGGCATGCTACCGGGGGTGATGAGGTAGATCCCGGGACTGATGGTGGTCAGCGCGACCACGCCTCGCCATCGTCGTGTCACCATGCCTCCTATCAGCAGCACCACGTCGCCGTCCGGGCGAAGCAACAGCAGCTAATGACCTTGTGGCCTGGCCGGAGGCGATCAAACCTCCTGCCAGCTCGTCGGTGATTTCGGCTATCGCGTGGGCGGCCGGATGCCGGGCATGCCAAGACCGGCGGTGCCGGTGACTTTGCTCAGCCGGAGGGCTTGTTGCCGTTTGTCAGCGAGGAACCGCAAGGTCAGGTCGAGGCCTTCGATCTCGCCGAGCCAGTCTTCGGCCTCCGCGCGTGCGCGCCGGGCATGGAGGTCTTCTTCGAGCTCGGCGAGCCGGTCCAGCATCTTCGGGTTGACGTTGAGCATCGGGCAGCGGATGCAGGCGTGTTCGTGCTGACACGGCGTGCCGTAGGGGCGGGCGCAGGAGCCCAGCTCGACTCGGCGTTTGTCGAAGTGCTCCTGGAACTCGCTCCATTCGGTGCCACTGGCGTCGCGGTACTCGGCGGCCGGTCGGTGGTCGCGCCGATGCTGAAGGTACTGCTGGTAGTGGCGGACCACGTCGTCGTCGAAGACGGCGACGTAGCCGCGCGGGTGGTCTGGATGTTGAGGTGCCCGAGCAGCGCGGCGCCGATGTGGATCGGCAGTCCGCTGTTGATCAGCTCGGTGGCGGAGACAATCCGTCGGAAGTCGTGCGGGGTGAAGGCCAGGCCGCGGAAGCCTGGGTGCTGCTCAGCCAGTGCCGCGCACCGGCGGCGCAGCATGAGCGCCATCGTGGATGGCGTGATGACGTGCCGGCTGGTGCCGCGCTGGCGCTGGAACAAAAACGGCAGCGGGATGCTCCAGACCTTGTCGTGCGCGTCGAACCGGCTCACCATCGCGATCGGCTGTCCGCCCTGGGTGTGACGGCGCACGATCTGGGCTATGATGTGGAACAGCTCGGTCGACATCGGGATGACGCGTTCCCGATCGGTCTTCGACGGAGCGATCACCAGCAGGACGATGATCTCGCCGTTGGGGCGTTCGTATTGCCGGATGCTCAGGTGCGACAGCTCGGCCAGCTCTTCGATGCGCACGCCGGAGTGCCGCAACGTCTCAACGATCGCCCACTCCCAGAAGGCGTTGTCCTCCAGGGTGCTGATGTGAATGACTTCGCCGGTGGCGACGCCGACCGCGCGCACCGGCCGGGTTTCGTGCCGGGTCCGTTTGCAGTCCATCGGCGAGAGATATCGCCGGTAGACCCGTCCGACGACGGTGAACGTGTCACCCTCGGCCACCGCGCTCGCCTGGTCGAGCAACTGCTTGGCGTGCTGATGGCGATCTTCGACGTGGGCTACGAGCGCTGGCAGCAGCGGCTGCCGGACCCTAGTGCGGTCGGCGGAGCGTTCCTCGATGCGTCGGCGCCGCTGCCCGCCGCCGCGGAACTCGGCCGGCGAGACCGGGCACGGCGCGATGGCGCCCACCGCGACGAATCCGGCCGCGCCAAGCGCGAGCCACCAACCGCGGCGTCCTCGCCGGATAGACGGGGTCACAACGCGACTCCAGGATGACAAGCGATCAGCGGCAAGCTGGGGATGGACCGATCACAGTAACCGGCCCAAGACCAGGGGTAGCGACACCGTCGACTGTCCGCGTGGACGGACCCGGCAGTACCTGTGGGCTGGTTTCGGGCCAGGCCCTGGCGCGTAAGGGTGACCGACGCCGGCCGCGACGAGATTCTGCCCCAGCGCCCGCCGCCCCCCACCGGGGGACGCGTACGATGGGCGCGGCTTCGATGTAGGTCTGGAGGTGTCGGTGCCCGACCCGAGTTCCCCGTCACCGTCGGTCGAGGGTGTCGCCACCCGGATCGACACCACAGTGCCGCACCCGGCTCGCCGCTACGACTACCTGCTCGGTGGCAAGGACAACTTCGCCGCCGACCGCAAGTCGGCCGAGGCGATGCTGAAGGTCTACCCGAGCGCCCGAATGGCCGTCCAGGAGAACCGCCGGTTCCTCCGCCGGGCGGTGAGTTACCTGACCCGGGAGGCCGGGGTGCGGCAGTTCCTCGACATCGGCACCGGCATCCCCTCGGTGGACAACACCCACGAGGTGGCGCAGTCGATCGCTCCCGAGTCGCGGATCGTCTACGTGGACAACGACCCGATCGTGCTGGCGCACGCGCGGGCGCTGCTGACCAGCACCGCGCAGGGGCGTACCGCCTATCTGGACGCCGACCTGCGGCGGCCGCGGGAGATCCTCCACCACCCGGGCCTGCTCGGCACGCTCGACCTGGAGCGGCCGGTGGCGGTACTGCTGGTGGCGATCATGCACTTCATCGTCGACGAGGACGACCCGTACGGCCTGGTCGAGGAGCTGCTCGCGCCGCTGCCCTCCGGTAGCGCGCTGGTGATGACGCACTTCACCAACGACTTCCTGCCGCCGGAGCAGGCCGCCAAGATCGAGGCGGCCTGGCGAGAAAACCCGGCGAACGGGCAGGGCCGGGCCCGCAACGCCGAGGAGATCCGCCGGTTCTACACCGACCTGGATCTGGTGTCGCCAGGGATCGTACCGCTCGCCGAGTGGCGGGCCGAGTCGGAACCGCAACCCCGGCCCAGCGCACGCGACGTCACCGCCTACGGCGTCGTCGGCCGCAAACCCTGACGCCCACCGGTCGACCCCGGCCGGGCCGAGTCCACCGCGCCCCGCCGGGCGGCACCAGCTTGGCCCGCTCCCGCCGCTGGTGCTGGTCGGAGAAGAAGCCGATGCGCGTGCGTCCTGCCGTAGTGGGCGGGTCAGCACCGGAGAGTGGGCTTCGGGCCGGGTGGTTGTCAGGGTTTGCCGGAGGTAGTGCGGGTATCGGCGGTGGTCGCCGCCCAGCTGGCCAGCAGGCGGAGGGCTTCGTGCGCCGGGGTGTCGGGTGGGGCGCTGTAGGCGACCATGGTGAGGCCGGGGTCGGCGGGTAGCGGCATGGCTTCGAAGGTGAGGTCGAGCCGGCCGACGGCAGGGTGGTGGAACTGTTTGGCGCCGCTGTGGTGCAGGCGGACGTTGTGCGCGGCCCAGCGGGTGCGGAACTCGTCGCTGCGGGTGGCGAGTTCGCCGACCAGGTCGGTGAGGGTTTTGTCGAAGGGGTCGCGGCCGGCTTCGGTGCGCAGCACTGCGACCGTGATGTTGGCGGCGTCCTCCCAGTCGGCGTAAAGCTCTTCGGCGCGGGGGTCGAGGAAGCAGAACCTGGCCAGGTTGACCGGCCGGTCCGGGGTGTCGAAGGCCGGTGCGAACAGGGCCTGGCCGAGTTGGTTCGCGGCGAGGATGTCCAGGCAACGGTTGCGGACGAACGCGGCGGCGTGGGTCATGGCGTCGAGCAGGTTCTGCACGCTGGGCCGGACCTGCTGTTTGGCCGGGCGTCGCCGGGTACGCAGGGTGGTGTTGGCCGCGCGGGCGAGATCGCGCAGGTGGGAGCGTTCGGCGTCGTCGAGCTGCAGGGCGCGGGCGATGGCGTCCAGGACGCTGTCGGAGACGCCGGACAGGTTGCCGCGTTCCAGGCGGGTGTAGTAGTCGGGGCTCACTCCGGCCAGCAACGCGACCTCCGCGCGGCGTAGCCCGGCAACGCGGCGGGTGCCCCCGAAGGAGGGCAGGCCGGCCTGCTCTGGGGTGATCCTGGCACGCCGGGAGGCCAGGAACTCGCGAACCTCGTCCCGGGTGTCCATGGCAACCACGCTACGACCCCTTGCCTCGCCGAGAGGGGTTCTGTCATTACCTGTCCCGGCAAGCCCTCCCGCCGGGTGCCGTCAGCAGGTTTCCTGGAATGCGTCAAGCGTGACCTGCGGTCGTCACCGCTGGCCACACCCACCTGGCCTGCTACGCCGGCTGACCGAAGGTGACGTGCGCGATCACCGCCACCAAGCAGGTCTTCGCGGCAACCGAACCGATCCACCATTCGGACGCCCCGGATCCCGGCGCGTTCACACCACTGTCGGAAGGAATCAGCTCTCATGCGAGGAGCAGTGCTCTACGCCCCGGGCGACGTACGTGTCGAGGACCGTCCGGACCCGACCATCGAGCAGCCCACCGACGCCGTCATCCGGTTGGCTGCAGCCTGCGTGTGCGGCTCTGACCTGTGGCCGTACCGGGGCATCCAGCAGATAACCGAGCCACGGCCGATGGGCCACGAGTACGTCGGCATCGTCGAGGAGGTCGGCAGCGCGGTCCGCACCGTGCGGCCCGGACAGTTCGTGATCGGCTCGTTCTTCGCCTCGGACAACACCTGCGAGATCTGCCGGGCCGGCTACCACACCCACTGCGTACACCGGCAGCTCGCCAGCCCCACCGGCGCGCAGGCCGAGTATGCGCGGATCACGCTGGCCGACGGCACCCTCGTCGCCACTCCGGACATGCCTGCCAAGGACCTGATCCCCAGCCTGCTCGCCGCCTCCGATGTGCTGGGCACCGGCTGGTTCGGCGCCGCCGCCGCCCAGGTCGGGCCCGGAAAGACCGTCGCAGTCGTCGGCGACGGCGCCGTCGGCCTGCTCGGCGTGCTGGCCGCCAAGCAGTCGGGCGCGCAGCGGATCATCGCGATGAGCCGGCACGAGCCCCGGCAGAAGCTAGCGCTGGAGTTCGGCGCGACCGACATCGTCACCGAACGCGGCGACGAGGGCGTGGCCCAGATCAAGGAACTCACCAATGGGCTCGGCGCGCACTCGGTCATCGAGGCCGTCGGCACCCAGGAATCCATGATGCAGGCGATCCGATCCGCCCGTGCCGGCGGGCACGTCGGCTACGTCGGCATCGCGCACGGTGTCGAACTGCCCGGCGACGAGCTGTTCTTCTCCGGCGTGCACCTGCACGGCGGACCCGCCCCGGTGCGCCGCTTCCTGCCCGAGCTGATCGAACTGATCTACAACCGGACCATCGACCCCGGCAAGGTCTTCGACCTCACCCTGCCGCTGGAACAGGCCGCCGACGGCTATCGGGCGATGGACGAACGCCGAGCGATCAAGACGCTGCTGCGCCCCTGACCGACCCGACTCACCGGGCAGACGTGTCGGACGGTGGTCCGCCCGCACCAGGCACGGTTGACGGTGACGGAGGTACGACGCCGGGTGCGCGCCGACCCGGAACCAATGACGACGTGCCGGCCGGCCGATATCGGGTACGACGATGACGCGGTCCTTCTCGAACAGCACGGCGCGGCGGTCGTCATCGTCGGGTACCGCGTCGGCAGCGACGAGGGAGATCCCATCGGCACGCCGGCTTCATCCGAAGTCGGCGTATCGATGGTCGAGTATCTGCTACTCGCCGGCAGCGACGGGGATCGGGAGTGCTGTGTCTCTGAAGGATTTCCCTCGGTCAGCCCGGAAGGTGGCCGGAAGCGTTCCCGTGGCCCGCCGGCCACAGTCCGAGGAGAGCGCGGGCGCTGAATACCAGATCCTCCGCTTGCGCGGAGATCCCGAATCGAACGGGATAGCAGGAAGCGCCCGCATGGCCTCGGCTGTCGCCGCTCACAGCGGGATCAGCTCAGTGAGCCGGTCCAGTGTATATGCCTCCGATCCGTCCGGCAGCTCCTCGGGCGCCTCGATGCCGATGAACGTGACGGGCTCGTCCGGCAACCGGCCGTTCCACGTCATCACCTCGGTCCGGTCACGCCACCGGTCGACGAGGTAGGACACGGTGAGGTATCGCCGCTCCATCAGTGCTCGTACCCGGTCGGCGGTGGTGAACGTGTTCTCCTCCACACGGTTGAACGACGGCGCACCCCGCAGGTACAGGTGCAGCCACACGGCCTGCCAGCCACGCTCGCCCCTGGCGAACACCATCGGCAGCGCGACTCGGCCCTGGCCGCGCAGGTGCGAACGCGCCCGCACGGTCCGGGCGTCGAACGGGAGGCCGCGCTGGTCCGTGGTGCGGGTCTGGTACCCGAACATCGACTCGGCGACCTCATCGAACGACTCGCCCGCATAGATGTAGACCTGCGGCACCACATAGTGCCCGTCGACTGTCAGGGGCACGTCGATGAACTCGGTCGCACCGTTCGTCGCGTCGGTGATGTCGCCGGAGTGCACCGCGCCGGCGTGGCGGTAGTTCGTCCAGGACACCTGGCCCGCGGTGTGGAACTCGTCATCGAGCAGCAGCACCGACAGGTCGTAGTCGGTGCGACGATTGGTCTGGCGCCAGTACGTGAAGAAGCGAAGCAGCTCACCGGATACCGAGGCCCGCGAGCCCCTCGGCAGCACCGCGAACCCGCCTTCGGCCGCCTTGCCGGACAGCGGCAGTGCGACGTCGAGCACCTCCGGGTCCACCACCAGCGGTCGGTCCGACTCCGGCAGCCGGGCGCTGATTTCCGCGTCGAGCAGTGCCGACAACTCGGCCACCACCTCGGCTGGCAGCGGTGGTCGCTCGTCCGGCCCGACCCACGCGCGCCGCGAGCGGCCCACGTACATCCGGGCGGAGGCGGGCGTCAGCCGGTTGCCGACATGCTCCCGCAGCGAACAGAGCAGCCGGCCCGACGCCGAGCCGAGCGCACCCGCGACTGCTTCGACCACGGCGGTTCGCTCCGACGCCGACGCCTGCCGCAGGAGCCGGTCCGCGGATCGCAGCAGCAGGCCCGGCGCAGCCGACAGCACCGACGCGGCCGGGCCGATGGCTCCGGCGCGGATCGCCGCCTCCGCCCGGCCGGCGAGGTTGGGTACCCGCCGCTCGCCACGGGCGACCGCGAACACCTCCCGCGCGTGCGGCAACTCGGCGTACTCGTGCGGGTGCAGCCGCTCCCCGAGCCGCTTCCATCGCTCCGCGTAGCGCACGACGTCGCCGAGCTTGGCCGGGTTCGCACCGACGACCTCGTTCAGCGCGGCGAGCAGGATCCGCCGCTCCCGGCGCCGGAAGGCACGAAACCGGGTGGGCGTCTCGAGCGAGGCGTCCCCGCCGGAGACCTGGCAGGCAAGGCGCAGCACATCGTTCGTAGTGTCCACGGCAACCAGCGGCCGCCCGAGAACGAGCCGGATCCCGTTGAGTACGGCACGGTTCTCCCGCACCGGGATCTCGGCCGGCTGCGTGCCGTCCACGCAGGCGACCGCGAGCTCGCCGAGGATCGCGAGGTCCGCCTCGCCGTGTGGCGTCGAGCTACCGGCCAGGGCCAGATAGAGCCGCGCTGCCTCCACCTCGGTGGTGTCGCCGAGACGCAGCAAGGTCACCCGGTCACCGGCCCCGGTGATCATCGCGTCGTGCGCGGCCAACAGCTCGGCGTAGCTGTGCTGGTAGGCGCCGTAGCCCGGCAGGTCGAGCAGGTTCACCCCACCCGAGACGACCGCGTCCCGCAGCTGCGCGTCGGTCGCCGTACCGCCGCCAGTGAGCACGGCCGCCCGCAACCGCTCCATCCAGAACTCGACGGTGTCCGGCACATCGTCCGGGAAGCCGATGAAATAGGCGTTGTGCTGGACATGGTCGCCGACCAGCTCGCGCACCGCGGACACGACCGTGGCGGCGAGATCCAGCGCCGGCCCAGGGGCCAGGGCGCCGACGTGTTCCAGCAAAGCCCGCGACGCCGAGAACCCGACGTCGAGCAGCGCCGCATCCAGTTGCCGGGCCACCGCCGTGCCGTCGCCAACCGCGCCGGTGCTCGCCGGCACGCGCAGTGTCTTCTGGATAATCAGCTTCTCAAGCACGCGGTCCTCCATTCCGCTGGTTGCGACGCCCGACAAAACAGCAGACCGGACGCCAACCCGGGGATCGACTCCGGCAGTTGCCGGCCTGCAGCCGCGGCACAGTGGGTCGCCGGGGACTCGAACCCCGAACCCTTCGAGCCAACTAGGAGAAGGAAGCCCGCCCATAACCGCACAGACGGAAAGCGGACGCGCTACTCAGTCGAATGCTCTGCCAGTTGAGCTAGCGACCCAGATGTCGATCATCGCACGGGCCGAGTTGGCAAGACCATCGGGTTTCGCCTTCCACCGGTCCCCGGCGCCCCGTCCCGCCCGCAGGGCCGACACGAACTGGGGAGCCGATAATGCCATCCGAACTCGATCTGCTGCGGTCGCTCGACGACGAGCCGCCACTCCTTCCACAGTGGACATCCGGCGGGCCATCGCCGCCGGGCGCCGCCGCCGGACACGACGCGCCGCCGGATACGCCGGTGTCGCGACGGTGACCGCACTCGCCGTCGCCGGTGTCGCGGTCGCGGTCGCGGTCGCGGGCGGAGTGTTCGACGCCGCACCACCACCTACCGCGGCGACCGGTACGCCGCGCACCGCCGCTCCCGCACCACCGAAAGCGGAGTACACGATCCCGGGCATCGCCGGCTGGAGCGCCCCGACGGCGACACCGCCCACCAGTTGCAGGCTTGAGCGGTTGCCCGCACCGGCCCTAGCTCCACACCCGCCGGAACCCGGCAACGCACCGATGGCACTGGTGTCCGGCGCAGACCCGACCGGCCGGTACATCGTCGGACACACGTACCCGAAGGGCGGCAGCTACCAGGCGGTCATCTGGCACAACGGCAAGGGCGAGAAGGTGATGCTCCCCGGGGATCTGGAGGAATCGCTGCAGGACGTCAATTCGACGGGTACCGCGGTCGGCTGGAGCTACGTCGGCGACAGCGAGGCGGACACCGGCCCGGTCCCGTACGTCTACCACGACGGCAAGGTGGCAAAGCTGCCGGGCGTACGGCGCGGATCCGCGTACGCGATCAACGAGGCCGGGGCGGTCATGGGCGACGACAACGCCCAGGCCGCGCTGGTCTGGCCGTCCGCGACCGCGCAGCCGATCCGGCTGCCGGTGCCCGCCGGCACGTCGGAGGCCACGGCCAGCGACATCGACGAGGACGGCACAACGGTCGGCGCGGTCGGCGCGGTCGGCACCGTCGACAATGCCCGACCGTACGTCTGGTTCTCGGACGGCACCCACCGAGTGCTTCCGATGCCGAGCCTCGGCGGTGCGCAGGCCGCGACCGCCCGGGTCTTCAGCATCCGGAACGGCTGGGCGACCGGGGTGGCCACCAACCTCCTCCGTGAGGCGGGGGTCGACCCGAAGCCTCGTACCATCGCCGGACAGTCCGACGACGCGACGGGCACCATCCAGGCGGTCGTCTGGCGCTGCCAGTGACGGAAGCCGGCAGATCCTTCGCCGCAGCGGCCTCGTGGGCATTAGGACGGCGGTTGGCCTTCGCTCGAGTACGCGATGATCCTCAGGTGTAGATCCGCTAGTCCGCGGCTCGTGCGGTATCTCCGCGAGGGCCGGTGCGAGGGCGGGTCTCGACCGCAACAGATGCGCTCCGAGAAGCGCATCTGTCACATCGGCGGTCAGACCGGCAGGGTGCGCAACCGGGGCAGGGCCGCGATGGCCACGCCGCGGCTGGTCAGGGCGTCGGTGTTGGCGATTGCCCGCTCGTAGGGGACGCGCGGCTCGGGCCGGCCGGGCAGGTAGCCGATCAGCCGCATGTCGGTGCCGACCTTGCCGGGATAGGCCTCGCAGGTGATGTAGACGGGGTAGATGTGGCGCGGGTTGTCGTCGAACTCCCAGCGATGCGAACACGACGGGACCAGCTTGACGACCAGCGTCTCGTAGCTGCGGATCTGGTCGCGCACCAGCAGATCGATGCCGTTGACCAGATTGGCCCGGGCCCGGGCGCCGATCGCGATCGCGTAGATCTCGGCGATCGCGAGACCGATCGCGTCGGCGGCCGGCCGGCTCTGCACCGCCTCCAGGTACGCAGTGGCCAAGGCGGCGCAACTGGTGGCGTTCTGCGCCCACAGCTGCCGCACCGTGGGGCTCATGTTGTCGATGTCGCTGAACTCGATGGTGTGAGTACGGGCGCACGCCTTGACCTCGGCGCTGGCGAGCCCGTCGATGTGGTTGAGGATCTCCTGCTCGGACGCCTCGACCGCGGCGATGATCTGCCGGACCGCCGCGTCCAGGTCGCCGGAACCGCCCCCGCTGTTCAGCGCCGCCCCGGCCACCGCGATGATCGCGCCGACCCAGTCGAAGGCCATGATGCTCACGTCACCGCCGGTCGTCCGCGGGGTCTCCGCGGCCGCCGGCCGGGCCGCCCCGGCGACGCCGACGGCGACCGCGACGGCGCCCGCCACGACTGCCCGCACCAGCTTCGCACGCATGGCGACACCTCCTTTCCAATGCCCGGCGGGCGGAGGTCGCCCGCCGGGCAAAGGTTGCCAGGCATGGACGTAGCTGTCTTCGTCATCGGTGACAAGTCCCACCCGTCCCGGCACCGCCGCGACTGTCACATCTGACAACGACCCGACCCACGGCAGCATCACGTGGGACGGGTTCGACATCCGCGCGGCCGACCCAGCCCAGATACGCAACCGGCTCACCGCCGACTTCCAGGACCCCGGAGACCGGTGTGATGCTCCGGCGGTCAGCGGCAGCGGGCCGCACTGGCCCGCGCGTTCCTGCGCGATCGAGGCGACCTGCTCATCCTCGACGTACCGTCGGCCGTCGCGCCACCGTCCGCTGATTGCTCACCCGAACCCGCCCGAGGGCATGTCGCCGGAGGACCGGCGGCACGCCCTCGTCTGTGCATCAGGAGTACGTCGGAGGTGTGCAATAGACCTCGGAGTGTGGTCCGTGACCGAATCCGTGAGGATGTTTTCCACGTGGTAAGCGGTTACGTGGTAAACAGTGTCGCCTGCACAGCCGCCGCCAGGCGGATCGGCCGCGACCTGTTGGGGTGCCGCGCCTCCCCGGACGGGGATCTTGCTTGCGACGTCGTCGACCTTGAATGTTTTCTTGAACGTCCAGGTCCTCGTTTGGACCTGGACGCTGGCCTGACTTCCGGTCCGGTTGTCGGAGGCAAGCGCAGGAGTTGCCACCACGGCCAGGACGGCGGCCATGGCAACACCCAAACTCACCCATCCGCGACTCTTACCAAGATGCATGTTCGCTCCGCGCTGACGAGTGGTGCGGAAGCGGTCCCCGGGGTTCGATCCTTGGCGGCTCCGCAGGGCAACTAGATCACAGTGCTACTTACAGATCCCTTTCAATCGCCTCGCACCGCCGCCACACCACTCCTCGCGGCGGGATTCAGCCCCAGCGGGCCAGCAGGGCGGCGCAGTAGGCGTTGACGTCCTGCGGGGCGACCGGGGTACGGACGCGTTCCACCTCGGCCACCGCGCCGGCCACCGGGTCGGCCCACTGCCGGAGGAAGATCCAGCCCCCGGCATGCGACTGGTGCCGGGCGTCGCCGGTCGGGCCGATACCGCTGACATCGCGGCGCAGCTCCGGGCGGCCCCAGCGCCGCCGGTAGACGTTCCGGACGAAGGTGCCGGCCAGCAGCCGCATGTCGTCGTCGGTGAAGACCCGGGGCAACGCCGGGGTCGCATGGTAGAGGCGGGCGAAGTCGATGTCGATGAGCGCGTGGGTGACGTCCTCCGGCCGGGGCACCGCCCGGTACCCGGGCCGGTAGCGCGACACGTCGGTCTCCGGATCACCAGTCGGCTGCCAGCCCCGGTGGACGTGCCCGAACGACGGCCAGTACGGCCAACTGAACGCGCCGTCCTCGGCCCGCAGTTGCCGGCGCAGAGTCCGGGCCACGGCGGCGGCCCGGTCGACGTACCCCCGGTCCCCGGTCACGGCCGCGAGCTGGATCAGCGTACGGCCGACCGCGAGGAACTCATTGGTGGGCAGTTCGGCACCGGCGAACGACACGGGCTCGTCCGGCAGCCAGGTGTAGTAACCCTCGCCCTCGGCGGAGAGCCGCCACTGCTCGTCGTGCACGTCGAGCGCCTCGTGCACGGCGGCCAGGTAATCGTCGACCCGGGCGGCGACCCCGGCCGGAACGAGGTCCGGCCGTTCGCGGGCCAGCCGGGCGAGCCCGGCTATCGGAAAGGTGATCATCCCGGTCTGGGCCGCCAGCCCCACCCGGGCCGGCTGGACCCGATAGCTGCCGGGGCGGAGCCGGCGGGCGGGGTCGGCGGCACCGGCCGGCTCCGGTCCGGGCAACAGCCGCACCGTCGTGCCGTCCTGCCAGGTGTACTGCTGGTAGGCGATCCGGTCGGCCCGTCGCGCACCGGCGGGATCCAGGTCGAGCCCGGTCAGTACGGTCTCCGGGCGGCCCGGCTCGGCTCGGCGTACGGCGAGGGTGAAGGTGTCCTCGACGTCGGGCGTGACGGTGACGGTGGCCCGGAACGCGTGCGGCGGGCAGATCCGCACCTCCAGCGCGGGAGCACCCCGCAGATCCGGCACGGTGGCGGTGGCCACGGTGAACCTGCCCGACGACCCCCAGACCGGCAGGACACGCCCACGGAAGTCCGGGACACCCCGGACCGAGTCCCGGACGCCCAGCACGAGGTCGACGGTCCGGGCGAGCCGGTGGACGTACTCGGGATCGCCGGTGATCTCGGCCATCACCAGGTAGCTCTGCATCCGCCAGGAGCTGCCCCAGCCCACGGCGCCGGCCTCGTTGTGCTCCGGGCTCGGCCGTCCGGCCAGTTCGGCGTCGATTTCCTCGAACCGGGCCCGGCGTCGACTCGCGGTCGGTGGGGTGCCGCGGCGCCGGGCTGTCCAGAGCATCGACGGATGCTATCAGGAACCGGCGCGCCGGAAGGTTACGTCTGGCGACCGGCCGGCCGGTACGGTTACCCGCCAGGTCAGCTCGCTCGGGCGAGTTCGGTGAATCGCAGCGGCGACCCGCATCGTGGATAGGCTGGCCTCGATTCGAGTCAAGCCGTCCTGCGGTCGTGATGGTCACGCCGGACCTGGACGAGTACGGCGGCCGGCGTCGACCTGCGCCCAGCGGTCGACCGACCGGGACCCACCGGGGCCGCCCCGGCTGGGCCGGCTCGCGACGCACCCCGTTCGCGCTCGCCCTCGGCCGGTCGCTCGGTGGCGGACTGACCGGCGCTCCGGACGCGAGCGGGCGGGCGATGCCGCCGCGCCACGTGACCGGTCCACCCGCCGAGGTGGAGGCAACCGGCCGGAACGGGTTCCGCGCGGCGGTGCCTCGGACGACGTTGCAAGAACCGCAGGCCGGCCTGCCGATGAGCGGCACCACGGCAACGAGTAGACGTGCTGCCCGATGTCGGCGTGCAGTGGGAGGCCGTGAACAATACGGCTGGTGCGAGTCGAGCGTCTGAGTTTCTTCGTCGAGTCTGTCCGGGCCGTCCCTGAAGGTTGGTGCCTGGAGGGCGAGCCGGGGTATCACCCGCGGCATCGGGCTCGTCCCGGGGACCGTTTCGACCGTGTCTGCCGCGAGCATGGCGGGGAAGAGCGGGACGTGAACCTGGTGGTGGTCGAGCTCAACAAGTCCTACGCCGTCGTCACCGGTTCCGGCGGTGACAAGATCCGGCCCGACGACGTCCTCTCCGGACAACGGCGGGTGGAACATGACGACCGGGCTGGCGGAGGACTGCGGTACCGGACCGACATGACGGAGAGCCTGGCCCGGACTCTGGGGTTACCCGCGCTCGACGTGGCCGGGGTTGGATCCGACTGGCGGCCTGCCGAGACCGCGCTGGGTGCCGCACTTCCCAACGACTACAAGCGTTTCATCAACGCTCATGGTGCCGGCCGCATTGACGATCACATCACCGTGTGCGCCGCCGACGGGCCGCACGACGGGGTAGATCTGGTGCGGCACAACATCTGGGCTCAGGAGTGCGTTCGCCTGGACTTCGGAGGACTGGACAACCTTGTCGATCGCTGGCACCTGGGTGACGCGTCGCAGTGGGAGCCGGGCCGTACCGAGGTCCCTCCCTGGTTCGAGCCCGGTGACAACCTCATCTCGTGGGGATACACCGGCAGCGGCGACTTTCTCTTCTGGCACGTCAAGCCTGGTGTGGCAGCCGACGACTGGCCAGTGGTGTTCAAGGAGGAAGGGCCGTACTGGGAGCAGTACCAGGTGAGCTTCTCCGCAGCCCTGGTCGGCCTGTTGACCGGCGAGATTCAGTCCGAGTACCTGAGCCGGCGGCTGGGAGGTCCCCACTCCTACAGGCTGTGAAGCCAGCCGTTGGCGATGCCGAGCCGCCGGTGTCTTGGGCCACGCGCCAGCCACGGTCAGTTGCCCGCTCATAGCTGCCCGCATGCGGGTTACTGGTTGATTCTCAGGTGTTCGTCGAGGGCCGCGACAAGCCTGTTGGTCAGGCTGGGCGCGGTGTTGGTGGTCCACCGCTGTACGAGCGTGAGGAAGGTACTGAGCTGCTGTTGGGCCGAGATGAGCAGGCTCGGCAGTTCATTGAGAGGGATCTCGATGAACTGGGAACTGTCCTGGTCACTTTGCCGGAGCCAGATGGCCTGATCATGGAATTCGAGCTGGGGCGTCGGATCGTGCCCGAGCCAGAGGTCTTGCCCACGGGCCACGTCCCACCAGTCGCGCCAGTTCTCCAGGCCGAAACAGCAACCGGGTGCGACCTGGACGTCGGTGGTGGTGTCGCGGAAGCGTAGTCCGCCCGGAGCGATCAGGGCTTCGGCTTCGGCCAGGTGCTCGTTCAAGAGATCCGCTGTCAGGTCCCGGATAGAGTCGACCGAGATTTGGTTGTAGCTGACAATAACTGCTATCGCCGTGCCGACTTCGGCCGGCGACATCTGGCCAGAGAGCATCAGAAGGCGGTCGCTGGAGGGCTCGGCGATCGGCCAGGCGGCGAACTCCAGCACGTCGTAGGTTTCCAGGACAACATCGACAACCAGCACGTCCGCAAGTATCCCGCTATCCACAAGCCGGGCCGGCCACCCGTCGGCGACGGCATCCGATGATCCAGAAGTACCACCGGGGCAGGCCTGACGCGATCTTCGAAATGCCAGTTCACTGTCGTTGGACGAGTTTGGGCACGGCACCTGCCGCCGCCGTCAGGCCCTGCCTGTGCAGGATGTCACGGTCGGCCGCGATCGTCGGCACCGCCGACGCCGGTCAGGTGGCCGACTCGCCCGTCCTGATGTCCTCGCCGCTGCGCCAGAACTGCGTGCATGCCCAGAGGCCGAACACCATCGCCGTTACGCCGATCGACAGCAGCACGATCGTGGTGACGGTGGCCTCCTGGATGTCGTCGGCATCGCCGAAGTCGTCGGCCGGGAGGTACGCCAGGTTCCACCAGATCAGCGCGCCCGCCACGATCATCAGCATCGCGACCCCGCAGATCCACAGGTCGAACCGCCACCGGTAGGAGAACGAGCGCCAGAACGGCTGCACCCTGCGCACGACACGACCGTCCGGGTTCCTGGCCGCCTGCCGCCGGTACCAGCGGGCGTAGGAGGTCTTCTTGACCAGCGAGCCGAGAACGGCGCCGTTCACCGGCGCGATGATCGCGCCCCAGAGGAACCAGACGAAGAAGATCTCAAAGTCCCAGTCCAGGGTCCAGGGAAGGACGAGCAGTGCGACGGTCAGCGCCGAGAGCCCGATGAACCACGCCAGGTGCAACGGCGTGGACAGGAGACGGATCTCCGACTCGAAACTCCCCGCGGGAGCCTTCCTGCCCCGTTGCTGTTTCGACACCCCGATCGATCCCCGCCGGGTGTACTCCAGCATCCACATCGCGCACATCAGGAGCATCCCGACCCAGGCGAACACGAACGGGTTGTTGATCACGCCCAGCAGCCCGTCCGAAACGTCGGCCTGCTCCTGCTCGGTGTGCCAGGACACCAGCGTGAGTCCCCCGGGAAGCAGCGTTGCCAGGAAGAAGAGCACGCACAGCAGAAGGACGATCCACCAGAGGGCGTTGGGCCGTCCCGTACCGCCCCCCAGTTTGCGGCCCTTGCCGAGGACCTTGTACCCGATCATGTTCGTGGGGTTGCCCCTGCCCATGGCGGTCCTTTCTCGTGGCTGGATCGCCGTGGCTGCTGGAACCTCGACGGTCACGGTGGTAGGAGTCAGGCGGTGCGTGCGGCTGCGCAGGCACGCCTTCGGAAGCTGTCGAAGACGTCGATCGGGTGGTCACCGTAGTCTTCCCACGGCCTGCCGGACGCGTCGGTGCCCAACTGGCGGACCAGCGCCCACAGCTCCGGCTGCTCGTGCTCGCACACCGGCACCCCGCGCCGGGTTGTCGATTTTCGAGGCGAGCACCCACAGCCCGCGGCCGAGCACCAGCACGGTCGACACAACGCCGATCGCGATCTTCACGGCGGTGATGGGGGACTCCGTGAACGCGTGGACGTTGAACAAGGCCGATGCGCCCATGCCGACGAGCATCGCCACCGGGACAATGCTGATCAGCAGCACCCATGACACGGCGCGCGAGAACAGACTCACAGGTGGCAGCCCTCTTGCGCCGTGTCATGGGTAACCGCGCCGGTTTGCCTGTTATGACCAAGCCCGCGTGCCCGATGCGGCGGGTTGCGGGTTCACCCGGCACCGCGCCGGTCGCTGTCGCTGTCCGGCCGGCCGAGCAGCGCCGCCAGGTGCCGCCCCAAGCCCGGCGACGTGCCTCGGGTCGCTTCAGTTGGTCCAGATGACCGGGCCGTCGCGGTACTCGTCGCCTTCGTCGAACTTCGCGGCCGTGACAGGCGTGCCGGGCGTGGCGCTGAGCGAGCAGGTCTCGTACGACGCACCCTTGGTGGTGAAGTCCTTGGGCGCGCTCTCCCGGTCGCACTTGCCTGGGATCTCACCGATCAGCACGACGCCAGTGCCGGCGCCACCGTCCAGCACACCGTCCAGCTTCAGCGACGTGTACGACAGGTCGGTGCCGCCGACGTTCTCCACCTTCATCTTGATGAAGTAGGGCGTCATACCCTTTGCCTTCGCGCCGAAGGCGGCCATGTCGGCCGTGGCGCCCTTCTCGATCGCCGTGACGGTCACGGCGATGGTGCCCTTCTTCTTGCTCGTGTACTCGAACGGCAGGACAGCCCTGCCGCCGATCTTGAGTTTTGTGCCCGGCGCAGTGACGTCACCCTTGACGGGAACGGCACTGTCGTCACCGCCGCCAGCGGCCGCACTCGCGCTGCTCGGCCCGGACGGGACTGGGGCCGCCGGCGGCGAGTCCTGCACCGCTGGCCCCTCCCCGTCGCCACCACAGGCCGAGAGCCCGAGCCCGATGGTGGCCAGAACAGCCGCGATCACGGTACGTCCCTTGTGCACTTTTACCTCACCGGTAACCAGAGCTGTCCGCTACGACAGCCTCGAACGTTCGATTGACTCGAGAAATGACCGGCAACACAGCCAGACACCTCAGTGGCGGCTTGGCCCCACGCGCGTCGCCGAGAAGCCGACGTGGAGGTCCAACGACGTGGAGGTCCAACCCGACGCGGCAGCAACAAAACGGGTGCTACAAGCCGCTCTGGTCCCAGAATGACGTATGCCGGTACATAACTGGCACACGCCGAGAATACGAGGCTAATGGGGGACTTTCGGCAGCACGGATCAGTGGATCTTGGCACCCACGGTGGCCGCCTCGCGGGCCAGACGATCGGCGGCGGCGTCATCGCCTGCGGCGGCGTACAGCCGGGCGAGTTTGTCCAGCACACTGGCCAGCAGGTACGGGTAGTTGATACTGCGGGCCACCTCGACGGCGTGTTCTCCCTGCCTGATCGCGGCGGGAAGGTCCTCGTCGTGCAGGGCGGATTCGAGCAGGTCGACGAGAACGCGGGTCTCGAACATGGGGTCATGGAGCGCTCGCGCGATCTCCACGCCTTCGAGGAGCCGCTGGCGCGCATCGACATGCTCGCCTCGGGCCAGGTGGAGACAGCCCCAGGCATGGGCCACATAAAACCCACCGGAGGTCCCGACGTCGCCGGCACAGGTGGACAGCTCGGTGAAGGTCTCCTCCGCCTCGGCACGGCGACCGAGTGCGAGCTGCGCCTGGCCGAGCCAGTACGTGTCCCGCGCGATCAAGGTCCGGATTCTCTGTTCCCTCGCTCCGCCAAGGATCTCGGTGAAGACCTCCACCGCGACGTCGGGCCTCCCCGCCTGCAGGTGAGCGAGGCCGACCTGCGAGTACGCGTGCAGTGCCGCCGCTGCCTGCCCGCTGGCGTTGAGTCGTTCGTACGCCTCGCCACCGGCCGCGATCGCCTCCGTCAAACGTCCGTTGGGCACGAGGAAGAACGGGGCGTTGCTCAGGGCCTCCAGGTAGCCCCGCTGGTCGCCGATCCGCTCGAACAGGCGCATGGCCTCGGTATTGGACTCCTCCGCCGGGCCGTACCGGCGCCGGGTGTAACGCAGTCCGGCCATCGAGATCAGTAGCCTGGCCTGGCCCCGCAGGTTTCCCACAGCCTTGGCCAGCGCCATCGCCGTTTCGTAGCACTCCTGCCAGTCGTCGAAGTACCGCTCCGTCTCGAACAGCGCGTGCGCGCCCACGGCCAGCTCCCAGCAGAGCTCGTCCCTGCCGAGCGCCGCAGCCTGCCGCACGCCGGCTACCAGCGCGATCCGCTCCGAGTCCAGCGACGACATGGGCGGGACGGAAGGCGGCAGGCTTGCCGCCACCCGCTCCGGCTGCCAGCGCGGAGCGTCCCGCTGGAACATGTTCTGGCCCATGTGGTCGCGGTCTGCGATGTCCGTGAGGGCAACGAGGGCGCTGAGGGCGCGCTCGATGGCCGCGTGCCGGGTCGCCGTCGACTCCTCGTCCTCCGCGCGCTCCCTGGCGTACGCGCGGATCAGGTCGTGGAAGCCGTAGCGCGCCTGGCCATTCGGTGTTCCGGTGACGTCGAGCAGGTGGACGTCGACCAGCTCGTCGAGAAGTTCCTGGGCGGCGCGCAGTTCGGCGTCGAGTACGGCCGCCGCCGCCCAGAGTGGGAAGTCGGGTGCCTCCAGGAGCCCGAGGAGCCGGAACAGCTGTCGCGCCTCGGGTCGGAGCCCTTCGTAGCTCAGCCCGAAGCTGGCCCGTACTTCGAGATCGCGGTAGCGGAGCGCGTCCAGCCGATGCTGTTCGTCGGCCAACCGCGACACGAGGTCCGGGAGGCGCCAATGCGGTCGCGACGCCAGGAGCGAGCCGACGATCCGCAGAGCGAGCGGCAGCCGTGCGCACAGCCGTACCAGGGCGGAAAGCTCCGGTTGGCCCGCCGAGGCCAGTCGGTCGTCCGTGCTGTTGCGCAGCAGGGCCAGGCTGTCGGCCTCGGACATCTCGCCGAGCTCGACCCGGCGCGCACCACCGAGACCGCCGAACCGTACCCGGCCGGTGACGATCACCCCACACGTCCCGCTCGCCGGTATCAAGGGCGCCAACTGCGCCTCGTCGAGCGCGTCGTCGAGTACCACCAGGATCCGGCGTTCCGCGAGCAGACTCCGGTAGCGCTCCGCACGCTCCTCCGGATCATCCGGCACCGCGGTGGCGGGGACACCCAGCGCCCGCAGGAAGCGGCCGAGCACGATGGCCGGGTCGACCGGCTCGGCACGCGTGCCGGCCAGCACCGCGAAGAGCTGCCCGTCGGCATAGACGGACCTGAGGCGATGCGCGGCCTTCACCGCGAGCGCGGTCTTGCCGGTCCCACCCGGGCCCGAAATCGTCACCACCGCAGCCGGCTCGTCGCAGGCGCGAGCCTCGCGGAGCACCGCATCGATCTCCGCCAACTCGACCCGCTGTCCAGTGAAGTCGCCGAGCGCCGGAGGCAGCATCCGGGGCCTGGCAGCGTCGGCGCCGTTGGCACTCTGAACTTCCCGCGCGCCGGTCGCGGCCGCCGGATCCAGTGCGGGGTCCTCGCCGAGGATGGCCTGGTGCAGGTTCCGCAACTGCTGCCCGGGGTCCAACCCGGTCTCCTCGACCAGGACGTCACGGGCCTGGAGATAGACCCCCAGCGCTTCCGCCCGCCTGCCACAGCGATACAGCGCGAGCATGAGCTGGGCCCACATCCGCTCGCGGAACGGGTGTTCCTTCGTCAGCGCGGTCAGCTCGCCCAGAAGTTCGCCGTGCCGGGCGAGCCGAAGGTCGACCTCGATCCGCTCTTCAAGTACGCAGAGCCGTAGTTCGTCCAGGCGTGCAGCCTCCGCGACCAGCGCGGAGATGTCGGCGAGCCCGGCGAACGCGGGCCCCCGCCAGAAACGCAAGGCCTCATCGAAGAGGCGGCGCGACTGCTCAAGGTCCCCGGCCGCCAGCGCCGTTCGGGCCATGACCGCCAGATCCTCGAAACGTGCCGCGTCCAGTTCGTGCCGGCCCGCACGCAACAGATAGCCGGAGCCCTCCCGGGTGATACGCCCCGGATCCCCCAGGCACTGCCGGAGCCGGTGAACATACGTCTGCACGTTCTTGGCGGCGCTCTTCGGCTGCTCCTCGCCCCAGATCGCTTCCGCGAGCGCGGCTGCGGCGACCGGCCGGCCCGACCGGCACAGCAACACCGCCAGGAGTACCCGTGCTTTCGGCGTGCCCAGATCCAGCGGTACACCCGCCCGCCACACCGCCAGCGAGCCCAGTACCCCGAATTCCACAGCCGCCCCTCCCGCCCTCGGCGGTAACTGTAATGGCCGGCCGGATCAGCGATCTCCCTCGCGGGCGCGTCCACGCCCGACGTGCCGGAGACGGCCTTCGCCGCGCTCACCGGCGGCAGGCCGTCCGCCATCGATGAGTCCGGCCCGCCGTCCCTGGCAGCGACTCGTGCGGTAGCGCAAGTAACACTATTTGGATAGCACCTTGACGACATCACCTTTACGCAATAGCTTGGTATCACTGCTACCACGATGCGAGGGAGCATTATCCGATGTCTGTCGTCCTCATCACCGGAGCCGCCACCGGGATCGGCAACCTGACCGCCCGCGCCCTGGCCGGCGCCGGCCACACCGTCTACGCGAGCATGCGGGATGTCTGCGGTGGTAATGCCGCGCATGCGGCCGCGATGCGGGCACACGCCCGGGAGTCCGGCACCGACCTGCACGTCGTCGAACTGGACGTCACATCGCAGGACTCCGCCGACGCCGCCGTGCGCAGCGTCATCGAAGGACACGGCGGCCTCGACGTGGTGATCAACAACGCCGGGCACCTGTACGTCGGCTACGTCGAGGCGTTCACCGACCAGGACGTCACGCGTCTGATCGACGTCAATGCCGTCGGCGCGCACCGTGTCAACCGTGCGGTCCTGCCGCACTTCCGGCGGCGGCGGGCCGGGGTGCTGATGTACGTGGGCAGCACCATCCCCGTCACGACCCCGCCGTTTCTCGGCCCGTACGTGGTGAGCAAGGCCGCCATGGACGCGCTCGCCGTGACGACCGCCTACGAGGCCAACGCGTTCGGCATCGAGACCGTCATCGTCATGCCGGGCGCCATCACCGAGGGCACCGAACATTTCCCGAACGCGAGCCGGGCGAGCGACCAGGACGTCACGGCGGCCTACGCCGGGCTCGACCAGCTCGTCGAACGCAATGAACGCGCCACCGCCGCGCTGCTCAAGCACCCGCTGATGGGCGCTGCCGGCGTCGCCGCGGAAATCGTCCGCGTCCTGGACCTGCCCTTCGGCGACAAGCCGTTTCGGACCGTGATCGACGACGCCCACGCCGGCGTGGAACACGTCAACGAGGTCGCGTACCAGACCCGCGCCGACTTCGTTCGGCGGTTGGGTTGCCCCGAGTTGCTCGCCCCGGCCCGTTCCTGACCTACCGAAACCAGAGAAGGAGAACATTGTGCCCTCCAAGCAGAGCCGGGTTGCCGTCGTGACCGGAGGATCCCGCGGGATCGGCCGGGCCGTCGCGCTGAGGCTCGCCGCCGACGGTCAGGACGTGGTCGTCGGCTACGCCGATAACGAGACCGAGGCGAAATCCACGGTCGCGGCGATCGAGACCACCGGGGGTCGCGCCGTAGCGGTCCAGGTGGACGTGGCCGACGAGAACGGGGTCACGGCACTGTTCGACACCGCCGAGCGGTCGTTCGGCGGGGTGGACGTTGTCGTGAACGCGGCTGGCGTGATGATCCTCAAACCGGTAGCCCAGTTGGACCTCGACGAGTTCGACCGGATGCACCGCACCAACCTGCGCGGCGCCTTCGTCGTCGCCCGCGAAGCGACCAGTCGTCTGCGCGCGGGCGGCGCGATCATCAACCTCTCCACCTCGGTCACCCGGCTCAACCTGCCCAGCTACGCCGCGTACGCCGCGAGCAAGGCAGCCGTGGGGGCCCTCAGCCCGATCCTGGCCAAGGAGCTGCGCGGCCGGGACATCACCGTCAACGCCGTGGCTCCTGGCCCCACGGCGACCGCGCTGTTCCTCGAGGGCAAGAGCGACGACCTCATCCAGAGCATCGCGAAGCAGAACCCGATGGAACGGCTCGGCCGCCCGGACGACATCGCCGAAGTGGTGTCCCTGCTCGCCGGCCACGGGCGATGGATCAACGGGCAGACCATCTTCGTCAACGGCGGCGCTGCCTGACGAACCGCGGACCACTCAGCTAGCCGCCCTCGGCGGCACGAGGAGGAGAAGACAGATGGCTCAGCAGATCCACGGCTCCGCAACCGCACCGACGCCGGCCACGCCTGCGGCGCGCGCCACAGCGTCATCCTCTGGCCAATTCGTACGCTTCACTCTTATCGCAGCCGTCATCGCTGCGGCCGCGGCGTTCCTCAGCGAGGCAGTCGGGCTACCCGCCTGGGCGATGTTCGTCGGCTGGGTGGCCTGGTTCACCCGCCCGGCCTCGGCTCTGCACGGTGTGCACGCCGTCATCAGTCTGTGGGCGGGAATGCTGCTGGCCGTGGCCGGGCACCTCATCGTCGCCTTCCTGTCCCCGTCGATCGGGGTGGCGGCGCTGCCCGTCGCGGTGTTCGTGCTCGCCTGCGTCGCCGTCGGCATGCGTACCACACCCGTGCTCGACAACATGCTCGCCTGGTTCGTCGGCCTCGTCGCGTTCTTCGCTCTGCACCCCGAGAACATGCTGACCGGGCTGTTCACGTTGATCGCGGCCAGCACCGTCGGCGCGGGCGCCGGCTACGCCTGCCAGCGCCTGCAGCAGCGATTCGGCGCCTGAGTGGCGCGGAAGAGCCGGCACCGCAGTTCGACGGGCCGGCGGCAACCCGGCTCGGTGTGCCGCGGTGCCGGCTCGATCGCCCACCACAACAGCTACGACCGGCCAAGAGTGCAGGGTCAGGTGCGTGATCTGGCGATGAGCCGCGCTGCCGCTCGCGCGGCGAGCCGGCCGACAGGACCCCTTTTGCGGAGTCGGCCGACAAGACCCTTTCCAAGGAGGCAAATTCATGTCCCATCGACCGTTTCGACGCGCCGCGACGGGCCCGAGCCTGATCACCGCGCTCGCCCTGACGGCCTGCTCGCCCGATCATCAGCCGATGACCAACCCCGGCAACGAGCAGCCGAGCACCACCCGCAGTGACGGCCCGGTCGCGACGCTCGGCGAACCCACCGAGATCGCCAACGGCCTCGACGCGCCGTGGGGGTTGACCTTCCTTCCCGACGGATCCGCGCTGGTGTCGCAGCGGATCAGCGGTGACATCGTCCGAGTCCCGGCCGGTGGTGGCACGCCGCAGACAGTCGGTGCGGTACCCGGTGTGGTGGCCAGTTCCGAGGGCGGCCTGCTCGGCATCGCCGCCTCACGCGACTTCGCCACCGATCGCACGGTCTACGCCTCGGTCTCCGGTGCGCAGGAGAACACCATCGTCGCCCTACGCGTCGCCGACGACTTCCGATCGCTGCGGCAGGACCGAGTACTACTCGACGGCATCCAGACCGCCGACCGCCACCACGGCGGGCGCATCGTGATCGGCCCGGACGGCAACCTCTGGATCGGCACCGGCGACGCGTTCGAGCCGGAGAACGCTGCCGACGAGGCCGCGCTCAACGGCAAGGTCCTGCGGATCCGCCCGGACGGCTCCATCCCGCGAGACAACCCCTCGCCCGACTCTCCGATCTACTCCTCCGGGCACCGCAACGTCCAGGGGATCGCCTTCGGGCCCGACGGCACGGCATACGGTTCCGAACTGGGCCACCGCACCTGGGACGAGGTCAACGTGCTCCGGCCGGGGCAGGACTACGGCTGGCCGGAAACCGAGGGTGTGCAGGGCAGCACCGGAGTGTCGCCGATCTTCACCGTGCACCCCGATGACGCCTCGCCCTCGGGTGTCGCCTACGCCGCCGGATCACTCTGGATCGGCGCGCTCGGCGGTCAACGTCTGTGGCAACTACCGGTCGCCGGCAACGCCGCGACCGGGGACGCCGTCGAGCACTTCGAGGGCGAACACGGACGGATCCGTACCGTCGAGGTCGCCCCCGACGGGGCGCTTTGGCTGGTCACCTCCAACACCGACCGCGCCACCTGGGGCGGAACCGATCCGCGTCCGGGTGACGATCGCATCCTGCGCGTCGAGGTGCAACCACGCTGAGCGCGCGTACTCAGCCCACAGGACCAGCGGTATCGGTTGGTGACGAACCAGTCACCATCTGTGTGGTACACCACGATCCCGGCGACGCTCCGCAGCTCGTCGGCATGAGGAGGTAACGGCCGATGTACATTACGGCCATGCCCGCCAAGGCCCCCCGCGAACGCATCATCGAGGCCACGGCGGCCCTACTTTCCGAAGGTGGCCGCGACGCCGTCTCCACGCGCACCGTCTGCGCGGCGGCCCGAGTGCAAGCGCCAGCCATCTACCGGCTGTTCGGCGACATGCAAGGCCTGCTCGACGCCGCCGGCAGCTTCGGTCTCGCCACCTACCTGGCCCAGAAGACCGCGATCGAGGACAGCGACGATCCCGTCGAGGATCTGCGCGCCGGATGGGATCTCCACGTCGAATTCGGCCTCGCTCAGCCGGCGTTCTACACCCTCATCTTCGGCGACGTGCGTCCCGGCCACGAATCCCCGGCCGCGGGACAAGCCGCCGCCATCCTCGCCCACCGGGTCAACCGCATCGCCCAGGCCGGCCGGCTTCGCATCACCGAGGAACGCGCCGCCCAGCTCGTTCACTCCACCGGCAAAGGCGTGACGCTCACGCTCATCGCCACGCCACCGGAGAAACGCGACCTGGCTCTTTCCACGATCGCCCGCGAGTCGATCCTGGCCGCCATCACCACCGACACCGTCACCGCGGCCGCCTCCACTGGTCTGCTCAACGCCGCCGTCTCGCTACAGGCCCACCTCGACGAGGCGACCGTCCTCACCGACGGAGAACGCATGCTGCTCGGCGAATGGTTACACCGCATAGGCAAGCACTGAGTCACCGTCGACCAACGCCTGTTCGTGGGTACGACGATGCCGTCCGAGCACGGTTCACGTCACACCCGGGCCGACCCGTGATCGGCGCGGAGGAACGCTGGCGTGAGCACGCCCCGACGCATCCGTCGTACCGCTGCCGGATCGCCGCCGAGCCGGTGTACTGGCCGACAAGGCCCGCCCGGGCCGCCTCGATCATGTGCCCTTGGCGAGGATGCCCAGCTTGGCCAGGACGGCGCCGTAGAGCCGCGCGACCGTCGTCTTGCCGCTGCCGGGCGGGCCCGCGAAGACCAGGTGCCGGCTCATCGGCGGCGAGCACGGGCGCGAAAGCCCGCCGAACGTCGCCGCCATCGGGCATGAACACCAGCAGGACCGGTGTCGGGCTGTCGGCGACGCGGGCGCGGTAGGGCGCGTCGGTGACCGGAACGACGTAGCTCATTGGTCCTCTTCCGGTTGACGCTTCGCCGCCCCTGGTGGGCGTACCGTCGGCTTCGTCCGCTATGCCCGGCAACTGCATCGAGGTACACCGGCGTCGAACATCTTCGAAAAAATCTGGGCGTGCTTGTCGATTGGGGCTGATCGTTTTCGTAGCCCTGGTGAGAGCCCGGCACCAAGCCGGTCCATACCCCCGCTGGAGGGCACCATGACCACCGCTGTGAACACGACCCGCGCCACCACTTCGACCATCGGTGCGCTGATCCGGACCGGTGTCGTCGCCGCGGTTGCCGCGAGTGCCGCCACCATGGCCGTCGCCGCCGCCGGTCGCGCCGCAGGGATCAGCCTCGATCTGGCCGGCGCCCCGATTCCGGTCGCGGGCTTCGGCATGCTGACCGCTGTTTTCTCGTTGATCGGCGTGGTCATCGCCGCGCTGCTGGCCCGGTTCGCCCGGCGTCCGCGCCGCACGTTCGTCCGCACGACGGTGGCGCTGACCGTCCTGTCGCTGGTGCCGGACGTGATCGCCGACGCCGGGACGGCCACCAAGGCGCTGCTGATGCTCACCCACCTGGTCGCGGCCGTGATCGTGATCCCCGCTGTCGCGCGCCGCCTGGCCGCCTGACCTGTCGCCATCCCAACGTCGAGCTACCGGAGGACCGTCATGAGGCAGTACCTGCTTTCCGTGCACTTCGTCGAGGGCGCGCCGGCGCCGTCTGACGAGGAGATGCAGACCATGTTCAGGGAGACCGATCGGATAAACGACGAGTTGCGGGCCGCCGGTGCCTGGGTCTTCGGCGGCGGACTCCTGTCGCCGGACAGCGCCACCGTCGTCCGAAACGAGAACGGCACCACCACCATGAGCGATGGGCCGTTCGCCGAGACGAAGGAGCACATCGCCGGATTCTGGGTCATCAAGTGCGCGGACCTGGACCAGGCGCTGGCCTGGGCCGAGAAGTGCGCGGCGGCCTGCGGGCCGGTCGAGGTGCGCCCCTTCGACGACCTGTCCCAAGCCTGAACAGGAGCCGGTCACCCGACATGGACCTGGCGAGCATCTACCGCGCGGAGTACGGCCGCTGCGTCGCCACCCTGGCCCGCCTCCTCGGTGACATCAACCTCGCCGAGGAGGCGGTCCAGGACGCCTTCACCACAGCGTTGCAGAAGTGGCAGACCCCGCCGCCGAACCCGGGCGCCTGGATCGTGACCACCGCACGCAACCGGGCCGTCGACCGGCTCCGCCGGGACTCGACCCGCGAGGCCCGGCACGCCCAGGCCCTACTGCTGCACCAACAGGACCAGCCCCAGGAGGTGGGACCGGTGAAAGACGACCAGCTACGACTCATCTTCACCTGCTGCCATCCGGCGCTCGCTCCTGACGCGCGGACCGCCCTCACGCTCCGCCTGCTCGGCGGCCTCGAAGTACCGGAGATCGCCCGCGCCTACCTGGTCCAGGAGGCGACCGTCGCGCAGCGGATCGTGCGCGCCAAGAAGAAGATCCGCGACGCCGGCATCCCTTACCGGGTACCCGCCGAACATGAGCTGCCGGACCGGCTGCCGCCGGTGCTCACCGTGCTCTACCTGATGTTCAACGAGGGCTACGCGTCCACCGCCGGACCGTTGATCAGAACGGACCTGTCCACCGAGGCAATCCGGCTCGCCCGTGAACTCGCCGCGTTGATGCCCGACGAGCCCGAGGTCCTCGGCCTGCTCGCCCTGCTGCTGCTGACCGAGGCGCGCCGTCCGGCCCGGCTCGACCCGACCGGCAAACTGGTGCTGCTCGCCGACCAGGATCGGTCGTTGTGGAATCGGACACTAATCGCCGAGGGCCACGACCTGGTCCGCCGTTGCCTGCGGCGCAACCGGCCCGGCCCGTACCAGATCCAGGCCGCGATCAGCGCGGTGCACACCGACGGCGCCGCCACCGACTGGCCGCAGGTCCTGGCACTCTACGACCAACTCCTCGCGCTCGCGCCGACCCCGATCGTCACGCTCAACCGTGCGGTCGCCGTCGCCGAGGTGCACGGACCGGCGGTGGCCCTCGCCGCGTTGGAGGACGTCGATCTCCCGGGCTACCACCGGCTGCCGGCCACCCGGGCCGAACTGCTGGCCCGGCTCGGACGCGACGCCGAGGCCCGAGCCGCCTACGACCAGGCCATCGCACTGGCCACCAACGAGACCGAACGTGCCTTCCTGCAGACCCGCCGTACCGAACTCACACCCGCAAGGAGAGCATCATGACCGTCACCTACACCTTCGACGTCTTCTCCAGCCTCGACGGCTTCGGCACCAACAGCGGCAACTGGGGCGGCTACTGGGGCAAGCAAGGCCCCGAACTGCTCGACCACCGCCTCGCCGTGTACAGCGAGAAGCAGCGGATGGTCTTCGGCGCCAACACGTACCGGGCGTTCGCCCGGATGCTGGCCGCGAGCACCGAGGAGTCCGAGGTGCGTGACCCATGGGTCACCCGGATGAGGAACCTGCCGGCAACGGTGGTGTCGAGCGCCCTGGAAGGATCCCTCGACTGGCCGGACGCGACCGTCGTGCGCGGCGACGCCGTCGACGTCGTCGCCCGGCTCAAGGAGGAGTCCGAGGTGCCGTTGCGCTCGCACGGCAGCCTGTCGTTGAACCGGGCGCTGATGGCGGCCGGCCTGGTCGACCGCGTCCAGGTGACCCTCTTCCCCGTGATCACCGGTCAGACCGGGACGGAACCGATCTTCCAGCAGGCGGCCGACTTCGACCTTGAGCTGATCGAGAGTCGGACGCTCGACGGTCGCACCCAGGAACTCATCTACCGGCCCACCCTGCATGCCTGAATCGCCCGCGTCCCCGTACCCCGCCACGCGCGTGTCCCCTACCCCGGCCACGCGGTGGAACCTGACCCGCAGTTTCCACCACCGTCACCCGCGGCCGAACTGATTCGCCGCGTCAAGGACACCGGCCGCCTGCGCCCCGACGTTGTCCTGGCTGACGTAATATTCACGATCATGGCTAACAACGGCATTCACGCAAGTACACCGGCGGGGCGCCCACAATTCTGCGACGAATTCATCGACGGAAACCGTCGTGTTGACGCGGACGGCCAGTAGCGACAGCACTCCCCCTACGTGGTTCCGCCGACCATGAGCGCCTGCTGACCGTCATGCAAGCGCAACGGTCCGAGCAAGCAGAAGTGCATCACCATGCACCCGTAGACATTTCCGGCCACGGATTCTCGGTCACGGCCTGGGTTCCCCGGATCCCTCCGACCATTTCAAGATCATTCGATGAGCCATCGACAACTATAGCAGAGCGGGACGCGGATGTTGACTGGGTGAACAGACTGTTGCCGCCCCACACGATTCCCGCCCTGGTCATCCGGCAGCGGCCCCGCGACAGCGGTGTTCAACCGCTCAATCTGGGCGGTTGCGCCTCCCCGGCCGGCGGCTCTCCCGACGGCCTCGCCCAGAGCAGGAAGAGCAGGCCAAGCAGGCAGAGGACCATCCCGGAGGCGTATGCGAACCGGTAGCCGAACTGTTGGGAGATCCCGAGCAGCGGCCCGGAGAGAACGGCGCCGAGCGTGTACGAGTTGGCGAACAGCGTGGTGGCCTGTCCAGGATGCCGGGGCAGCATCTCCTGCATGTAGGAGATGCCCACACTCGCCACCGCTGCGATGAAGGCCGCGTTGAGGCACTGCGCAAGGGCCAGCACCCAGACGCTCGACGCCACGGTGACCACCGCGTAGTACCCGACGCCGCACGCCGCCCCGGCCAGCACCAGGGTGCGTACGGGCACGCGCGTCGTCAGCAATCCCAGACCGAGCATCAGCGGTATCTCCAGTGCGGCGCAGAGCCCGAGGATGAACCCGGCGTCGCTGGCATCGCCGTCGAGCTCAGCGTCGATGAACAACGACAGGGCCTGCAGACCCAGCGTGAGCGGGCATTGCAGCATCGTGAACGCCGCCGTGGTCAGCACCAGCGTCCACCGCGCAGCTACCCGCCCGGAGACGGCAGAACCGACCGAGTCGGCGGACATCGCAGCTGCGGGCGCGCGAAGGTCCTCCGGACCGGCGCTCGCCACCACCACCGCCGCCAGCCCGAACAGCACCGCTGCGGCACCGTAGACGTACGGAAATCCGCCCGCGTCCAGCAGGAGCGCCCCGAACGGCGGTCCAGCGACCCAGGCCAGCGCAAAGATCGTCCGCAGCGTGCTGGTGCCCATGGCGGCCCGGCCGGGATCGTCGCGGGTCAGCGCCTCGCGGGCGTAGGCGAACAACTGGGGAAACAACGCCCCGGCCAGCGCCGACAGGGTTGCCGCCAGCGCGAGCAGGATCCAGTAGTCCCGCACGAACGCGGTCAAGCACATGCCGGCCCCGCCGGCGGCCGCCGTGACGATCACCAGCGTCTTGCGCATCGGCCGTCGATCGGAGAGCCATCCGACCAGTGTCGACACCAGCACACCGGCCAGCGGCGAGACGATCAGGAACAGGGAGACCCTGGCTGGGTCCGCTTGGACCTCGGTGCCCAGGAACAGAGCGAGGAACGGCACGGTGACGGCCGACGACACGCCGACGGCGAGCGCCGCCACTCCCAGCGGCAACAGCGTGCAAGTGAATCCCCGCCGCCGCACCACAGTACTCATTGACATTTGCCGATGCTATCGGCCCACCTCACGGCCCCGCATTGCGGCGGCCCCCGGACCGGTACATCGACTCGATTGACAGTCGGACGAAGCCCGCGCTAGTTTGCCGTCGTCCCCGGGGTACCCACACGCGCTCTTTGACAAATAGGCGCCGTCCCAGTCGGTTCCATTTCTCATCACAAACCGTCCGTGTGCCACGTGGCACATCGTCCAGGAAAGGTGACGAAATGGCTGACCCCAATTCTGCGACCGCAGCAAGCCCCACGATGGACAGCGCACGTTACGGGCTATTGCTGCGGGCGTGGCTGGCACGGTCGGCTCCCCGCGCGGCGGAGGGAGCATATTGCGGCTGGCGGGACGCCGCGACAGGGGATCATTCATTTCCCTACCCGGAAATCACCGGGTACATGCTCACTTTTGCGAGCTATTGCCGGTGGCAGCCGGCGGAGGTGAGCGAGCCCGAATGCGCGTCCAGGTGGCTGACATCGATACTCGCCGACGGCCGGATCGACTGCCGGCCGGACAAACCCACTCCCGCGGTGTACCTGTTCGACCTCGGGATGATCGCTCAGGGCCTGCTACGGTACGGCACGTACCGCGAGGACGCGGAGCTCATCGAGAGCGGCCTGAAGCTGGTGCAGGCGATCCGGCAGGCACTCCCGCACGGTGGAGAGCCGCTCGCCCCCATCATCGGCGCGCACCGGCTGCCTCCCACCTGGTCCACGGCCGGCACCGCGCACCTGTTGAAGCTGCTGCTGCCTTTGCTGACGGCGGCACGGCTCGGCGACGAGGCGTCGCTGCCGGCGGCTCACCGGCTCATCACCGCCGTGGGGACGCCCTTCGCGCCGGATCGGACGCCCGAGGTGATCACGTGTCCCGGCGCCGACGTCGTGAGCCTGCACGCGGCCTGCTACGCGGCCGAGGGTCTATGGGCATTCGGCACCGGGGCGGACGACACCGAGAGCGCGGTGCTCGCCCGTCGGATAACTCGATGGGTCTGGGGTCATCAGCTGGCCGGCGGCGGCTTCCCCGGCTTCATCCGCCGTGATGGGAGCCCGGCAGGCGGTCCGCAGTCCGACGTGCTCGCCCAGGCCATCCGGCTCGCGCACCTCACCCAGGCACAGGTCGATGGCCTCGACAGAGCGGTCGACGCACTGACTGCAAGCGCCGCCGTGGATGGCGAGGGCATCGGCATCGTCTACTCGCCCGGCTCGGCGGCACGGCATCTCAACACCTGGGCCAGCATGTTCGCCGCGCAGGCGCTCGACCTCCACGAAATTGCCGGTCACCGGATCGACTGGCCCGATCTCGTCTAGCCCGACCCGCATCGTCCAGCCGCCAGGGACAGGGAACAGGAGTAGATTGTGCCGCCACCGTTGAAGGTCATGGTGCTCTACGGCACTCGCCCCGAGGCCATCAAGCTCGCGCCCCTCACCCGCGCGCTGCAGGACGATCCCGCGTGCGAGCCCGTCATCGTCTCCACCGGCCAGCACCAGTCACTGTTGCGGTCGACCAACGTCCCGATGACACCGCCCCCGTCGGTCGAGTTCTCGATCTGCCGGCCGGTCCAGTCGGTCACGAGCCTCACCCAGAGCGCCCTACGGGTGGCCGCCGAAGCCGTCGAGCTGATCAGGCCGGATGTCGTCGCCGTGCACGGCGACACGACAACCGCCTTGGCCGGGGCGCTCGCCGCCTACTTCCAGCAGCGGCCGGTCGTACACGTCGAGGCAGGCCTTCGCACCGTGGACCGGTACTCGCCGTTCCCCGAGGAGATGAACCGACGACTGATCTCGCGGATCGCCGAACTCCACCTGGCGCCGACCGCGAGCGCCATGGCTAACCTTCTGGCCGAAGGCATTCCGCCGGGCGACATCGCGGTCACCGGCAATCTGGTCGTCGACGCGCTCTTCGAGGTACTCGGCCGGGAACCTCACTTCACCGATCCGCGTATCGCACACGCGTTCGAGAGTTCGACGCCGATCGTCCTCTTCACGATGCACCGGCGGGAGTCCTGGGGCGATCGGATGGCGCAGCTCGCGGCCTCAGTCCGAGAATTCTGCCTGAGCCGGCCGGACGCCACGCTAATGGTTCCCGTGCACCCGAGCCCGGCCGTACGGTCGGCGATGGACGCCGGGCTGGGAGACCTGCCGACCGCCATCGTCTGCGAGCCGCTCCCGTACACCGAGTTCGTCCACGTGTTGAAGCAAGCGGCCCTCGTGGTGACCGACAGCGGCGGCATCCAGGAGGAGGCCACCACGCTGGGCAAGACGGTGCTCGTGCTCCGCGACAACACCGAGCGTCCCGAGGGCGCCGACGAAGGCTTCCTGCACGTGGTAGGACGGGATCCCCAGCGACTCGCACAGGCGCTGCACGCAGCCTTCAGCGCGGCCGTGGCGGCCTCGAAGCACGACCGGACGTCGCTGGTCTACGGCGACGGCAAGGCCGCACACCGCTGCCTGTCCGCGATCCTGGCGCGCTGGCGCAGCGGCGCCCGGATCGCCGACTTCACGAACGCCGCCTGAGGCCGCGGCGGAGACGGCATGTATCAACGGCTATCCCCTGCCCGGGACGACACCGTGAATCCTGCGGAGCAGAGCCATCGCAGGTGGCGGCAGGTACGCCGCCACCTCAACGGCCACCGGGGCGACTTGACCCGCCTGGCGGCGACGCTGTACCCCGGCCTGCCGACCGTCGGCACCTCCGGTCTGCTGACCCGGCCTGGATGGGTGCCCGAGGCGCCGATCCCGCTCGACCGCGTCGCGCTGCGCTGGCGCGACGCGCCGGCGCCCGGTACCCGTGCCGGCGCCTTGGAGGAGGCGTCCCGTGGAGTTCGGGCGCTACAGACCGCGCAGGAGCGGTTCGGGTCGTACACGATGACGATGCAGGCACTGGATCGGCCCCGGTTGTTCGACGACCGCCCGAGCTATCGACTGCTCGCCGTGCTGCCGGCGGATGGCGCGATGATCCTTGAGTTCACGGCCGGCAGCTACTTCGCGGCGGTTGACATCGGCGAGGCATGCGCGCACGAGCTGGCCGACGCGAACCTCCACGGCGGCGATTCGCTGTCGCTGCGGACGCACGTCGGTGACCCGACGCTGGTGGCACAGCGCCCGGCGCTGCTCGGCGTCAGCGTTCTGACCATTCGCCTGGACACGGTGACCGGAGAGGCGACCTTCCTGCTGCATCTGCGTGACGCCGAACACGTCACCACCGGAGGCGGACAGCATCACGTCATCCCGGTCGGCCTCTTCCAGCCACCGGCCGGACGCCCCGCCGTTGCCGATCACGACTTCGAGCTGTGGCAACTGATCACCCGGGAGTACGCCGAGGAGCTGCTGGGACACCCGGAACAGGCAGCTCCCGACAACCGTACGGCGGCCTTCCGGGACGCCATGGATGCCGCCCGGGACGGCGGCCAGGCCCGAGCCTACTGCCTCGGATTGGGAGTGGACCCGCTCATGCTCGCGACCGACCTGCTGACCGTCGTCGTGTTCGAGAGCCGGACGTTCGACGAGCTCTTCGGCGGCCTCACCGAGACCAATGGCGAGGGAACCCTGGCGAGACACGGCTCGGGCGTCTGGTTCCCGCTGAACGCCACCGAGGTCGGCCGGCGGGCCGGCGAGTCGAAGACACAGCCGGCCGGTGCTGCGGCACTCGCACTCGCCTGGCAGGGACGGGAGACCATCGGTGTCGGATGAGAATCCTGGCGGCCGCCGGGCCGACCGTACAGCGGGGCCCGGCTCGGTCGGCTACGGGCTGGCCGTCTGCGGCGCGGGGCCGGCGGGCACCGGGCCCTTCGTCGCGGCGGCGCGCGACGGCCGGCTCGACGAGTTGCTCGATCTCGGAGTCGTCATGATCGAACGCCGTACGCCCGGCTCAGGCGGAATCGGTCACTACCGAATCCACGCGAACTCGCTCGGCAACGCATTCCTCGAGGGGGTCGACGGCATCGCCGGCGGCCCGCTGGGCTGGCTGGCGGAGTGCCCCGAGGCACGACAGCTCCGCGCCTATGCACACCAGCATCCGCCCCTGTCACTGGTCGGACCGTTCCTGGATCGCGTCGGCGAGGCTGTAGCCGGCGTGCTCCGCGCGCATCCCCGGTGCACGGTCCTCACCGGAACGGCCGTCGAGGAGATCGACTGCCTGCCCGGAGGTGGCGTCGCGATTCGGGCGGTCCCCGAATCCTCCGAACCGGTGCAGACCGTGACCGCGGCGCGAGCGCTGATCGCGATGGGCGCCGACCCGGACGACGAGCTCAGGCGCCTGGACCAGCCCCTCGACACCCTGCTCGGCCCGATCCGCGATCGGACGGTGCACGCCGACCACCTCATCGATCACACCCGGAGGCCGCTCACATGGCTGCTCCGGCGCATCGAGCAGACCGGCCGTCTGGTGATCGTCGGTTCGTCGCACAGCGCATGGTCGGTGGCACACATGCTGTACCGGAACGAACTCGGCGGCGACACCCGGGGCGCCGACATCTGCATGCTCGCCCGAAGCGACATCCGCCTCCTCTACGGTTCGGCCGGCGAGGCACGGAGCGAGGCATACCCCTTCGCGGACTCGGACATCTGCCCGCTCAGCGGTCGGGTCAACCGGTACGGAGGACTGCGCGGGCCGGCCCGCGACCTCGCCCGCGCCACCCTCGGCCTCACCGGCGAACCGTCGCCGGTGCGGATCGTGCCGCTGCGGCAGACCTCGGCGGACACCCTCCGGGAGGAGTTGCATCGGGCCGGCGCTGTGGTGCTGGCCACCGGTCACCGCGCCCGGCTTCCGAGGCTCCGCAACCCTCACGCTCAGGACATCGTGCCGCTGCACGCGAACGGAGGAACCGTCGTCAACGACCTGGGACATCTGGTCGCCATCGACGGTACGACATATCCGCAGTTCACCTTGTACGGGCTCGGCGCTGGCCTGCGGCCCAGCGCGGCGATCGGTGGCGAGCCGAGCTTCCACCGGAGAGCGACAGGCGTGTGGCTCTACCAGAACCACTTCGGCTCGGTCCTGACCCGCGACCTGCTGTCCACCGGCGGCCGACGCGCCGTCTGCGAACTGCCCGCCTGACAACGGCGGACGGAAGGGATCCCCTGTTGCCACCCGACAAGATCGCATCGACAGCGGTACGGCGTGGTCCGGCACCCGGCCGGGCCGGCGACCCCGCGCCCGAGGCCTTGTCCTCGCCAGTCACGGACAAGGGCCGAGAACACCGCGACAGGTTCGCCATCGGCATCGCACTGACCACTGTGGTGCTCTCGGTGGCATCGGTCGTCCAGGTGTTCCGAGCGGGTGAGGTGTTGTCCTACGACGATGCCGTCGTCACCATGCTGGTCGCGGAGCGGCTCGCCGACGGACTCTCGCACCTGGGCGCCGTCCTCATGCCGTTCCCCCTGCTGGCCATGATGCCGCTGGCCACCTTCGATCCACTGGCCGACAGCGGCATCGCCGGGGCCGTCGTGTCCATGGCCTGCTACGTGATCTGCAACGTGCTGGTGTACCGCATCGTCCGCAGACTGCTGCGGGCGGAGAGCGCGGCGGTGTCCACCATCGGTGCGGTGTCCGGTACGACGGTGTTCGCCCTCAACCCGAACATCCTCTACCTGCAGAGCACGCCGATGGCCGATATGGCGGTCTGCGCCGTGCTGCTGGGCGCGGCGCACAGCCTTCAGCTGTGGGCACAGGCACCGCACCGTTACGGCCACCTGGTCCGGGCCGGACTATGCCTGGCGCTGGGCACCCTGACCGGATACGCGTTCTGGGTGCTGCTGCCCATCGCTGCCGTTCTCGTCGTCCTGAGGGTTGCGCACCGGGAGAGGGGGAAGCCGCTCTCGGTACGTCGGCGTCGTATCGAGGACAACATTCTGGTCTTCGGGCTCGTCGCCGTCATGGGCGTCGTGGCCTGGTTGAGCTGGAACTGGCTCCTGTCCGGCGGCCCGCTGACCTTCTGGTCCGGCGCGAACGGCGAACCCGACCGGCTGTTGCCCGCGGTCGAGCCGGTGACCTGGAACGCCGAGGGCGGGCCGGTCTCCCTCGGCCTCGCGGTCGTGGCGTCGGTGCCGATCGCCCTGGCCGTGGCGGCGGTGCCCGGCGCGGTGGCGCTCGCGGCATCCGTCCGGCGCACCCGCCGGCTACTGGAGGTGGCGATGGTGTTCGCCATCATCGCCGCCGGCGCGTGGTGCGTCTATGCCATAGACGACGAACCTCGACTGGTCCACACCGGGCCGGTACCGGCGTCCGTGCACAGCGCGCGAGCCGCGGTGATGGCGGTGCCGCTCGTCGCGATCCTTGTCGCGTACCTTGCGGCGCGGCTGGCCGCATTCGTACCGCGGGTCCGGACCGGCGCGGGTTCCGTCCTGCTGGTGGCTGCGGTTGCCGGTGCCGTGACCTGGGCTCCGGATCCGGCTGCCGTACCCCGGGAGACGTCGGACTCCGCGGCCGATCAGCAACGGCTGTCCAAAATCTTCGTCTCGCTCTACGACGACGGCGATGTTCTGATGGCGACCTCCGGCAACGAGCGCCTCGCCCTGTTGGCCGTGCCGCGACGGTCACTGATCGACGAGAACCTCACCGACAACACCCGGTGGCTGCGGGCGCTGTCCGACCCGGCCGCGGCCCAGGTGCGATGGATCGTGATGCGGTGCGGCGATGGGCCGGACTATGCGGAGGGCGCCCGTCGATCGGACAACGTGTGCACCGCCTTCGCCGAGCGGCCGCAGGCGCTGGACGGCTACCGGTTGATGCACCGGATGGACGACGAATCGAGCTACCAGATCTACCGGATTCGGAGCTGAGCGATATGTCCGGCAATGCGAAGCAACGGCGGATGAGTGCCGCCGTGCTGCTCTCTCGCGGTCAGTTTGCGGTGCTGGCCGCGACCGGGGTCCTCGCCGCGGTCGTGCTCACCGTAGCCGGCGTCTACGGCCTGCTGCGGACGCTGATGACACTGATAATCGCCACCTACGTCTCCTTCACGGTCTTCAAGCTGATCGCCTGGTTCGCCGGGGCGCGGCGGGCGATTCCCGACCGGCCGCTGCCGTCACTCGACGATCCCGCGCTGCCCACCTACACCGTCCTGGTGCCGCTCTACCAGGAGGCAGCGGTCCTGCCCGGACTCATCACCGCGATCACCCGGATCCGCTATCCGACCGAACGGATGCAGGTCCTGCTGCTGCTGGAGACCGGCGATGACGAGACGATCGAAACCGTGCGCCGCACCGCGCTTCCCTCCTACGTCACCGCCGTCATCGTCCCCGACGCGGGTCCTCGCACGAAGCCGAAGGCCTGCAACTACGCGATGACGGTGGCGACGGGTGAGTTCACCGTCATCTTCGACGCCGAGGACCGGCCGGAACCCGACCACCTGCTCAAGGCCGTCGCCGCGATGTGGGCGGAGCGCCGGTCCGATCCCCGGGTGATCTGCGTGCAGGGGATCCTCAGCTTCTGGAACCCGCGCAGTGGCATACCCAGCGTCTTCTACTGGGCGGAGTATGTGGCGCACTTCCACTGGATGCTCGTGGGGCTGTGCCGCCTCGGCCTGATCCCGCCGCTGTGCGGCAGCAGCAACCACTTCCGGACCGAAGCCCTTCGCCACGTGGCCGAGGAGTACGGCACGCTGACGTTCGGCCGCGGCGACCGGGCCGTCACCGTGCCGAGCGTCTGGGACTCCTACAACGTCACCGAGGACGCCGACCTGGCCGCCCGGCTGGCGCGCCTGGACTACCGGGTGGCGATGTGCCCGGCACGGACCTATGAGGAGGCGCCGCACCGGCTGTCGGTCGCGCTGCGCCAGCGCACCCGGTGGTTGCAGGGCTACCTCGTCACAGGTCTCGTGCAGTCGCGCCGGCCGCTGCGGTCCATGAGAAGTATGGGGGCGATGCGCTACCTCGTCTTCATCATGATGATGCTCTGGACCCCGATATCCGCGCTGCTCAATCCGATCATCTGGGCCCTCTCGGCAACGTACGTGCTGGCGCGGATCAGTGGCTGGCCGGTCATCGCGACATTCATCGACGACATGTTTCCCACGCCGGTGCACTATGTGGGGCTGATCGCCATGGTCGCCGGAAACGTGGCGTTGGGTATCCAGTCCATCGTGACGACGCTCTACGCGACCAGCGATCGGGACGCCGGGCTCGCGAAGTATCTGTCGTTGACGTTCCTCTGGTGGGCATTCACCAGCCTGCCTGCCTACCGGGCGGCCTGGCGGCTGCTGACCGCACGATCGACCTGGGAGAAGACGCCGCATGGGCATGATCAGAGTCAGGAGCAGTCCGTCATCCGCCCGACCGCGCCGACCTTTGAGCCGGTGGCAGAGGCCAGCCGCCCGAGAGACGAGTCCGGGCTGGTGCACAGTGGGTAGCGCGGTGTGGTCCCGGATGAGGCACGGGCTTTCTGTCCTGCTCGCGTCCGTCGCGATCATGACCGCCGGTGCGGCGTGCACCTCCGCACCGGAACCCGCGCCGGGTTCCGTGGTGAAGGGCTTCGTCGGCCGGTGCGGCACCCAGTTCTGCGTCGACGGGAAGACGTTCTACTTCGCCGGATCCAACACGTATGACATGTTCACCTTCGGAACCTGGTCCGATGACATCGACGCGCGTTCCATTGACACGAAGCGGATCGACGGGCACTTCGCGCGCCTTCAGCGGGACGGCGTCTCCGTGCTGCGGCTGTGGATGTTCAGCCACGAGGCGTGGCACGGCTTCGAGCCGGCCAAGGGTGTCTTCAACGAGTCCCAGTTCGTCCTTTTCGACTACATCATCGCGTCCGCCGGACGGCACGGGATACGGCTGCTTCCGGTGCTGGAAAACTACTGGACGGCGTACGGCGGCATCGACGCCCGCCTGCGTTGGGAGGGCCTGCCCGGCGGTGACGAACACCGCGGCGCCTTCTTCGACGCAACCCGGTGCTCCGGATGCTCCGCCCAGTACAAGGCGTACGTACAACACGCGCTCACCCGGGTGAACACCTATACCGGGGTTGCCTACCGCGATGACCCCGTCATCCTCGGCTGGGACCTGATGAACGAACCGCGCTACGAGGACGAGGAGCCGGGCGAGTCGGGAGCCGTGATCCGTTCTTGGGTCGACGAGATGGGCGCCTTCGTCAAGTCCATCGATCACAATCACATGGTGACCATCGGGCTGGAGGGCAACGACCCGCGATACGGGTTCGGCTGTGGGCACGGCAATCCCTTCATCGAGATCTACCGGTCGCCGTACATCGACTTCACCTCGACGCACGTCTATCCGATGGGCGACGCGACGAAGATGACGCTGACACAGATGAAAGCCCTGATGCGCGGAATGGTCCACGACTCCCACAACGTGCTCGGCAAGCCGTTCTACCTGGCGGAGTTCAATGTGGATCCGCCCGGTCGCGCCCACTGGTGGGCCGGGGTGTTCGCGGAGCTGGAGCGCTCCGGTGCAAATGGCATCGGATTCTGGTGGTACCAGGACCGTGAGGTCGACGCCGAGACCGGAGTGGTCGAGGGCGCCCCGGAGCTGGCGGCCTTCCGGGCGCTGTCCGAGCGGCAGGCCGCGAAGAGCGGCGGGACGCCCACCTCCCCCGAAGTGTCCGCCCCGGCGACGCCGGCCGCGGCCGTGGTTCAGCAACCGCCGACAAACTGTCCCGAGCAGGCCAATGCCGCCGACGAGTCCCAATGAGTCCCTTCGAAGTAGCCTTCTACCGAGCGGCCGGGTCGAGAGCGCCAGGGCCAAGGCCACCGGTATCCCGGAGGAGCGGTTGGCCGGCCTGCTGAGCAGCGTGGACTATCCTCTAGTTCCCTGACGAGCGGCGTCCATCCGTCCGACGTCGGCCGGCCCGTCACCTGGAGACATACGGTGTCACCCCGTTCCGAGCAGACCAACCGCGAACTCCGGCGCAGCTCCCAGGAGCGCATCCTGACCGCCGCGCTGGAGGTCTTCGCCGAGCAGGGGTACGAGAACGCGACGATCTCCCAGATCACCGAGCGGGCCGGGGTGTCCCGGGGACTGGTCTCGTACTACTTCGCCACCAAACAGGATCTGCTGCGGGCGATTCTCGGCCGGTGGCTGGACGGCCTGTTGACGATGTTGGACGATCTGGCGCCGGACGGGCCGCCGAACGACCTGCTGGCGACGGTCATCGACCGGGCGCTGCTCGGGGCGAGTACGCAGCTCGGCACCCAACGGCTGGTGCTCTGCCTGATGCTGCAACCGGGCACCCGGGGTGTGTACGCCCAGGTCGAACGGGACCGGGCGGAGGCGATGCGGGCGTTCGAGGACCGGCTGCGGGACATCTTCGCGGCCCGGGGGGCCGCCGACCCGGCGGTCGAGGAGGCGCTGCTGCGCAGCCTGCTCGAAGGAGTGCTGTTCAAGCTCGCCGTCTACGAGCAGGGCTATCCGTTGGACGCGATCCGCTCCCGGCTCTTCGCCCTGTACGGCCTGGGCGAGCCCGCGCCGTTGCCGCTGCCGGCGGACGTCTTCGCCGAGTCGGGCCGGTTGCGGGCGCCGCTCGGCTGAGGCTGGTCGGCCGGGCGCCGCTCGGCCGAGGCTGGTCGGCCGGGCGCGGCCGGGATGTGGCTCGCGCGGCCGGGTTTGGTGTCGACGACACCTCGCCGCCCGGAAACCATTGACACCATCCGATCTGGATTCCTAACCTTGGGACCCGTGTACTGGATGGACGTCCAGTCAACATATCCTGAGGAGGATCGAGCCGTCATGCCGAGAAGATGGGGCGCGTTCCGGCCGCCCGTCGCTGGCCAGCGACTCCCGGGACCCGGGTGGCGCCGCCGGGCCCGGACCGTCGTACTGGCCGTCGCGATCGGACTGGTCGGATCGCTGGTGATCACGTCTCCGGGGTTGGCAATCCCGCCGGAGGACGATGTTCCGATCGGACAGGAACCGCCACCGCCACCACCGCTGCCGCCACCGCACATCCCGGCGCCCGGCACCCTGGACCAACTCCTCGATCTCGCACCCGGGTACCGCTGTCCCGCCAACGGCCCGGTGGCCCCGTGGCAGGGCACCGCCGGGGTGACCCCGCAGCCGCAACAGCGGGTGGTCCGGATCGTCATCACCGGGGACTCGTACATGTCCGGCGAGGGCGCCGGAGACTACCTGAACGCGCGCGGCGTCGTCCCGCCGCCGTACAGTCGCCTTCCGGGCGCCCCGGAACCGGTGCCGGCGCCCGGCTACACCATGGCCGACTACGACACGGACTGGCGGCACCGGTCCCGGCACGCCGCCGCGCTGCTCGCCGTCGACGAACTGCGCAAGGCGAACCCGAACGTGGTGTTCGACGTGGTCTTCAACGCCTCCTCCGGGGCGGAGACCAAGCACTACTGGAACGCGCAGTCGGACAACCGCCGGAACAACCCCGCCCAGCTCGCCGGGATCAACGCCCAGACCAACCTGGTGGTGGTCGGGATGGGCGGCAACGACGTCGGCTTCGGGCCGCTGGTGGAGTACGCCCTGATCTTCGACAACAAGACCGGCATGCAGAACCTGGCGGCGCAGCGGACGGCGATGCTGAACCCCCGAACCGACGCGGTCGAGTGGGCCGACGCCAACTCGGCCCAGCCGACCAGCCTGGTCAGCAGGTACATCAAGGTGATCAAGGCGATCCACACACAGGGCCCGAACTCCCGGGTCATGATGGTCACCTACCCGCAGGGCATCAGCCGCAACCAGGGCATCGACGGGCTGATGGGCTGGCTGTTGATGAACTACGAGTACGACGTCCTGGCCAGACTGGCTCCGCAGATCTCGGACGCGATGCGCCGGGCCCAGCAGATCCTGGTCAACCACGGCGTCCAGGCCGACCTGCTCGACGTCCGGAACGCGTTCGCCGGGCACACGCTCGGCAGCGACGACCCCTGGGTGAACGATGTGACCGTGTCGCCAGCACCGTCGGCGTTCAACGCGCTGCAGGAGACCGCACATCCGAACCGCAAGGGCACCCAGGCGCTCTCCGCGCACTACGCCAAGATGATGGCGACCGAGCTCGGTGTGCAGGCACCTCCGGCCGGAGTCCGTCCGAGCGGCGGCGTGGGCTCGCCGTGCCGGCCCGGTCTGCCGCCGCCCACGACCGGTGGTGGCGGCTCCGGCGGGGGTGGCAGCGGCGGGGGTGGCAACGGCGGAGGTACGCCACCGGGTGGCGGCACACCGCCCGGTGGAGGCACGCCCCCCGGCGGCGGAGGTGGTCCCGGCGGCGGGGGAAACCCCGGTGGAGGAAACCCCGGCACGGGTGGGCCGCCGCCTGGCGGAGGCGACCCCGGTGGCGGTGACCCGGGCGGCGGTGACCCGGGTGACGGCGGGTACGGCGACATCGATCCGGTGGCTCCGGTCGATCCCCGCGACCCGTACATCCCGGACGGGTTGGAGGGGCCGATCCCGACGATCCCCACCGGCCCGCCGACCGGGGCCGGCGGCGAACCGGAGATGGCCCAGCCGAGCCTGAACCTGGGTCCCGGTTGGAACTGAGTTGACCGAGGCGGCGTCCGGCTTCCGACCGGGCGCCGCCTCGTTCTGCTCAGACGATCCTGTTTCCGCACTCGGGAGGCGTCAGCGGGACTGGCCGGAGTTGCCGTTGCCGCCGGGGTTGACCCGGTTCGCACCCCGCGCGAACCAGCCCGCAGGCAAGACGAAACCCGCCACTAACCAGCCGATCAGGTCACACGGCCAGCTCAACCCATCGCGGCTAGGCCGCGATGCTGCCGCCTGCCCACTCGCTCAACATTTTCGAGCCAGCCGATGACAGTGCACCGCGGACAGTTCGCCCTTGTCCGAATCCCCTGGTAGGCGCGAGGCATGCCAATCGCCCTCTGGACCGTCCCCGCGGCGGATCGTTCCGGAGTCGATACCCCGCCGATACTGACGGCACCGCCGCCGAAGTCGGTGCCGGAACCCTTCGGCCACAGCTGACCGGACCAGCCGTCGCCGGAGCGCCGCAGGATCCGGTCGCCGGGTGGGGACGGCGTGGCGTACCCCGTTCACCCCGCCCGGCGTTCAGTCCTTCATCCTGACGGTGACGGTCGCGGTGTCGCCGAGACCGTCCTGGGTGAGCCGGTAGACGAAGGTGTCCGGCAGTTGGTGCGTCGCAGTGCGTTGGTAGACCACCTCGTAGCGCGGATCGTGGCGGGTCAGGAACCCGTACCTGGGCGGGACGACGATGGACAGCGCGGCGGCGCTACTCGCCACGTCGTTGTCTCTGACCTTGATCACCTTCTGTGCGCCCCGGTACGCGTACGCCACGTCGTCGTTGGCGATCGGACCGGTATCGAAGGTACGGTCACCTCGGTTGAGCCAAGTGATCACCTCGCCCGGGGCCTCGGTCCGCACGTCAGGCCGCCCGTCGGCGTTGACGTCGACTACCTCCACGTTCCAGCCGGTGTCCTCCCCCTGCCGCAGCCACACCTTCGTCCCGTCGTCGAAGGCCACGACCACGCCGTTACCTGGCGTACCCGGTGCGGTGTGGAAGGCGATCACGGCGTCCGTCGCCCCGTTGCCGTCGAAGTCCGCCAGCTGATAGTCGTTGATCTCACCTTCATCCTGCTTGACCGGCCCGGGCACGAGCTGCCCGGCAGCGGTGTTGAGAAAGGTGCCGAAGCCCTCGCCCTGGTTGCTCCACCAGAAGACGTCGGTCAGCCCGTCGCCGTTGAAGTCCGCCGTGCCGATCTCGTTGAGCTGGATGTCGGCGGTGGTCAGCACCTCGGGGACGAAGTTCCGGAGGACCAGCATCGAACCGTCGGCGCCGTTCGGCTCGCCGTAGAACGATCCGAGAACCAGTTCGACACTTCCGTCGCCACCCAGGTCGACGGCGGTCCCCATGCCCAGGCAGTGGGTGACCGGCAAGGTCGCGCCCGGTGGAACGTACAGATGTTCCTCGGCTGTGCCGGTGCCGCTCCACTGGACATGGACCGCGCACCGGTCGGGGTTGCTGGACATACCCAGGGTGACTCGGTCGAGCCGCCGGTCTCCGTTCAGGTCACCCCAGATCGGATCCCCCTCGATGCCGGCCCGGGCCGGCGATGCGCCCATAGCCAGGGAGCCGATCAACACTCCGCCGACCAGCACCGCCAGACGCCTCTTCCACATAGGAACTCCAATCCTGTGCGTTGGCAAGCCATTACGCACCGGAGCCTAGGAGCGAGGCAACCTTACCCGAATATGACTGCCCGTAATATGACAGCGACTCTCTGCTATCGGCTGGCTGACCTCGCAAGCTGTCGGACAACGTCGGCCAACGGCTGATCGGCAACAGCCGCTTGGCGGACGCCGCGGGCCGGGCCGACACCGACCCCGCCCAAGCGGTGTCCAACTCGCGCCAGTCCGGCACGACAAACGGCAGCAGCTCACCACCGGTCCGGCACGTCGAGCAGGATTAGCGCGTCGACGGCGGCGTGTCCCATCACAGCCGCTCTGTGCGGCGCGAACGAGCGCCTGTCTCGCCAACGGTGTTTCCGGTTGGTTAGAACTCCTCACAGACCGGTAGGTGTGAGGATCGTTCTGCCTGGCCTGGATGTGAGGAGCGGCGAGCAACCGCCGTGGATCGTCTCGGACGAGTTGTCGGCCGAGATCGAACCACTGCTGCCGCCCCGACCGCCACGCCCGGGCCGGTACCCCGGCCGCAAGCCCCTCGACAACCGCACCGTATTCTGCGGCATCCTGTTCGTGCTCTACACCGCGATCCCGCGGGAAATCCTGGCCAAGGCGTCCCTGCGTGCCGAGACGAGTACGTCGACGATGTGGCCGTGCCGGTCGCCCCGCGCGGTACACGCATCGTCAGACACCGTTGCCCTTGACGTACGTCTCGTCGATATCCCACCGGTAGCCGGTGACGTTATCGACCTCGAACTCACGTTCGACCAGCAGTTCCTGGACGTCGCGGTACGAGAGGTTGGAACGCAGGTACCAGCGGACCGCGACGATGATCACCTCGGAAGGAACCCGGAACCCGGCGAACGCCGACGGCGGTGGAGACCAAGACCGGAAGGAGCTGGCGACCTCACGGGCTCAGCTGAGCACACCGGCGAAGACCGGCAGTCGACCACGCCTCCGCCGAACGCAACAGAGCCACCTACCTGATGGGCCACCCGTGGTGGCAGGTAGGCAACCAACTGCGGGTATCGCCAGCTGGTTGTTTCATAGACTCACGCTATCTGGGCGGCCATCTTCACTGTCGTTCGGTGTGGCGTCGTATCGGCTGCGACGGTGAACGGGTGGCGCAATCGACGCATCGCCACCTCACCGCAGTCGGATACCCGAGGCGCGGGCATCTCTTCTTCCGCGGTGGACGGAGCAAGGAACTGTGCCATGCAACCGCAGGCCGCAGCATGGGTCAGGCTCCGGAGAATCGGAGCGCCGGCGCCCGGGTGCCGGTCGCGGCTGAATCCGCCAGGGACCACCACCGGGTGGGCGTTGGAGGTGCGGGATGACGTGGTGATCATGGTCGTGGATGCCTTCCTCGAACGGCACGTCGCAAGGAAGGCACGGGCCGCAGGCCACGGGACATCGCAAGAACGAACCTGAACAAACGATGTAGATGAAACGCCGAACGGCGGCCCCCCAGAACCAGTCAGGCCGCCGCGGCAAAGCGTGGATCAGAGCGAGCGGATATTCGCCGCCTGCGGGCCCTTCGGGCCCTGGGTGATGTCGAACTCCACCCGCTGGTTCTCCTCGAGGCTGCGGAAGCCGCTCGCCGAGATCGCCGAGAAATGGGCGAAAACGTCGGCGCCGCCGCCGTCCTGGCTGATGAAGCCGAAGCCCTTGTCGCCGTTGAACCACTTCACGGTACCTGTAGCCATGTCTGCTCCTTCGCAGGGTGTTGGAGACCGCACTGTGCGGACTCACACGCCGCCGCGTTGATCACCCGCGCCGGAAACGACACGAAACGAAAAAAGCGCCTGGGTGGGTTTTGGATAACCCATCAGGCGCCGAAACGTCCACGGAAATCAAAACTGCAACTGGGTAACCATAGCACAGGATCCGTCCGCTCGCCGCCAGTTCCACGTGGGCGGCCTCCGTCAGAGCACTGCACCGCGAGGCGCAACTTCGATCGCTGCGACGCCTCGGCCGTAGAGTACGACGAGCCGGTCACCGTGTTTGGTGCGCAGCACCCCCGAATCCTGCGCCAGCGTCGAGATCACGTGTTCCACAAGCTCGTGCTCGTCGGAGACGTCCGGTTTGTCGTATGTGATGTCCATGCGGTCGCCGCCGATGAGCCGGACGCGCAGCACCGTAGTTGCCATGTCGTAGAGGCTAGTTGAGTGGGGATGCCGGGGTGCAGTGGTGCTGTCGCGGGCTCCTCGGTCGACTCGCACCGCCACATGTACCGACGTGCAACCGCTACTGTAGGTCGCAGGTCTCCCAACACAGGCGTGGCTCGGACGATGGACCGCACCCGGGCGGGCGTGACGGCGATGGACACCAGACGAGGTCGTGTCGATCTTCGCCGGGAGGAAGCCACCTCCGTCGCCGGGAGTCAGCCCGCTGAGCTGGCGGCGGCACCGCTGCGTGTAGTGCGCGTAGAGTGGGTGGTGGATCAGTTCGTCAATCGTTGGCGGGCCAGCGCCTACCGGGCGTGCTGCCCAGGTCTCGGCAGTGTCGAGAGGACAACTTCCAGTTTGAGGGCCGACGTTGCCAGACCGATCACTATCGACATTTCAGTGTGCTGACGGGCGGCGCCGCGTCCGTTACAGCCAACGACCAGCGACGCCGTGAGGCAAACCGCCATGATCGGGGGCCTGGCTGGCGCCCAGTGGCCGGTCATCCCCTTCAGGCGACCCTTGGGAAACGTCTGCCCAGGCACAACGACTCATTGCCGTCCCGTCAACGATCTTGCCCGGGTCATCAGCCGCTACTTCGCCGGCAACAATCAGCGAATCGCGCCCCGCGCGGTACGAGGAGGCCGTTGCGGCACGGCTGCGGCGGGCGGGCACCAGTCCGACAGGCCTGACCGAGCAACGCCCACACCACAGGAGAAGGACATGACTTTTGTGTTAGCCCCGCCCACGGTCTCTCCGTCACCATCGCACCAGCCCGCCAAGACCCTCCGCGAAAAAGGGGCAGACAGTTTTCACGCCGTGCTCGCCGCGGTCTTGGCCGCCGGGCTGGAGGATGCTCTTGAAGCGGGTGACCACCCGAGAGCGATCAGCTTCATCAACCGCGGCTTCGCAGAAGGAAGTCCGCAGCTGGGCTGCGACCTTCTCTGCCGGGCCATTACGGTCGTCGGGACAGCCCGGACGTGGACGGTGCAGCTCGCGCCCCTGCGATCGCCGTAGCTCTCCGGATGATGCGGCCCCGCCACGCTGCGAATCGCTGCTGTGCGAGTACTACCCGGCCTTCCGCGACGCCTTCACCGACCGTAACGACCGAAGGCATCGACACTCCACGGCCCCACACTGAGGAGCTCGTCCGGGCGGGTCCGGCCGGGCCTCCCGGGTTCTACGGAATGATGAGCGGTCACGAAGCGTGGCGGTGCGGGCCGTTGGCGACGTGCGTAGGGCGGTGGCGGGACTCTGGGCCTACCGGTCATGGCCAGACTGCGACGATTTCCCGCGTTGTCGGCGGCGTTGCGGGTGGGTGTCAGCCGGTGTGCGGTCTGGTCGAGGACGCGTCGTTGTCATCGACAGGATGTCGAGTGTGGTGGTGGCATAGGCCGCGAGCGTGTGTCCTCGGCACGGGTGCGGCTGAGTCCATCTGCTGTCGGTGCGTGCGGACGTAGCCACGGACCACGGTCGCTCTCCAGTCGCCGGGATCCATGCGCTGCTGGTCGACGAGGCCGGGGCGCTGCTTGTCGGCCAATACCCACCGAACTTCGACCTGTTGACCCCTTCCCGTCCGGTGCATTCGGGCCGTTTGTAGGTGATCTGGATCTTCGCCCCGCTCTCGGTGATGATGCTCCCGATCCGGTTGCGGTTCACTGGTGTTGTGCGCAGTCAGGACCCGGTTACGCATCGAGGTCGGCTCAAACGTCACCGGCGGCAGCGCCATCGGGGTCAGCGGCGTCGGCACAGGGCCTGCCGTGCGGCTGCGCCAGGACGCCGGTGGGTTACTGAAAGGGCACCGGCAGAGCAGCCCCTGGAGCAACTACTCATCTCACTCGTTAACCGGTTTCTCAACTCCGCACAGTAGTGTTTTCGGGATCTGTTGCTCTCAGCAGAGGGCATTGATCTGCTGCGGCTGAAGCTTGTTGGGCCGCTGACGTCAATCGATGAGCAGTACCTCGGCGAGATCCCGCAACATCTGCTGGTCGTTGTCGACACCTCCGAACCGGCCGCCCCGCCCGGGGCGGGCGAGCTCAGCGCGGACATGTGGCAATGCCGGTGCAGCGGCCGAGCCCATCCGTTTCAGGCAGGCCGCGACATGGTTGCCCGTCGCTGGGTTCTGCCGCCATGCCTGTAGCAGGGTGCTCAGCACGACCGGGGTTTCCGGCTCGCCATTGATGTCCCAGATCGCTGCGGCGACGTGCACGCGGTTCCATTCGTACCTGTCCGCCAACCGTTCGCGCAGGCGGGGAAGCGCAGCCACGGCAGGCGGACCGATCTGGCCGAGCACCTCGGCCGCCTCCCGAAGCGCGAAGGTGTCGAGCAGCGCAAGAGCAAGCGGCAGGACCTCGTCGCGGTCGTCGCCGACCGCCCAGAGCGTGCTGACAGCCTCGGACCTGGTCCACGTATCGTCGACGGCGACCAACGATCTGATCGTGGCGAGCGCGGGTGCCGCCGCCGGACCGAATGCCCGCAGCGCCGTCAGAGCGGCTTTCACCACGTCCCAGTTCTGCCGCTCGGCGGCGGCGGTGAGCGTCTCGGTGATGGTCGGCAGTGCGCTGGGGTCGCCGAGCTTGGCTAGAGCGGACAGGACGCCACCTGGGTTGGACGGCCACTCCTTGGGCAGGTCTGCGCTGCTCAGCCGGTCACGCAGGCGGGGTACCAACTGATCCGCGGCCTGCGGCAGCGCTCCCGCCACTTGGACGGCGAGCCAGGCGTCGACGTCGCTGTCCAGCGCCATCAGCAGGCTGGGGAGTGCCCGTACGTCCCCGAGTCGGGCCAAAGCCACGGCCGTCTTCTGGTGCAGCCGGCGCAAATGCCGTCGCTGAGTGGCCCACCCGTCCGGCCCGTGGCCGGTGAGTAGGGCGGCCATGGTTTCCCGGGCTGGCTCCGCGATTGCGTAGTGCTTCTCCAGCAGCCTTGCCGCTTCGGCAGCGACTTCCAGGTTGCTTCCGCCGAGTTGGGCGGCGACCAGCCGGATCAGGGCGCTGTGGTCACCACGCCAGGCTCCGACGAGATCGCCTGCCATCCGGATCGCGTCGAGCCGGACGCCGGAATCAGGACTGCGCAGTTGCTCGACCAGCAGGTCGGTGCGCTGTGGAACCCGGGCATTCAGCAGTGCGTGCAGCGTTCGCAACAGGTCTGTGGTCAGTGCGTGCCGCCGGTTGATGCGGTCCAGCTCCTCGAACGCGGCGGTGACGAACGGCGGCACATCCTCGGCCGGCGGCGTGACGGGCGGCGGCTCTGGCCACGGCTGCTCCGGCGGTGCGGCGTCGGCGATCTCGCGCAACAGCCCGACTACAGCCGGTACGAGATCGTCGCTGATCGCATCCGGAGCACACCGGGCCTGGTGGATCAACGCGGCGAGCCGGAACTCTGGTTCATTGGCCGGATCCGCAGCCAGGCCGGCGAGCCACGCTCTCGCGGCCGGAATGATCACCGGAAGCCGTTGGGCCAACGTCACCGTCGTCTGCGTCACCAGAAGGCGTTCGAGCAGGCAGAATTCCATCGCCGACCGGTCTCGAAGCAGGTCGAAGGCCCGGCTGGCGTCGTCGAGGAACAGGCCAAGACCGGGCATGGCGGCCTGGCGCACCCGGCAGGTGGCATCCCCGGCAAGGTCAACGAACGCCTCCCCGTGTGCCCGCAGGAACGCCGCAGCGCCTGCGAAGTCCGCGTCGACGTAGTCGATCTCGCATCGCTCGACCGCCTCCTCGCCGATGCTGACCAGCAGCGCGACGATCCTGTCACGGTCTGGTGTGACCGGATCAGCGGCAAGCTCGAGCAGGAACGGCAGGCTCGCCGTGGTGCTGGCGTAGACGTCACCTTGGTGATGAACCTTGCCGTAGAAGTCGCTGAGCGCCTGGCCCCGTTCCTTGGCATCCGGAGAGCGCAGTGCTTCCAGAAGCGCTGGCACCTCTTCGGCTGAACCGTAGGCATGACGCATCGACGCCCAGTCGACATCGCGAATCCCGCTGAACATGCGCGGCATCATGCCCGGACCCACCGACATTTACGGCGAGTCGGCCAACGCCGGAGCTCCCAGCGACGACCTCTGGTGGCCGCGATCCCGGCCGCGCTGACACAAATCACGTGCACGGATCTGCCGCTGGTCGAGCGGCACCAGCTGTCACGCCATCGGGGAAGCTTCCAGGTCGCGGCGGGCAAGAGCGGCGCGGAGTTGTAGCGCCTCCGTCGCCAGATTCTCACGACCGCCCTGCTCGCGGTCGATGGCGCAGACCACCGTCTCCACCCGGGCGCCCATGGACGGTAGCTGCCTGCACGACGTCGGTGGGGCACCACCAGGACTTGGCTATGCCCGGTCAGCTCGGTGAACAGCGTGCGCAGAGCGCCCTCGTCGTTGGGTAGCGGACGGTCGACCAGCCGCCTGCTGATCCAGCACGATGGCGTGGTGCGTCTCCCGGGCGGACGTCAACGCCGCAGAACACCTCGAACCCCTGACGCTCGCCGGGCTGCGCGGTACCGGGTTTGGACAACGATCGCTCTCCTTGCCGCGAGAGCAGGCCAAGCCTTGGACGACGCGTTGGCAGCCACGTTACGAAGGCCTCCGCACGCGCGGACCAGATCCCTGTCAGCGGTCACGAACGCCCTGCGGTCCCGGTGACACCACCGCTGAGGTCGTCAAGGCAGGAGCCATAGGTCATGCCGGGACCGCCGGCCTGCACCTCTCCACGAGGGGCGAAGAAGTAACCGGAGCCATGTCCGCAAGGGAACCGCACCGAGACTGACCGACGCAGCGTGACCGATGTGCCGAGGCCCCCCAGGGGGCACGATCGGCGGCAGGAGCGGATGCCGTGCGGCAGTGATCCGGGTCAGGTCGCGGTCTGACCGTAGTACGAAACTCGTCCCACCAGCGCGGCCGGTAAGATCATCGCGATCACCGACCCGAGCCTGACGCGTCTCACGGTCGGATAACGCAACGGCACCTTCGGGACTTCCGGCCGGCAGACCGGAGACCAGGCCAGGATCTCGTCCAGCACCGGGCAGGTAACGGCGATGGTGACGGTAACGCCGGGACAGTACGCGCGTGTCGGTCGTGGCGGATAACATCCCGCGTCGTGACCGCCGTTGCCACGTACCGGTATTTCCGGCCTGCCGTCCGGCGTCCCGACGGGCTCGCCCTGCAGACCCGTGGCGGTCCGCCGGCTTACCCGCGGTTCTTCCCCGGTTTCCTGAGCAAGCCCCGGGCCGCCGCTGGTGGCCCGCCCGTGAGGGACCGGACATCGCGGGCAGCGCGGTCCCAGCAAACACGCCCTCGCGGTCACGATGCTCGTCGGCCGGGCGGAGGTCCCAGCGTGACCAGTGACCTGTTCGACCTCATCCACGAAGGCGCGGTTGACGAGATCACGGTGGCGCTCACCGGCCTCGACGAGTCGCGACGGCGCCAGATCGACACCGAACTGGTGGCGTACGTCCGCAAGCTCCGGGACAACCGGTGGGCCGGCCGGAAGGCGACGGCGCTGGCCGTCGCCGCGGTCGGCGCTCTGCCGAGCGCGGCGAAGGTGGCCGAGTTGCTCGGCCGGCGATCGGTCTCGCTCGACGAGGAGGACGGGCCGCCGGTGGTCCGGATGGCGCGGCACCGGGGCGTCGACTGGCTGCCCGAGCTCGCTCACCGGCTGGCAGACCGGCTGCCCCGGACGGATCCGTGGATCGCCACGCGTTTCATCGCCTACCTGCTCGTGGCGGACCGGGCCGCGCCCCCCACCGACGAGCGGTTCGTCACGGGCTGGGTCCGCATGTTGTCGTGGCCGCCTCGACGGGAGCGCGAAGTTCCGCTGCTCGACCGGCTCCGCATCGACCCGTTCCTCGATACGCTGCTGCCCCGGCTGTTCGAGGTGGACGGCCTCGGCACCCGGCTGGGGTTCGACGACTTCAAGGCCGGGGAGAACCTTGCTCTGCCGTCCGCGCTCGCCCGGCTCGCCGCCGAGGGCCGGCTGGACCGGAAGGTGCTGCTGCGGAGCTGCTTCGACCGGCTGGTCCGAGGCGACCGGGCCGCCGCGTTGCGCCCGTTCGTCGCCCTGCACGACCTGCTCGCGCCGACTCCGGCCGAGTCCGCCGAACACGTCGCCGACTACCTGCGCCTGCTCGCCGACGGCCCCGGTCCGGTGGCGTCGATGGCGCAGCGGGCGTTGCACGGACTGCCAGAGGTCGAGGTGGAGGCCCTGCTCGACGCGTCCCGGACGGTGCTGGCCCGGCCGGACAAGGGGCTGGTCCGTGCCCAACTCAACTGGCTCGACCAGCTCGCCCGGCAACGGCCGGACCGCGCCGCGGAGATCGCCGCCGTACTCGGAGAGGGCGCTGGGCATCCCGCGGCCGACCTACGGGACCGGGCCGCCACGCTGGCGACCAAGCACGGGGCGGTGCCGGCACCGGCGCCGACGGCGGTTGAGCACCGGGGCGACGAGCTGCCGGCACCGCCGGTCCTGGCCGCCGCCCCTTCGCCGATCACCGAACCGGACGAGTTGGTCGAGGAGGCCGCCATCCTGCTCGGCGGCGAGTTGGCCATACTGCCGTTGGAGCGGGTGCTCGACGGCCTGGCCCGGCTGGTCGGTGCTGACCAGCCCCGACTCGCCCGGAGCCTGAGAGCGGTGGTGGACCGGCTCCCGAACCGGAGGTTGGAGCACCCCTGGGATCCGTGCTGTCTGCACGGTCAGCTGGCCGGGTTGCTGCGGGCAGCGGTCGAGGCCCCCGACGCCGCCGCGCTGCGGGCCCGCTGGGCCGGCCTGCTCGCCGCACTCCGCCAGGCGGGCCCCCCGGATCCGCGCGTGGCGCCGCCGCACTGGCTGCTCCGGCTGCGCCTCGCCGAACTCGGCACGCAGCTCGGCCGGGCGCCGGCGGATGTCGGCCTGCTCGCCGCGCCGACCGCCGCCAACGGCTCCCTCGACCCCGGCGTGCTGCATGAGCGGGTCGCCGCGCAGCAGTGCGGCGGCTTGTTCGCGGTGAGGTTGAGTACCGCGCCGCCGGGGATCAGGTCGCGGAAGAGGACGTGGAGCCGGTTGAGGAGCCGTACTCGTTCGGCGGCCGGGGCGTCGCGGCGTACGCGATCAGCCGATGTCCGAGGACGGCGGGTGGACAGTGCCGCCACGATTGTTGTCGTCCTCGCGGCGAGCAGCGGTCCGGACGGCGTGCAGCTCACCAGGGTGTACCGCTCGTACAACGGCTCGGGCGGAAACACCCGGTCGACGAAGAGCCCGTCGATGTCCGTGCAGTCGGCGGGTCTTTTCGTCGAGCAAGCGCCACTCCAGAGGGATCGGCACGCACCGGCCTTAGCCGGCAGGCGCGTCACGACCCGCATGTAGACCGGGACAGGTCTTTCCTGCCTCAGCCGAACGAGCCCTTGGGCGGCAACCCGGGAACCGACGCCAGCAAAGCCGGCGACGGGCGCACGCTCAGCCGAGGTCGACCGACCCACCTTCCATGATCGGGTACCCGCTTTCCTCAGCCGACCACCTCCGTGCCGTGCCGGACGGGTCACCGCTGTCTTGGGGTGAGGGCGTCGGCGCCCTCGGCGGTGCCATAGCTGCCCACCCGGTCGGCGGCGATCCGCTCGGCCAGTGCGAGCGCCGTGACGACGTGGCCCTGCGCGCCGGCTACCCCGTCGACCGTCGAGATGCGCCCGGTGAGTGCCTCGTCGCCGCGAACCGCCTCGATGGCGCTGCCGTCACCGGCAGCCGTGCCGGCTAGGACGATCCGCCCGGCCGTGCCGAGCTGTGCGGCCATGGTCACGATCGCGCGGTTCCGGTCGGCCGAGTCCTGTTCCACGTAGGCTGCCCCGGTCACCAGGACGGCCGCGTCCGCGGGACGGTCGATCCGCTTCGGCCCGGTGAGGTATCCAGCGTCGGCGTATGCGGACAGCACCACCGAGCGGCTGGCGACGAGCGGTGCTCCGGGCGGGTCGGGCGTGAGCAGAACCTTGGCCAGGAGCGCGCTGGCGGTCTCGACTCCGTCGCTGTTGGCCGGCAGCGTGCTGGACGGCGCGCTACGGCGTGTCAGGGCGAGCAGGTCCAGCTTGTCCTTCGGGTTGAAGAATGCCTCCTGGATGTCAATCGGACCCGTGACGGCGGCGCCAGCCAGTTCGAGTTTCTCGATTACGCCGTCGGCGTGGTCGCGTCCGGATGGCGTCGTCACCACCACGACCCGGCGGCCGACCAGTGTGCTGCGGAGTACAGCCGGCGCTGTCTCGTTAATGTAGTCGTCCTTGTGGCTCGCCTCCGCCTGGAGATCGTCGGCCGTCTGACGGAGCTGCTTGTTGGCCTTGTGCGCCGCGCTGAGCGAGTCGCTCAGTACGTCGGAGGCCAGTCCGTTCGCCGCGGCGGTGCCGAATACCGCACCGACTGCCAGGGCGAGGAACACCGCGGCGAGAGAGACCATGTGATAGCGGAAATTGATCATCGGCGTATCCTACGACCCGGCTGGGCGAGTCCGCGGAGACCAGGGTTCGGCTGTTGTCGCCGGCCCGGTGGCGATTGTGGCGACGCCGGTCGACAAGCAGCCGAATCGGGGACGAGGCTCGTCTGTCACCGCATCCTGACCTTTGAATTCACTGAAGATAGGATCCTCCCCCAGGACCACGGTCCTGTGCCCGATCTCGGCATGGTCGGACGCCGCGCGCCTGCCGTACGCCGCCACGCTCTGTGACCCGTGCACACCCGGCCGCCACGTGTGCTCCGGGACATGAACGGATGCCCAGCACCTGACGTCGACGATCGCAGGCAACGCAGATCCGCAGCCGCACTCGGCGCCGCCGGTGTTCTACTCGCTGAACTCGGTCACGGAAAACGCCTTGTCCAGCCGACCGGCGACCAGGTCGTCGTGGCGGATCACAAAACTCCCGTAGTAGAACTCGTCGGCCAAGGAAAAGCGGGCGAGCGACACCCAATCGCTCGTCAGCCGGTGCTTCTCCTTTTCCACATGGGAATACCACTTTGCCACCGGGATGACGATTTCGCCGGCCTTCTCGCGCCCCACGAGGATCTGCTCCGCAATACTCGTGATCACCTCGTCGTCGGCATACCCGCCGATATAGGCGCTGGGGAGCCCTTCGTCGGGCGGCCAGAGGTCGTAGGCCAGAGCAGAGAGTTCGTCCAGGTGCGGCAGGTCACGCTCCAGGTCACGGGCCAACTGCTGCTGGAAGGGCGACGGGTCGTCCTCGTCCTCGTCCGTGCCGAACCAATTGGGCAGCTGCGCGAGGAGCGTGGCGCCGACGTCGTACTGCTTGCCGACGAACTCATAGTTGGTGGGTTCTTCCGCCACCTCGGTATCGGTGCCAGCCGGTACGTACACGACTCGCGCGTACCTCCGCTCCCCGGTGGCTCTGGCCAGGTAGTCCTCCTCGTGGTCCAGGAAGAAGAGCAGCGAGCCGTCTACCGACAGGCCGAAGCCGTCGACTCTCGGCAGCGCCGCACAGTCGACGGAGAAGATGAACGGCAACGGAGTGACCCCGGCGAACGGCCAGTCCATGCCCACCGGCAGCCGGGGCAATCCACCGAACTGCCCGACCGGAACACCTCCGGAACCCCCGCTCAACCCGATCGACAAACGGAGGTACTTGGTGAACCCGCTGGTCTCGTCGTCCGGGATGCCCGACTCGAGCGCTGCCCGACGAAACTGCCCCTGATGATCCATGGCCCAGCATGATGCCACGGAGACAACGACGAGAGGGCGAGCCGGCGACCGGGGTTGGCCCACGGCCCGCAGACACCTTTGTCGGCACCGCCGGGGTGATCGGGCACGCCCACATCGGCACGAGCGTGCGTCCGACAAGTCGAACGACGGCGTACGGAGCGCCAACGGATTCCGGTTCCTCGTCCGCGACCCCGACGCTGGGAACACAGCCGCCGTCGACGCGGTGTTCACCGCCGAAGGCATCACGGTAGTCAAGACTCCGCCACGCACCCCGAGGGCGAACTCCTTCATGGAACGCTGGGGCCGCAGCCTACCGGAGGAATGCGCGGACGACATGTTGCTCCACAAGGAACGACTCGCCCTGACCGTGGCCAACGCCGCAGGCGCGGACACGGACGTGGGCCTGCTCCACGACCAGCCAGACCCACCGTGACCTGAACCCTTCCCAGGACGGCCCAACTGGGCCGGCACTGCAACCACATCGACCTGGCTGGACCCAACTCCCTGGCACCAGGGGTGAGGATCGCACGGCTGCTGCGTCCGCCGGACCGTTCCTGCCCGTCGGCCCTGATTCCCACCGCCGCCGCGACTCCACGTTCGCCCGAGGGTGTCGGCCGAATAGCGCCGTTTTTCCTGGGGTTTGCGTGGCCCGAATTCCTTCGACCGGGCTACTGTCATACCCCTGTACGGGCGGTGATGTGTCCGGAAATTTTGCCTTCGCTCACTACAGTGACACCCGCACCGATAGCGTCGACGGTGTGGTCCGACTGTCAAGGACTTGGGCGAGGTGCCGGTGGGCGAAGCGTGTGAGTCGGTAGATTGGAATCCGCTTGGCTCGGCCGGGGCACACTCCCAGCTGGCCGGCGTGGTCGCTGGCCTCGTCTTCGCTGGCATAGTCATGCTGATCGATAGAGGGACGCCGAGACGTCCATCGGCCAAGGCGTTGACCATGTTCATCGCCGGCCTGGTCACGTTCGCTCTGGACAGCTTTTTCTTTGGCGTCATCGCCGGTGAACAGACCTGCCCCCGGGCCTGGACGCAGACGACGGTGGCGGCTGGGATGCTTGGGGTTGGCTCGCTCACCCTGTTCACCGGCTTAGCCTGGCTGATCGCCGGGCGCAGCGAGTTCGAGTCCCCCCTCCGGTTGATCCGGGTGACCGCCTACGGTCTGTCCTTGGTGATAGTCGGACAGTTGGCGGTGACCGCGCACGACTATCTGAGGGATGTCCGGCCGGAGGGGATGTATCTCTGGCTCGACTGGCTGGTCCGGGCGTGGTCGGCGCTGGTCGCGCTGGTCGTCGTCGGGCACGCGTTTGCTCCCCGACTTCGTTACGGGGCGCATCGGGCGGTGACCCACGCGGCCTACCTCGGGATTGCCTACGTCCTCAGCTGTGCCGTCATCTTCGGCCTGTTGACCACTGTCGACCGGAGCTACTGGGCGGACGGGGTCTCGCCAGGCGTATTCATAGCCGCCGCTCTCCTGTCGGTCATGCTGCCTGGCATAGTGGTCGTTGTCCAGCTGATGGCCTTCCCGTCGGCGACGGTGGCGGTTCGACCGCCGGTCGCTCCGGCGCTGCCCGCTTCCCGCGAGCCGTCGCCTCCGCGTGGCAAGCCGCCGGCCGTGGAAGCCGCGATTGGCTCCGAGGCGCCTTCTGCCGACCCGCGGGACAACGCCAACTGATCCGCTCCCCCGGCAGCAGCAGCCAGATCGGGATGAACAGCATGCCGATGAGGCCGGTCCGGCGCAGCAGCCACCATACATACACCGCGCTCCACACCCCGACCAGCGCGACGGCCGCGACGGTCAGTGCCACGTCTCCCGCCGGCTCAACCCGTGCAGTCAGAAGGTGCCCACCGATTCGGGTAGTGCCCGCGCCGATTTCCTCGCCGCCCACGCGCCGGCCCTGGTGCGGAAACGACGTAGTTGTGGTTATGTCCGCCCACGCCCATCTCGCCGTCACCGCCGCACACCCCGAAAAGGGGGATCCGAACCCGACCGACAGGGGCTCATCCCACTCACCTTGGGCGAGGTCCGCCGTCTCCTGGCACACTTGATCACGTCTATCGATGGCCATGGTGGCGCCGTCGCCGCCAGTACCGGGCAAAAGTAAGCCACTACCAGCGAAGACGACTCCGAATACAGTAGGTACGGCTGGAGTACTAGCCGATGGCAATTCGTTGGAGTGTTGGTGTCCCGTGCCAGGCACGCTCGGCTGCCTGCCCTCACAGTGTGCGCGGGCCACCCTCTAGGCCGAAGAACCAATGCCGGTCGGTCACGGGCACCGGCGGCAGTTGGTCCTGGATCAAGCATTCGATCGCCTCGGCGAGGTCGGCGACCACCTCGCCGTTGATCTGCTCATGTCCACGCAGGAAGAGGGGCTCACCCTCGATCACGTAGCGATGAGCAGCCTGCACCGACGTGACGACTCCGTACCCGCGCAGCCGGCGTCCCGCCTCCGCGATGATCGCGCGGACGTAGTCCTGTTGCTCGTTGTCCCAGTTGCCGGCGTCGAGTAGGAAGGCGAAGCTGGCGCCGACCTGCACGTGAGTTCGCAGCTCCTCCAACACCGGATCCGTCCATGGTGACCGCTGCCCGGGTGGCGTCTCCCCGGCCACCTGAATGGCTTCCAGGAGCAAGACTCCGAGGCTGACGTCGTAGGCCCAGATCCACCGCCCACCAAACCCGATCGGTACTGTCTTGCTCACTCCACACCCACCCGTCAGTAGCCGAACCTCCCGCGAGACGGCACCGGGCGAACATCGGCGGGCTTCTACCGTGATCCGAGTATGACTGCCATCCGGATCCGCCGCAGTGCGCGCGTTGCCCGCCTACCCGGCCATCACCGCATGGTACCGACGCCACGCGGCCGTCGCGTTCTGTCGTGCCGATGAGCAGATGACCAGCAACCTCACTCGGGGCTACAGACACGGGGTCCCTTCCGCGCCCTACACCACGAGCACCACTTCGAGGACGGCAATGGCTTCGGAACGCAGATGACCGACGGCAGGACCATCAGCGCCCCCTTGGGACCGTTGGGCGCGGTGGCGATCCGGACACTGATCGCGCCGTACTTACGACGCCTGTTGAAGCGGCGGGCAGCACACATCAAGTGCCTGGCGGAAGCCCGTCGCAGGGCGTGACGATCACACGAGGCATCCGCAACTGCCGCAGAGCACCCGCGGCGGTGGGCTACGCACGGGTCAGAGAGCGTGGCAGCATACGGCTGATGCGCGGCGTCCGATCATGCCGCAATCCAGGCATGCTCGCCCGGCAGGGCGATCACGCTTGGTAGCTGCCTCTGAGTCGAGCGGGCGTGCTGTCCTGCTGAGGACCGGATGTCGAACGGGTGCCGTGACACGGGTGCGTTTCCGGCGAACGGAGAAGATGCCCTCCCCGACGATCTGGCCCGGCCGCGTGCCCTGCCGACTTGGCTTGACCGACGGCGCGGCGCCGTCAGGCCATTGCGGGGAGGATGATCCGCTCCAGCATCGTGAGCGGGGTCCGCCCCTGGTCAGGGTCGTCGTAGTTGCCCGCGGTGATGGCCACGGTGAGGTCCAGGTCGGGCAGGACGAACAGGCGCTGGCCGCCATTGCCCATGCCGGTCGCCAGCCGATGATGTTGGAGAGAGCCGATGTACCACTGGTAGCCGTACTGTTCGCCCCAACCGGTCTGTAGGCGTGGCTGGAGCATGGCGTGAATCCAGTCGGCGGGGACGATCCGCTGACCGTCCCAGGCTCCCTCTGCCAGCACGAGCTCGCCGATCCTGGCCAGGTCGCGGGGCGAAAGTCGCAACCCGGACGCGGCTGAGGCCACTCCGTCCGCGCCAGTCATCCATTCGACGCCGTCGATACCCAGCGGCGCAAACAGCACGGCCTGCCCGTACTGCGGCAGCGACCGCCCTGTGCCGTCGGAGATCAGCCGGCCGAGCAGGGCCGTTGCGCCGCCGCAGTAGGTCCATCGGGCGCCCGGCGGCCCGAGGATCGGCCGCTCCAGGATGTACCGGTACCGGTCCGGCGCCAGCTCCATCGCGATCTCGGCATTGGCTGGGCTGTCGTAGGGAGCGTCTTCGCGCCATTCCAAGCCCAACGACATTGTCAGCGCGTGCTCGACGGTGAGCCGGGCACGCTGGGGATCGGCCGCCAGGTCGGGATACTGCGGGAACTGCCGCAGGAGCGGCTCCGTCGGCGGCGGGACCAGCCCTTCGCCGAGCGCGACGCCGTACAACAACGCGGTCACGCTCTTGGTGACCGACCGGATGTCGTGCAGCGTCTCAGGCCCGAACTCGAGGACGCCCAGCGAGGCGTTCCAGGCGAAATCCTCACCCGCCCCGTAGTACTCCAGCAAGGGTTGGCCACCGCGAACCGCCACGACGCCGTGCAGACCACCGACCTGGCCACCTTCGACCATTTCGTCAAGGCGGTCATGCAACCGTGTCGTCATAGGGCCACTCCACGAGGATCGCCAACCAGCGGAACAGCGGACGATTCGTTATACCGGAAATTGCCGCTTCCATGCCATCCGAGCAGGAGGAGTCCAAGCTGGCCCCCCACAGCTGCCACCACGGCCACGATCCGATCCCGGAAGCGATCACCTCCTGGCGCAGAGCCTCGACATCCCAACCGGACCGTGCCGGCCCCACGTTGTGTGCCACACCCGGTGGGTCGCTTCCGCGCGCCGGTCGACGCCGGGCACGAGCAACACCAATCGCCACGTCCAGTGCGAACCGCCGACCACACCCGCATTTTGCCGCCGCCCGGGCGCCCCGCCCCCAGTCGGAGCCGTCACGCCTCGTGGTCTCCCCACAGCTTGTAGGGACCGGGGCCGCCGGCGCCCATGTTGCCCGGCTGACGCCGCGACAACTGCCGCGACCGCAGCGGCCTTCGCGGCGGAGGGTACCGGCCTCGCCATCGTCTACCTGCCAGTGCCGTTAGCGCGGCCGCCGCTGATGGCGTAGATGGCGCCGGTCGAGAAACCTGGCGATCCTCGGATTCCATCCAGGATCAACTGCATAGTTCTGCCGCCGACCGTACGCCGCGGCGGCCGGGTGCATCACGCACCGTAGGGTGCTTCGCGGCCACCAAAACCCGGACGTGTCGAATTGAGTGCGGTCAGTGTGTTTGGGTCTCCCAGAACGATCAGTATTCCGCGAAAGTAGCGATGTGGATCACAGCCAGACTCGAAAACGAAACAGCCGTACATCCGGCTCGTTGCCGCCGCTGGTTGGTTTGCGTCGTACAAACTGCACGTCACAGCCCTGGTCCCGGTTCACGAGCCCCAGATTGTCCTGGTCGCCAGCCGGCGCCGGCTCACCGCACTACCCGACGCCCGACTGTCGAAATAGGCCTGTTGCTCGAACGGGAGTCGACGCGGACACCGGCCTTTCCTCCCGGCTGCTGACACCCGAGGCCGCCACGGCGATGCGCGTCGACCGGCAGCGGCGGGCGAGGTCACGCCTCGACAAGGTCCTCGATAAGCGCTGGTGGGGCGTCGTCGACCTCCCCGGGCTGCGGCGCTTGGACGGTCACCGGCTCTCCCCAACTGTGGTAGCTGAACCTGACCATGGCCAGCTCCGGCACAACGCTCGGCACGTCGATCTCGATCCAGCTCCATCGGCCCTGAGGTTCGGTGAAGACCTCGAACGGAACCGCGGTCAACCGCTCGGAGAACTCATTGAGCGCCCGCCCGCCGGCACGTCCCGACCTGGTCAGGTCGATGGTGCCGAGAAAGGTGTGCCCGCCGTCCCGCTTCGCGTTGACGATGCTCTTCACCAGGGTGACGGCACCGCTCGGGTCGTCCTCCGGCATGAAATCCAGCGCACCACCCTTCGCGACGCCCCCAGCCGGGATCCGCAGCCACTTCCGCGGCAGTCCCGGCGAGCCGGACAACCGCATGTAGTGGTCCTGTTCCGCCCGGATCAGCTCGACCACCAGGGTCTTGCCGTCGCTCTGGTCCAGCTCCATCCGCATGGTGCCCTTCCGTCCGACTGGATCCAGCCTGGCCTCCGAAGTCATTCCGGGCGCACGCATCGAGACCCCGATCGTCGTAGCGTTCATCCGCGCCGCCGACTCCGCCAGCTTCTCCAGTGCGGTGAGCTGCCTCGAGGTGGTCTCGACGGGCATGGGTCGCCCGTCGGCCCTGCCCGAGAGCCCGCAGCCGTTGAGGGCTAGGGCGAGTGAGACAACGACCGCCGCCAGCGCCACAGAGGCATGCCGGCGAGTTCCCATCGAGGTACTCCTTCCGCGACCGCGCCCTCGGCGCTGGAACCAGGCGGGCCGGATCCTAATCCGTCCTCTGGGGCTGGTCGTCGCCGGGCTGGGACTGTCCTTCTTGCCGTCTTCCTGGATGTGGCCGCCCCGGGGCTGGCACCGGTGGTGGTCACACGGTGGTCCTGGTTCTGGCTCGTCTGCACCGCGCCGTCCGGTCTCGGGTACGCGGCCGAACAAGCCGGCATGGACTTTGTGGGACTTGCCCAGGCGTATCGGTTGTTCGATGATCCGGGGCACCGGGCAGAGGTCTCCTCAACGGCTCGGGCGAGCGAGCTGGAGCGGCCGGCCTACCTGACGAGGTTCGTCGATACCGGCAAGGAGAGACAGAGCGACATCGTTCCTGGTGTGTGACATGGCGGCGCACCGGCCTGAGCGCGATTGCGCCGCTGGCGCCCGGTCGGCGGTCAAATCCGTACACCTGATCTTGGATCGAACGGGATCCGGCCGGTGCTGGACCGGATCGGGGCCCGCAAGCGGATCAGCCGGCGCTCACGACGTCAGGGACGCGGCGGACGAGGCGGATCCTCAGGCGTAACGCGTGGTCGTGCAGAAGGGGGTCCGGTCGATCGAGTGCCCACGCCTTCGCCGCCGGCCCGATCCGGTACCGCCTTAAGGGCCTGCCCTCGGCGGTTTCGACGTGCGGCGACGTGACCGCCTGCAATGCCTTCCAGGCCGCGTCGACCAGGACGACGAAGTCCCGCTGCACACAGTCGGCTTCATCCTCAGGGAACCACTTGAATGCCAGCCGGCCCGGCGACATCGATTCAGGCCGCTCAGCCGTCGCCCGGTACCGACCGCCGGTAGCGGCGAGCACAGCCTCGTCCGTGGTCACCACCGAGGTGTGCAAGTACTGGATGAGAGGCCCTGTGGTGCCGCCGTCACGGTTGAGCAGCCGCAGGAACGCCTGTGTGCGGTCGTGGTGCAGCGCAGCCGGCAACGAGTCGTGCAGCTTGATGGTCCGGGCTCGCTGGTCGTGGGTCTCCCATTGCCCGAGGTCGGCGACCGCAGGCGCCAGCGCATCGTCGAACGCCGCCTCGTCCGCGGGCAGCATGAAGGTGCTCACCTGCTTGGACCGCGACCCCGGTTCGAACATTCGGCCATGATGACAGACGCCCGATCCTCTTGGCGGCCACGGTCCGCAGATCATCTGCGGGCGCCCGACACCGGCGTAACAGCAGAAGCATGTCCTGCCACGAGGGACCCGCTCATCGCGGCAGGTCCGGATGTCTGAAGGGATTGATGAGGTGTCCACTTCTCGGCAGTCGCGGTCATCGACCGGCACGGTGTGCCGGCCACCAGGCATGACGGTCCCGGCCGGGGCGGCGCGCACGGTCGGCGGCAGTTGCGGACGCCTGGCTCGGTGGCTGGGGTCCGACTCTGCGGTGGAGTGTCCGTAGGCCAGCGGCCGAGCCGCGTATCGTTGATCAGGGAGCTGGTAGGGCGGACGCGCGTAGTGCCGCGGCCAGCCACTCGAACGGGAACCGCTCCGGCGGCACATTGTTCACGGCGGTGACCAGCGCCATGTACCGGTCGAACGGTCCCTGCGGCTCGGGCGGGGTGCGGTCCCACTCCGCGCCCGCCAGCATGTGGTCGGCCGCCTGGATCCGGAACTCGGGCGTGTCCGGCATCCCGGGTCTGTCCGGTGTCGCGAAGATGCCGGTCAGCCACCCGATCCACCGGTCGGCGATCTCCCGCCCCCGCGGCGAGTCCGGCGGCACCCGCTCCCGCGCCGCGTCCATCACCGCCTGGCCGATCGGCGTGGCCGCCTCCAGAGCGTCCAGCATCGGCGACGAGGTCATCAGCGGCCCGGCCCCGGTGGTGCACACCTCGTACAGCTCACGGCGCAGGGCCTGTCGGACCTCGGTGTCCCGGACCAGCTCGGCCAGCTCGATCCACGCCTCCAACTGGGCCGCGGTGGGATGTTCGGGCAGCTCCGGCCGGGCTGCCCGCCACCACTCGACCATCCGCTGCGGCGGCTCCCAGCCGGTGGAGACCTCGGTCCAGAACTCGTCGATCAGCCGGTCGCGCTCCTCGTCCGGCATGCCGGCCAGCTTGTGCATCAGCGTGACCTGCTCGGCCTTGGAGTCCTGCCGCAGGATGGCCGACAGCACCGCGCGACGGCTGCGCAGCCGTGCCTCGTGTCGGTCCAGCAGGGCCAGGTGGGTGGTGGCCAACTCGCGCAGCGTCGCCTCGCCGGCGAGCATCCGCCTGATCTCGTCCAGGCTGGCGTCGAGTTCCCGTAGCGTCCTGACCAGTTCCAGCCGGGCGATGGCCGACACGTCGTACAGGCGGTGGCCGGCCGGGGTGCTGGCGGCCGGCGTGACGACACCGGCGTCCGCGTAGTATCGGACGGCGCTGACGCTCAGGCCGGTCCGCCGGGCGACATCCCCGATGGCGTACAGCTCGTTCATGTCCACGGTGCTCACTATGCGATCTCAAGCGGCTTGAGATACAAGCCCCTAATCAGGTCGCCTGACATTCTCGGGAGACGGCCCAGGCTAGGTCGACCCGGCCACTCGACCAAGATCACGTACCTGGTCGAGCATGACCGTGCGCCACACGCCAGCCGAAACCGGCACCCTGCCTAGCTCGTAGGCGACCTGTCGCGGCGCGTACTCCACAGCGGGTTCGTGCGCCCGCCGCTGCACGGAGAGCAGTGGATGTGATCATGGGATGGTGACAGTGAATCTTCTTCAACCTCCCCTTGCGGTCCGTGGGAGCGCGAGGTCGGACGCGGTGTGTGAGCGCCGCGCGACTCAGGTTGAAAATGGTTCATTGTCAAGGGCCCGGCCGCCAGTTGCTCAGCTGTCGAACCAAACAACTAGCCGCACGTTGTTGTCGCCATGCCGTTCGGCGAGATTGCGCATGGCGTCGAACAGCGCGCGCAACTGCGGGTCGACACGCAACACGTCTCCCTGAAGGAGCCTCTCGACCCGCCACATCCGATCGTCGGCGCGCCATTCAGTTCCCTCAGGGTAGCTGCTGCCCTTGGGATCGGCATGCTCGCCGGCCACTGCCCGCCAGGCACGCCCATGGTGGCCAGACTTGCCGACGAACCGCGGGCCTTCGCTTGTCAACTTGTACTCGTGGATCCGGTCGTCAACGCGAGACGCTTGTACACTCCAATCGATGCGAGCCAACTGCGTCCATGCCACCCAGGTGTGACCGTGTTCGCTGTCTACGAGTTGGAGACCAAGCAGGTCCGGGCTGGCGTCTTCCGGTAGGCCACGGCCGGGCGCAACGGGTTCGAACCCGGCGTAGTTCTGCACACCGAACAGCAGCCCGAAGGCATCATAGTGGCGCGGTAAGGCATCCAGACTGACGTCGGCCAGGAGCCACGGTGAACCCGGACCGTGCGGGCGGATTTCTACCCCACCTGCGATATCGGTGCCCACGCCAGCTCGCCTTTCCACCACGATGACCAGGGCGGTGCCCAGTTGCCGCGTGATCCTACGACTCGGGCACGCGACCATACGCGAGCCCCCGGTAGACGCACCCTTCTCGACAGTTCCGGACGTGCACGGTCAACGACGGGTCACGACGCGTAACCGGGTCCGGCTGAGGGTGGCGCGCACGGTTTGCGGCAGATCCGGATACGTCCGAGCGGCGCGCGAAGAAGCGGCCACGGCGGACGTCCATCGCGGCGAGCGGCCCCACCGGCCCGGGATGGCACTGACGCCGCACTCTCACGGCCGGTTTGGGCACCGGTGTCGATCGTTGCAAGCAGCCCGCCTCGACCGGACATCCGGTCAGCCCGACCACGTCCCAGTACCCGGCTGGACCCGGCCCCGCCATCGGCGGAAGGATGACGCTTCACACTGCGGCGGTCATGCGCGTGTGCATGTCGACATCGAGCGGACGGCCGGGTCCCGAGCGGGGAGGGCGAACGGTGGGTATCGGGTGGCGTGATTCGCCGAAGGAGCTGGCCGGGCTACTACACCGACACGGTCTGACTCCGGACCGGGTGGACAACGTCGAGGCCGCGTGGAAGGCGTTCCGCGAGTTTCTTGCGCAGCCGGTCGATGGCCTGGAGCCGGGGCCGGACAGCGACGTCGACGGCTTCATTGTTCAGTGGGGCCGGCACAGCTGGCACGACCAGCTCCCAAGCCTGAGCTTCACCCGACAGTTCGCCGTCGACGTGCGGGACACCTGGACCGAGACCGACTGGTACCAGCCAGAATACTGGCAGGTGAGCCTGGACCTGATATTCCCCGACGCGCCCGCGCTCGCCGATCTCGACCAACTCAGCGTCCAGAACACCGGGTTCGACTTCAGTCCACCCGGCCCCGACCGCGACCACGCGATCGGTGAAGCGGAGTGGGAACTACAGCACTACCCCACTCTGCAAGCACTGTGGGCGAGCACCCCCCAGCGCAGCACCGTCACGCTGGACCGTGCAGACTAATCACCCGAGCGCCACTGCCGCACCCGGATACGGACACCGGTGGTCACCTCCGGCGCTGGCCACACCCGGCACCGGCGCTGACGACGATCCGGTGCGGCATTCGACATGGCAGCGACATGCGACCGACAAGTTGAACGACGAGTACGGAAAGTGACGGGACCGCTGGTGTCCGGCACGCCCGCTCGGCGCGGAAGATGCGTAGATTTCATGGGTGGCTGGCATGAGGAATGCGAATCTGGCCTTCGGCGAAGTCCACAGCCGTTCGCTTACGCCTACGGCTGGTCCGGCGTCTTGCGAACCCAGAGCCACACGCCCACCAGGACGCACGCCGCGCCTGCGACCGCAATCGCCGACTTCGCCACGCCGGAGACATCGTCCAGGATCGGGAAGGCACGCGACGCAGCCAGAGTGATGAACGCGATCAGCAGCAGGACGACGGCAAGAACTCGTCGTGGAGTCAGGGATGTCATCGGGCCAGACCGTATCGACCGAACGCCTGCAACGCAAGCCATTGATGGATCTTCACTGACGCTCTTCTCGGCATGGTCGGACGCCGCGTGCCAGCCGTGCGCCGCGACGCTGTGTGACCCGTGCGCGACCGGCCGCCGCGCCTGCTCTGTGGCGTGAAAGTGCGCGGTGAAGGAGGGCGCGTAGGCGCCACCAGCGCCCAGTCAGGTTGGGTCGTCGAACCGCTGCGGCCCCGAAGTAGGGTCACCCAGTGACCGCGTACGACATCGCCGCCAGGCTGCCTTCCATCGACCGGCTGCGGCGGCGCTGCAAGGCATTGGCCGTGCTGGAACGCATCATCGACGGTGGGGACGCGTACTACGCCTACACCTCGACATGGGGCACGGACGAGGCGGCGCTGATGAGCAACGGCAGCGGCGACGAGTGGGCCGTCGTGTTCACCGCCGATGGCGCGTTCATCCGGGTTTTTGACCATGAATCGGCGATGTCGCCATACGGCGATCCGGACCACGAGTTGTGGCCGGGCCTGCTTGACGGCATCCCCGTGGTGCTGCGTCCCCAGGTGGAGGAACCGGCCTTCTGTGACGAGTCCGGGCACTTCATCGCCACCGCGGGGCTGTGGCGGTTGATTGGTGACGACCGCTGGCACGCCGGCGAAGGCATCACCTTCCCACCAGTGCGCGGGCCGTACGACGGCACCGGGCCGGACGGGTCCGGCATGCTCGAAATCCTGCTCGACGACATCGTCGACCGGTTCGTCGAGTTCGCCGGCGACTACTACGAGATCGAGGTGGACCGGGCGACAGTCCAGCACGTCGTCGCCCACCGGCCGCTCACTGACCCCGTGATACAGGCCCTGAACCCTCAACTCACCGTCGCCGACCTGAGGGAAGAGATCGCCGCCATCGGTTACCCGATCGCCGCGACGTAGCGGCGGTCTCGGCAAGCGGCTCGCCGAGCGACAACTGATGAGCGGCCAAGCCACTGGCTCTGCTCGCTCCGGCCGCGGACGACCCACGGTCGCGCGGCAGCTTGCGCGCCAGCCGGTACTGCTCGTCGCGGCCTACTCGCGTACCAACGGACCGTGCGGCGATCGGGCCGCCGTTCGAGCCCGACCTGGCTTGCCTGAGAGCGTTCGAGGGACGAGACCGCGAACTGGTGCGCGAGGCCGGTCGCGGAGCACCGTGACAAGTTCCAGATACTCGGCGGCGCCCCGCAGCTTCGCGCGCTGACCCGGCTCAACGGCTAGGACTACTTCTGAAGCCTCGTGGATGAGCCTCGTGCCGAGCCGCTTCGGGAGTTGCCGCTGACCCCGGTCCCGGCCGGGCTGGGAACCACTTCGGTTCCACCTGAGGGCCCCCCGCGGCAGCATGCTGACCTGTTTAGTCAGATCCCGCCAGCGCTCGCGAGAAGGTGTCATCGGTTTCCCTACCGACACCGCCGGGTATCGGATCAATCGACCAGGACAATTCGCCCAGCGTGGAGGTGGAGGTCGTGCCCTCGTCCCGAGCGCTCGCCACCGGAATCGCCCTCGCCGCCGTCACGCTGACGACGCAGGGGTGCGCCCCGTCCGGCGACACCATTTCTTCCGGCACGTCGTCGCCGGTTGCGACCGAGACATCCGCCGCGGGACCGTCCGGCAGATCGCCGTCGGGCGACACCGACCACTACGACGAGATCCTGGCCGGTGATCGCAAGGTCCTCATTCACATCGCCGGGGACGACAAGGACTGGAGCGCCACCTACGAGGGGCCGATCGCCATCGGCGATGGCACCGATGACGGCGCGCTGTTCCGCATCGTCCCGACCCCCGACGGTAGGCACCTCCTCGAAACGCTGCGCGCGCGCGAGGAAGGCGGCCGCTGCTGCGTCTACGGCGACACACGTACCGAGCCTGTCAGGCTCAGCACCAAGACCTGCGCGGAGGACGAGACCACGCTTTTCAAGGTCACCAAGGCTGACGGGACGGACGACCAGGGCCGCTTCACGCACCACCTGACGAACGAGAAGTTCGGCGCGGTCCAGGTGAAAAACGACGGCTCGGCCCTTTATATCCAGGAAGTCGGGGACGGCGGTACCCGCGGCACGTACAGTTTCGTCGACCGCGGCCCGATTGAATGAGCCTTCAAACCTGCGTAGCGGTCGGCTTCAACCTGAGGCACGGCGAGAGGCCAACGCCCACCCCCTACGACACCACCGCCCCCTGGCCCACCATGTGGAGACGGCGCTGCGGAGCCCGGCCGTCATCGAACCGGCCAAGGGCATCATCGTGGTCGGCAGCATCCTGAGTAGCCGCACGGCTGGCAGGTGCCCGTGGTGGGCGGCAAGGCTCCACCAGGTGCCGACCGTCGACGTACCGGGCGGACCGGCAGCGGCGTGTACGGGCAGACACGGGCGGACCGGCAGCGGCGTGCACGCCGACCGCGAGCGTGTGCCGCCGCAGCGCGCGGGCAGGGCGGCGGTCGTACTCACCGGTGACTAGTGGGGTGATCGCCAGGGCCGGGGTGCTGACGACGACGAGGACGGACATGCCGATCGCCGCGAGGGCCCGCCCCAGCCGTCCGGGAACCTCGCCGTGGCGGATTGAATGGCCCACCGCATGGACAATCCGCTGGTTGCCGTGCACGATAGGTTGGTGCCGCTCCAGGAGGGATTTCGGGGGCAGCGGTTGGCCTCGGTCCCCCGTCCACTCGTCGCCGAGGCGCTACGGCGCCCGATCACCGGGCGGCTCCTCGTCACCGACGCCGGGTACTACCCGGATGCCGCCGACCACCGGATGCAACGCTCTCGAGGCACACCCGAGGTGGTTCTGATCGTCTGTGCCTCGGGCCTGGGCTGGGCGCGCGTCGGGTCGGGCATGCATCGGATCGGAGCTTGGCAGGCACTGGTCATCCCCCGCGGCGTCGCGCACGAGTACGGTGCCGACGAGCGCGATCCCTGGACGATCTGGTGGGCGCATCTGATGGGGTCGGACGTGTCGAAGCTCGCGGACTGCATGGGGGCCACGACCGAGCGGCCCGTGGTGCCGGTGCGGGCTATCGGTCGGGCAGTGGCGCTGCTGGACGAGATCGTCACCTGCGTCGAGCGCGACCAGTCGCCGATCCGTCTGGTCGGCGCGGCGGGGACCGCGTGGAAGCTGCTGACGCAGATCGCCGTCGATCGACTGCTTCCCGAACCGGGGGATCCGCTGCAACGCGCCATGAGCTACCTGGCCGAGCGGCTCGACGGGAAGGTGAAGGTGCCCGAGCTGGCGCGGCTGGTGGGGGTGTCGCCGTCGCATCTGAGCACCCTGTTTCGCCGGGCGACCGGAGGCGGGGTGTTGGCTCACCACACCGCGCTGCGGATGGCGAGGGCGCGGCAGCTGCTTGACACGACGGGTGCGACGGTCACCGAGATCGCGTCCGAGATCGGCTTCGACGACGCCTTCTACTTCTCGCGGGTCTTCCGGAAGCACCACGGGATGAGCCCGAGCAGTTTCCGCCGCCGCCATGCCGGCTACGAGCTCGCCGAGGCTGCCTTCGAGGTGTGACCGCACGTGCTCGCCGAATTGAGGGCGAGGGCGTGGACATTCTTCGCCGTGCTGCTGGCTCTTCGTCCCCTGGCTGATCGCCGGAAGCCCGCGCGGCCACCCCGGACGAGCCGGAGCCGGCCCAGCCGCATCGATCCTGAGCGGGCGGGGGCGGGGCCATGCCGGGGGGCGAGGGGGGGGGGGGGGTTCGTCCGGATACCGGAGTGGTATCCGGACGAACCGACAAGGCCGCGGGGTTTTCGCCTGGGCCCGGCGCGACCCGACAATCGTTCAGCCTTTCAAGCCGCTGCTGGCGATGCCGGAGAAGAACTGCCGCTGCAGCACCAGGAAGATCAGGATGAGCGGCAGCGACGCGACGAGGGCGCCGGCCATGAGGGTCGGGTAATCGGTCCCGAACTGCCCCTGAAGGCCCGCCAAGCCCACGGTGAGCGGGCGCTTGTCACCGCGCGGAGTCACGATGAGCGGCCAGAGCAGGTCGTTCCAGGAGTAGAGCGAGGTAAGGACGGCCAGCGCCGCCATCGTCGGGCGGGCCATGGGGAGCATGACGTACCAGAACGTCCGCAGGGGTCCGGCGCCGTCGAGGCGAGCAGCCTCTTCGAAGCCGGCGGGGACCGACATGAACGCCTGCCGCATCAGGAAGATCCCGAACGCCGAGAACATGCCCGGGATCGCCAGGGCGGGAATGCTGTCGAGCATCCCGAAGTCCCTGATGATCCCGAACTGTCCGATGAGAAACAGCTGGCTCGGCACCATGAGCATGGCGATGAACAGCCCGAACAGGAGCCTGCGTCCGGGGAACCGGAGCCGGGCGAACGCGTAGCCTGCGAGCGCCGAGACCGTGAGCTGCCCGATCACGCGGAGCACGAGCGCGGACACCGAGACGGTGAGCTGCGCCCAGAACGGCACCGAGCCGAAGAACGTGCCGAAGGCGCCGGTAGTCGGGTCCTCGGGCAGAAGCGTCGGCGGCACCTGCGAGGCCTCGCGGTTGGACTTGAAGATGGTGAGCAGTTGCCAGACGAACGGCGCGACCATGACCACCGCCGCGGCGGCGAGGACGAGGTGGATGACCCAATCACCGTGGCGAGAGGCCTTCGAACCGGTCGCCGCGCGGTCGATCCGCCTACTTCGCAGGGCCTGATCAGTCATAGAACACCCACCGACGTTGCAGGCGGAACTGGACGAGGGTCGCGGCCATGATCACCATGAGCAGCACGATCGCGATCGCGGCGCCGTAGCCCTGGTCGAATTCCACGAAGGCTTTCTCGTAGAAGAGGTAGACGATGGTCTTCGAATCGGCGAGTGCGGTGTTGTTGACGCTGCGGAGCATTACGAAGATCAGGTCGAACATCTGCAGCGCGGAGATCACGGTCAGCACGGTCACGAGGAACACGCTCGGCGACAGCAGCGGCAGGGTGATCCGGAAGAACTGGCGGACCCGTCCCGCGCCGTCGAGCGAGGAGGCCTCGTAGAGGTCCTGCGGAATCGCCTGAAGTCCTGCGCCGAGGATGATGAGGTTGATGCCGAGGCTCATCCAGATGCCGACGACGCCGACCGCGTAGATCGTGAAGGTCGCGTCCGCGACCCAGTACTGCCCGGGGACGCCGACCAGGGAGAGGACGTAGTTCAGCAGACCGAAGTCGCCGTTGTAGATGAAGCGCCAGACCATGCTGACCGCGACCGGCAGGGTCACGACCGGCAGGAAGAACAGGACCCGGTAGAAGGCGCGGCCGCGGCCGACCTGCTCGATGAGCGCGGCGAGGACGATCGCTACGGGTACGCCGAGCAGCAGGATCGCGGTGTACAGCGCGGAGTTGCGCAGGGCCTGCCAGAAGCGTCCGTCGCCGAGCAGTTCGGTGTAGTTGTCTACTCCGGTGAACCTCCCGGGTCCGAAGGCCGGTACGTCCATGAAGCTCTTGCCGAAGGTGGTGAGGAACGGCCAGAGGTAGAACGCGACGAGGCCGACGAACGCCGGAGCGATCATCAGGTAGCCCCATCCAGGTGAGGGCAGCAGCCCTCCCCCGCGGCGGCGGGTGCGTGACCGCGGGGGAGGGCTGACGACGTCGGTGGTCACTGCGCGAGGACCTCGTTGATCGCTGTGTTGTAGGCCCGGGCGGCCTCGGCGGCGGTCTGCTTGCCTTCCCACGCCGGACCCAGGTACTGGGTCTCGAGGCCGGTCCATTTCGCGGCGTCACCCGCGATCGGCAGCGGCACCGAATAGTCGACGGCGTCGACGAAGACCTTGAGGTTGAATTCGGGCATCGCGTCGAGCCAGCCCTGCTGGGTGTCCTGGTACGCGGGCAGCACGGCACCGCTCTTGGCCTGGATGACAGCCGCGTCCTTACCGCTGGCGAAGATGAGGAACTCGGCGAGTTCCTCGGGGTGTTCGGTGCCGGCGTATCCGGCGTTGAGGATGCCGCTGATCATCGTGGCCCGCTGCTTCGCCTTCGGCAGCGGCGCGACGCCGACGTGCGGGCGCAGCGCCTGGTCGCCGTACAGGCGCTGGGCCCAGAAGGAGCCGGAGAAGTACATGGCCACCTTCTGGTCCATGAACATCTGCACCGCTTCGGTGTCCGAAAGCTGCTTGAGCGTCGGCGAGAGACCGTCGGCGTGCATCTGGGTCCAGAACTGCAGGCCGGAGATGGCTTCCGGGCTGTCGATGGCGGCCTTGCCGTCGTCGCCGATCACCTTGCCGCCGGCCTGGTAGATGCTGTTGTAGTAGCCGCCCTGGCGGTCGATCGGGGCGGCGATGCCCCACACACCGGCGGCGGGGTTCGTGAGCTTGCCGGCGGCCTCGCGCGCGTTCTCCCAGGTCCAGCTCTCGTCCGGGTAGGCCACGCCGGCCTTGTCGAACAGGGCCTTGTTGAACCAGATCGCGTTGGTGTCGAAGTCCTTCGGCAGGCCGTACAGCTTGCCGTCGACGTCGTACAGGTCAAGCACGGCCTTGGGGTAGGCGGCCAGGTCGACGCCAGCGGCCTTGACCGCGTCGGTGATGTCGAGCAACTGCTTGCCCTTGGCGTAGGTGGGGAACTGGTCGGCGAGCATCCAGAACGCGTCCGGTGCGGTACGTCCCGCCGCGCCGACCTGAAGCGTGGACCAGTACTCGGGCCACGGCAGGACCTGCACCTGCACCTCGATGTTGGGGTGCTTGTCCTCGAACGCCCCGGCGATCGCCTCCATCGCCGGCTTCTGGTCGTCGCTCCAGGTCGCGTAGGTCAAGGTCACCTTGCCGTCTCCCCCGCCGCCACCGCTGCATCCGGTGGCGGCGAGGGTGGCCAGCACGGCCGCGGCGGCGATCCATCTCTTGCCGTGTCTCATGGTTACTCCTTGATGGGTGGCCGAGCTTCAGCGCTCGGCCGGGGTGGTGGCAGTGGTGTGGTGGGTGTGGAGGCGACCCGACGCCCAGTCGACGTGGGCCGGCACCGGGTGGTTGGGCAGGGTGTCCGCGTGCAGGCGCAGCGTGGCGGCGCCTCGAATGTCGATGTCGATGTCGAGCGGAGGTTCACCCGAGCGGACGTCTGCGCTGAACAGCTGCACCCCGTCGGCGTGCACGCTCACCCGGGCGGCGGTGCCCGGGGTCTCGTCGTCGATGCCGATGCGGGCGGTGAAGCGGTCGGCCGAGCCGCCCAGGTAGAGCTCGATCCGTGACGGCGTGGACGCGCCGAGCCCGTCGTCGAACTCCGTCCCGGCGATGCGCATCCGGCGGCCGTCGCCCGGGTTGCCGCCACCGTTGCTCTGGTCGCGCTCGATCGGGCCGCTCTCGTTCTCGAAGGAGACCATCGTCAGCGTCGACAGGCGGTGGGATCCGGGCGTCAGGGGTCGGAACAGGCGGGCGTGCGCCACGATCGGGACGCCCTCCTCGCTTGGCATCTCGGCCGTGACCACGCCAGCCCGACCGGGCGCCAGGGCGGCAGGCGCACCGACCGTCCAGCGGTCACCGCCGAGGTGTTCCGCCGACCAGCCGGGTGGCGGCCGCAGACGTCCTTCGGTCCGCAGAACGGCCGTGCCGTGCGGGTCGAGCAGCTGGACAGGCGGGTCCACCCGCGGAGCGGCCTGCTCGGGCCGCGCGACGGCTCGGTGCAGCCGGGCGCCACGGGCGGCGAGGATGGCGACGAAGCCACCGTTCTCCGCCACCTCGACAACCAGGTTGTCGTCGACGGATCGCCGGGCAGAAGTCAGGCCGCCGTCAGTGCGGTCGCCGACGATCCAGGCGTCGGCCGGCCCGAGTGCCAGCCGGTCGAGCGGGACGGTGAGCCGGCGTGCCGGCCCGGTGGCGATACCGCCGATGAACCAGCGATCGCCGTGCCGGCGGGCGATGACGGCCTCGTGGTCGGGGTCACCGGCGAGCAGCACCGTCTCGTCCCACGCGGGCGCCAGTTCCGCGAGGAACCGCGCGGCATCCGGCCGGGCGAGGTAGGCGTCGACGTCGTCGGCGAGGTGGGTGATGCCGCATTCGAACGCAACGCTGAGCGCGAGTTCGTGCCCGTCGCTCGTGGTCCGTCCCGGCGCGCCGAACGCGACCGGCGTGTAGTCCATCGCCCCGACCACGTTGCGGGTGAACGGCTGGATCACGTTGTGCGCGGCGGTCAGTGGCGTGTCCTGGTAGAAGACGTAGTACTCGCTGCCGCGGATGGCTTCGTAGCCGATGACCTGCGGCCAGGTTCGTGCCCATCCCCGCGGGATGACCGAGCCGTGGAAGTTCACATGTAGGCCGAGCCGGGCGGTCTCGGCGAGGATCGTGTCGTACCAGCGGTAGCGATCCTTCGACTCGGACTCCATGAAGTCGACCTTGATGCCGGCGACGCCCCAGGACCGCCACAGCGCGAGCTTCGCCAGGTTCTCCAGCCCGTCGAGGTCATGCCAGACCGCCCACAGGTGTACCTGGATGCCGCGGCGGCTTGCGTAGGCGACAATCTCGGGCACCCACGTCTCGTCCCAACCGCAGTCGACGAGGAGATGTTCCCAGCCGAGGCGGGCGGCGACGTCGACGAAGTGCCGCTGCCGGTGCAGCTGGGCACCGGAGTAGAAGTCCGACCACCACGACCAGGCGGCACGCCCCGGCCGCACCCACCGCGCGTCGACCGACGGGTCGGGCGCGGGCGCCAACTCGTCGACGAAGCGGCTCTCGACGATCGCGGCGAGGTCGCCGATCATGAACACCCGCCAGGGAGTCACGGGACCGCGGGTGATCTCGACCGACTCGTCGGCCAGCGCGAACCGCGCCTCGCCCCCGTCGTCGATCTCGGCGTGGGCGCCGCTGAAGCGGCCGTCGATCGCCGCCTCGGTGAGCAGAACATACACGCCCGCCCGGGCCGAGCGGACGAGCAGCGGGAACCCGTAGGCGCCGGGGGGTAGTTCGGCGACGTCGGTGCCGAAGCGCGGCGTCTCGTACCAGGTCTGGTAGTCGAGCGCCCACACGCGGGCGTCGGGTTCGAACGTGAGCCGGGTGCGGTCGGCGTCCAGGTGGCTGTGGCCCTCCAGCCGGGCAAGCACGTAGCGGACGGCCACGCCGTCCACGCTCGCCCGGACGTGGATCTGCCACTCGACGCCGCTGTCGTGGCGCAGCTCGTAGCGCGTCTCGCGGTGCGCGTACCGGTGGGATCCCGTCGCCTTGCCGGACCGGGCAATCCACTCGTCGGTGATCTCGCGGTCGCGGGAGCGCAGGAGGACCGAACCGACGTCCAGGTCGACGCCGCCGACGCGGATGCCCAGCCGGACCCCGTCGAGGACAATTCGTCCGTCGCGCCGCACACGCAGGACGACGCCGTCCGCTCGCGTCTTTACCTCGGGCTCGACGCGCTCGGGCAGAGCCGTCGGACCGATCTCCTTGACCACATCGTCTCCGTGCCGTGCGGGGGCCGAGCGGGCGGATTCCCTGCGCGGCGGGTTCCGACGCTAGGTTCGCGGCCGCCCGCCGGGAATGTTCATTCGAACTCGAAGCCTGGACGATCCGCTTCTATCTGAGAGGGCCGTGTGGCAGCAAGACGGTGCCCACGGCCCCTCCACAGGGACGATCAGCGCACGGTGGTGACCCGGTTGACGCGCACGTTGGTAGGGATTCGCGCGTGCTCAGCTTGACCCGCAGTTCTCCTTGCAGGAGAGGCACCTTCGTTTGTCCACCCGCCGATGAACGCCCATTGGTGATCACCGTAGAGCACCCAGTTGGCCCTGCGGTGTCTGTCTTCGCTGTTTGCCCGCGCGCTCCTACGCGTCCTGCCGGTTCGGGGAGTACGTGTTGGCAAAGGCGGCGATCCGGTCGTCGCCGGTTGTTCGATCCTCGGCATCACGCCGGAGTTCGATGCCGCCGGCCAGCCAGCCGCCATCGATGGTGAACACGCTGCCGGTGATGAACGACGCGCTCTCACCGGCCAGGAACGCGACCAGGTTGGCGACCTCCTCGCTACGCCCCGGTCGGCCCAACGGAAATTGGCTAGCGACGTCGAGTTCCTCGCCCATCTTCCGCATGAGGTCGTTACTGGCGATGTAGCCCGGGCAGATGGCGTTGACCCGGATACCATCCGGCCCCAGATCGAGGGCAGCCGACTTGACCAAGCCGAGCACACCGTGCTTCGATGCCGAGTACGCCGGTGACATTCGAACACCGGTGAGCCCGGCCGCCGACGAGGTGACCACAATTGAGCCACCGCCCACGTCGCGCATCGCCCGACCCGCTGCCTGCAGACCGAGCAGCACCCCACGCAGGTTCACCGCCATCGTGCGGTCCCATTCCTGCAGCGGGTACTCCAGAACACTGGCCCAGTGCCCCGTCCCCGCGTTGAGATGTGCGATATGTACGGCGCCGTAACGGGCAATAGTTTCGCGGACCATCGCATCGTTGTCCTCTGGCGATGCCACGTCAGCCCGTAGCCCGAACGCCTCGCCACCAGCAGCCGTGATCTTCTCGGCCGTCCGTTCGACGTTGTCGATGTTACGGCCGGCGCAGCAGACCCGCGCTCCCCGGGCCGCCAGCGCTGCCGCGGTCGCCGCGCCGATACCGGACCCAGCTCCGGTCACGACCGCAGCCCGCCCGGCCAGCGAACCCATTCCGTGCTCTGTCATAGTCATCGATTGCTTCCTTTCCTGATCCGAGATCGAGTCCTTTGGTTGAACACGAGGCGTCAGCGACTCGATCCTTCGTGACATCGCAGCTATGTGCCGTGCGGCGCGTAGAGGCGACAGCCTGGCGGCCCGTCCCTGTTGGACGGTGACAGGGACGCCCGCGGCGCCGCGCGGTTGCGCCGCCATCGCCAACAGGTGACGAGCGAGAGGGCCTTCGGACCTTGCCGGTGGCAACTGGCACGGGGCCTTCCAACGCGCCCCGGCGAGGCGAGCGTCTCGGATGTAGCCAGGCGGCCGTATCCGATCAGCTGGTGAAGGACTCGGGGCCGAATCGGCCCCATGCCACGAAGGCGGCCAGGGCGAGATAGACCAGGTTCCCCACGGCTGACGTGGACTCGTGACGACGGAGGTGCGTGATCATCGCGCCAACCATCAGCAACACGGTACCGACGGCAGCCACCGGTACCAGAACCGGCGCGATGTCGAGCATGGCGGGCAGTACCAGGCCCACCGCGCCCAGGAGCTCGATGGCTCCGAGGGCCTTGACGAAGCCGACGCTGGCATCTCCGGTCCATCCCCCGGCGGGGTGGGCCGCCAGCTTCTCCTTGGACACGATCAGCTTGGTGGCGCCGCCGATCAGCAAGACAACGGCCAGCAGGCCCGCACTGATCCACAGAGCGAGGTTCAAGAGATTTCTCCTTGCGCGGTTGCAGGGGACTCTGATCTTGAAGCGCCGGAGTGGCGATCGGGCCCCCCGGTCAGGGGCAGGGTCAGGGCTGCTGATGCGAGACGGCACCAGCGGTCTCGGCCAGCCGGCCCGTGGCGCCCAGGGCCTTCGCCGCCAGCACCCACTGGAAGCCCACCGGGTGCGCCTCGCGCTCCTCGTTACCCGAACTGGGCGTGCTGGCCGGGCTGGTAGTCGCCGACGGGCTGCTGGACGATGACGTTCAGGCGGTTGACGGTGTTCATGACGGCGATGAGCAACACCAGGACGGCGAGTTGGTCCTCGTCATAGTGTTTGGCGGCCTTCGCCCAGACCTCGTCCGGTACACCACCGGCCGCGTCGGCGATGCGGGTGCCCTGCTCCGCCAGCTCCAGGGCAGCGCGCTCGGCCTCGGTGAACACCGTGGCCTCCCGCCAGGCGGCGACCAGGTTGAGGCGTACTGAGGTCTCCCCGGCGTGCGCGGCCTCCTTGGTATGCATGTCGACGCAGACACCGCAGCCATTGATCTGACTGACGCGGAGCGTCACCAGTTGCTGCGTCGCGGCTGGCAGCGTTGACTCCGAGAACACCTTGCCCGCCGACAGGATGTACTTCAGGGACTTGGCCGCGACCGGGTTGCCGAGAAGGTTCAAGCGAGCATCCATCGTGCACTCCTTGCTGTGGTAGCTGGTCGAGCATGAGATGCCAGCGACTCGATCCTTGTGACAGTGCACCCACGTGACGTGCGTCATGCACGGGCGAGCAGCATCAGCCCCATTCCTCTTGGCCGGGTGACGAGGACGGCCCGCAGCGCCGAGCGCAACGTCGCAGCTCGCGAACGTCGCCCCGACACGTGGTGTGGAACATGTTCGACTCCTTTCCTGCCGTCGGTGTCACAAAACGGTGAGGCACGGTGTCTTGTGGGTGGCACAGTCGAGAGCGAAGAGACAGGAGCCACCCATGCCCAGGACGTTCCGGACCCCGACGGGCCCTGCACGATGCGCTCGTGGTTGAGGTACGCGGCCGGGCTGCACGGCCGGGGCTGCGACGTGTGCGAGTTACCACTCACGCGGCGGAAGACCGCGCCGGGGACATGAGGGAGGACGGCCGCCTGGACCCCGCCACAGCCGCGTTCCTCGCCCACCGCAGCCTGCTCTTCACCGTCGCCTACGAGATGCTCGGGTCGGCCGCCGACGCGGAGGACGTCCTCCAGGAGACCTGGCTGCGGTGGGCGGACGTCGATCTCGACACGGTGCGGGACCAGCGCGCGTATCTGGTCCGGATCACCACCCGCCAGGCGCTCATCCGGCTACGTACGCTGCGCCGGCGCAAGGAGACATACATCGGGCCCTGGCTGCCCGAACCGCTACTCACCGCCCCCGACGTAGCCGAGGACGTCGAACTCGCCGACAGCCTCTCGATGGCGATGCTACTGGTGCTGGAGGCCCTTACCCCGACCGAGCGGGCCGTGTTCGTGCTGCGCGAGGTGTTCGACCTCGGCTACGACGAGATCGCGGAAGCCGTCGACAAGACCTCGACCGCTATCCGCCAGATCGCCCACCGGGCGCGGGCACACGTCGCAGCGCGCCGACCGCGCGACGTCGTCTCCCCAGCCGAGACCCGAGCCGCGCTCGAGGCCTTCCAACGGGCGGTCGAGACGGGCGACCTGCAGAGCCTGCTCGACGTCCTCGCGCCGGACGTCGTCGCCTTGAGCGACGGTGGCGGAGTCAAGCAGGCCATGCCACGCCCCATCGTGGGAGCCGACAAGGTGGTCCGCCTGTTCGCCGTCGGCTTGGCCATGGTCGGCACCGAGATGTCGCTCGAGCCGGCACACGTCAACGGCTACCCGGCATTGATCATGCGGCTCAACGGGGAGATCGACGGCGTCGTCGCGGTACGCGTCGAAGACAGCCTCGTCACCGGGCTCTACTACGTGCGCAATCCGGAAAAGCTGTCGCGTGTGGAGCGGGAGACTGCCGTGAGCCGCTGAACCCGGGGCCCCGATGGCGGCCGATTGCCGGACGGTCGCCTGCGTTACCGGGGCCGCAGCTTGACCACCAGCAACAACGGGGACGTGGCAACCGCAGGCCTGCCCGGGGACGCCACTGCGGTCGTTGCCGGGCAGGCCCGGGGGACGCTCGTACCTCGGTCAAGGGCGTGGTGGTGTCCGGCGCGGGCCGCGATAGGGCAGGGTGGCGCTATAGACCAGGCTGGTGGTAGTGCTGCCGCACGAGGCGAGTTCGTCGACGATCTGTTCAACGCGCGCCATCGACGGTGCGGCCACCTTCATCACGTAGCAGTCGTCTCCGGTGGTGCGCAGGCATTCCAGAATCTCCGACCGTTGCTCCAGCAGTTCGTGCAGCGCAGCGGTTCGTACCAGCTGCCGGGATACTAGGGCGTTCACAAGCCGGACCCAGGCTGGCTAGCGTGGGATCCGTGCAGCTTGGCGTGAACGTACCGAACTTCGCCCCGGGTACCGACCCGGACATGCTGCGACGGTGGGCGCAGACAATCGAGGGTCTCGGCTTCGACCTGCTGATGGTCTCCGACCACATCGCGGTGACCCCGGACGTGGCCGAGCAGTATCCGGCACCGTTCTACGAGCCGTTCACCACGCTGTCCTGGCTGGCCGGGGTGACCCGACGGGTCCGGCTGGGCACGACGGTGCTCATCGTCCCGTACCGGCACCCGCTGCTCACCGCCCGGATGGCCGCGAACCTCAACCGGCTCAGCGGCGGCCGGCTCGTCCTCGGCGTCGGTGTCGGCTGGGCCCGGCAGGAGTTCGAGGCGCTCGGCGTGCCGTTCCGGCGGCGCGGCGCGCTGACCGATGAGTACCTTCAAGCGATGCGCGACGCCTGGCGGAACACCGACGACTACGACACCGCGGCGATCCCGATCTGGGTCGGCGGCAACAGCGACGCCGGCATCCGTCGTGCCGTGCTGCACGGTGACGCCTGGCACCCGCTGCGGTTCACGCCCGGATGGCTGACCAGGGCGGTGGGGCGGCTGAAGGCCACCGCCGACGAACTGGGCCGCCCGGTGCCCGCGTTGATGCCGCGCATCGCACTCCGGGAGACCGGAGAAGCGGTCACCGACCCGGAGCGGCTCGCCGGGGTCGGCACCATGGACCAGATCATCGCCGACATCGAGCAGATCCGTCTGCTCGGCGCCGAAACGGTGCTGCTCGACCCGTTCAACGGCGACCCGATCGAGATCCGCCAACCCGAACGTGCCTGGCAGACTCTTGCGGCCCTGGCCACATATCACAAATCCGAGGAGGACCGATGACTCCGGACGACGAGAAGTTCCTCCGCCGTGCCGTGGAACTCGCGAACCGGGCCGGGGCGTCCGGCGAACGGCCGTTCGCCTCGTTGCTGGTCGGTGCGGACGGCACCGTCCTGATCGAGGACCACAACACGGTGGTCTCCGACTCGGACATCTCCGCCCACCCCGAGCTGAAGCTGGCTCGATGGGCCGCTCGGGAACTCGCCCCCGACGTGGCAGCCGCCACCACCATGTTCACCAGTTGCCAGCCCTGCCCGATGTGTGCGACCGCGATCGCCCGGTCCGGCCTCGGCCGGGTGGTGTACGCCCTGTCAGCCGAACAGTTCGAGAAGGTCAAGCCGGCCACCCCGCCGCTTCCCCCGGTACGGTACGAGGGACCGGCGCTGTTCGATGAGGCGCGCCAGCCGATCGACAGCTATTACTAGGCCAACGGACGGATCTTCTCGCTCTTTTTGCCGGTCGTGGCCGGCACCGCCGTCCCGGCCGGCCGTCCTTGACGTCGGAGACGGCGCCCGCCCTGTACGGTGCCAAAACCGGCCGGCAACCTCACCCAGGTCCATTGTGAGGTTGCCGGCCTGCTGGGTCACCCACTGTCACCTGGCTCCCCACGGGCCGCTCGGCCGGAGCGTGCCACCCCGGAAGCTCTGGGTGTAGTCGCCGCCGAGGGCACGGCTGGTCAGGTAGGAGTTCATCGCCGTGGTCGCCATCCCGACGAGCGCGCCCATGCACGCTCTCTCGCCCGCGTTCGCGTTGTCGACGCAGCCGTAGTAGACCTGCAGCGAGGTCGACAGCGCGCCACCGGCCGCACAGCCCAGAGCCGCCAACTCACCGTGCACCGCGCACGCGTCACCTGCGGCAGCGGCGTAGTCGGAGTACACCATGGAGAGCAGGACGGTGAATCCGTCGCCGGTGCCGACGTCGTGTTCCTCCTCATACGTGATCATCATGTCCAGAATCTCCTCGGCATTCAGATACTCGCAGGTGTTGTTGGCACAGAGTTCGATGGTGACGCAGTCCTCGCCGGTGGCGCACATGGCGATGTCATAGATGTCGGACAACGCCTTGCTGTATCCGTTGCATCCCTCGTACTTCTCCGAGCTCTCGCACAGCAGGTACAGCGCTTTGATGGTGTCCGCGGTGCTGTTGGAGAGGCCGTGCTCCGCCATTGTCTCGAGCACGTCGAGCGCGAGTTCGAGGGGCTTTCCCCAGGCCCCGGTGACGGGCACTCCGTTAAGGTAGCTGCCGTTGTTCGTCAGGACGAGCTCGTTGTCTCCGGGCAGATGAACGGTCCTCGTCCAGTCCGGATCGGCTTTGCTGCACTTTCCCGACGTACCGCAGTTCTTGGGCTTTGCCATTCCGTTGCCGTCGCATCCGGACGTGCCCCGGCTGCATTCCGTCTCCCGCAGCCCGCTCGGGTCGGATGTCGTCACCGGATTGTTCGAGGCGTACGAATAGCCGTTGACCTGTTGCAGATCCTCGAACACGGTGATCGGGTCGCGGGAGATGAACCGCCCGGTCACCGGATCGTAGAACCGCGCGCCCATCGAGACGAGGCCGCCGGGGTCCTCGGTGCCGGTGTGGTAGCCCTGCTGGCTCGCCGTCCACGGCCGGTCCGAGCCGCGGTCGTTGCCGAACGGGTCCTGGCGCCGGTGGGTGACCGTCATGGTGGCCGCCGATACCGCCCAGGTCGAGGTGTTCTGGTGGTCGTTGCCGATCCAGACGAGTCCCTCGGCGGTGGACCGGGTGGCGACCACGGCCCCACCGTGCTGGTACGTGCGTACCGCGGTCACCCCACCCGTCGGCCCCGCGGTGATCTCGTGTCCCGCCACGAACACGGTCGCCGACCCGTCGGGGTCGACGCGGGCGACGCGCTTGTTCCCCGCGTCGTACACCATCCGGGTGGTGCCCTCCCCGTCGGTGATCGCGGAGAGCTTGCCCTGGGCGTTCCAGTCCAGCGTCTCGGTGCGGCCTCCGACCACCCGCTCGGTGAGGTTGCCGGCGTCGTCCCAGGCGAAGGTGTCGGTGCCGGTCGGCGACGTGAGCTTCTCGACGAGGTGCGCCTCGCCGTCGGTGTAGGCGTAGACGTCCTTGCGGCTGGTGCCGTCCGCGCGGTGGTCGGTCACCGAGGTGCGGTTGCCGGTCACGTCGTAGGTGTACGAGGTCCAGTAGGGCGCCGGGCCGCCGAGGTCGTCGCTGCCCAGGTCGCCTTGAGCCGCGCAGTCGCCGGTGCCGGCCTGCGCCCACGCGTCGGTCAGGCGGCGCAGACGGTCGTACACGAAGCACTGCCGCTCCGGCACGCCGGGGTCGGCGGTGACCGCGTCGGCGATGGAGAGGACGTTGCCCGCCGGGTCGTACCGGTACGACAGGTGCGCGACGTTGGTCGTGCCGACCGCGTCCCGGGAGAGCCGGTACTCGGCGGCGCGCCGGGTGCCGTCGGTGTAGGTCCAGGTCTGGTAGACCCGCTTGCCGCCGGCTCCGCCGAGCACGCGCTGGCCGAGTTCGCCCCAGGCGCTGTAGGCGGCTCCGTCCACGTAGTCGACTACCGTGCCGTTGCCGTCGAAGTACTCGCCCCACACGCCGGTGGCGTGGCCGAACTCGTCGTACTCGGACACTACGCTCTCCCGGGCCAGGCCGCCGACGGCGGGCAGGTTCGTGTACGCCACCGAGCCGTCCGGGTTGTAGTACTGGGACGTGCGGTACGTCCCCGCCAGCGACTCCAGCCCCCTGATGGCGGGGATCGTTTCGACGGTGGTGGTCGGCCGGCCGGCGGCGTCGTACCCGGAGACCTGGGTGGTCACCGACTTTCCGTCCACGTAGGACGTGGACGTGTAGGGCAGGCCGATTCCGCCGGAGGCCTTGTCGTAGGCCCACGCGGCCAGCGGCTGACCTGACCGCGGGGCACCGGACCAGCGGGCGGTCATCCGGCCGAGCGCGTCGTACTCGGTGCTGACCGTCTGGCCGCGGGCGTCGGTGGTGGCCACGATCCGGCCCGCGTCGTCGTAGCCGGCCCTGGTGGTGCCGGTGTCCGGGTCGTGCGCGGCCACCCGGCGGCCGCGCAGGTCGTACTCGTACGACCACCGGTTGAGCGCCGGGTCGGTAACGGTGCCGAGCCGGCCCCGGCGGTCGTAGTCGTATACCGTTGCGTCGTACGCGCCATCGGCGGTCGTGCCGCGGTAGTCGCGCTTCTCGATCACCTCGTCCTGCAGGTTGACGACGGTGGCCGACGGGGTACCGCCCCGCGGCGGGTCGGTGCGCTGCATCCAGCCCTTGGTGGAGCCGCCGTACCGGGTCCGGGTGGTCCAGAGGATCTGCTGGTGGGACATGAAGGACTCGGTGACCACCCGCCCGGCCGCGTCGTAGGTGTAGAACGTGCGGGCGTGGTCCTGGCCCTGGGAGACCACAGCGAGGTCGACGCCCGGCCCAGCCCCGTCGACCCAGTTCGGGCCGGAACTCCACTCGGTCAGGCCGCGGGTGTCGTACCGGGTGCTGGTGACAAGCCGCCCACCCTGCGTCGTGGGTGCCTGCTGCTGCACGGGCCGCAGCAGCGCGTCGAAAAGGGCGATCTCCTCCAGGCGCTGCTCGCCGTCGGCGTTCAGCCCGAACGTCATGACCGCTGACGGGCCGTCGTCCTTCATCCGGTACCGGTACTCCGCCGTCGGGGTGTCGGGGTGGTCGGCGCGTTTCCAGCCCGGCCCCCACGCGGCGACGGTGCGCCCGAGCGGGTCGTAGGCCAGCTCGGTGACCCGGCCGTTGGGGTCAACGGTCCGGGCCGGCACGCCCCACGCCGGCTCGTTGTGGACAGTCGTGGCGTGCCCGAGCGGGTTGGTGATCGTCGCCGACTCCGTCACGGCCTCGCCGGCGGGGGTGTAGCTGGTGGTGGTGGTCTTGCCGAGGGCGTCCGTCTCGGAGGTCTGCCGGCCCAGCTTGTCGTGGGTGTACGCGCTTGTCCTGAGCCAGCTGGCGGCGGATCCGTTGTGCGCCGAGACCTCCTCGACGGCCGTCACGGCACCGGTGGCGCCCTCGTAGGAGAGCCGCTGGTCGGCCACAAGGTCGTCGGGGAGCGACGGAGTCGCCGCGCAGGGCACCGCGAAGACCTGGATGCGATTCGGCCGCTCGTACAGGTGCCGGCCGGCGTCGTCGTGGTACGTGGTGCGGGTGCAGCGCTCGTCGTTCGGCGCCGCCAGGTCGCCGGAGTCGGAGCCGGCCACCGGGCGGCCCCGGTCGTCGAACTCGGTGGTGTGGCGGGTGCGCTGCCAGGTATCGGTAGCGGTGTCGAGCAGCCGGCGGGTGTCGGTGCGCGACTGTCCGGTCAGCCACGCCTCGGTGGTACCGCCGTCGTGGCCGCGCGAGGCGGTCTTCCTGGTCCAGTAGCGGTTCACCGTGGCAGCGATGATCGCTGAGCCCTCGTACTCGGTGGCCTCGAACACCATCCCGGCGAGCGCCTCGTGGTCGGTCACCACGTTGCCCTCGCTGTCGGTGACCTTGACACTGCGGGACCCGGTGCCCGTCGCGGTGTCGGGTTGGCCGTCGAGTCCCCGGTAGTAGCGGGCCACCGAGGTGAGCGGGGTGTCCTCAGCCGGGTCACCGAGCTTGGTGGTCACCCGGGCGTAGCCGCGCCACTGCGAGTAGCTGCGCAGATCGTCATCGACGACCTCGCTGTCGTTCCACGCCCACAGCCGGGAGGTGCCGCCGCCGGGGGTGGCGTAATCGTAGTGGGTGCGCAACGGTAGCTGCCCGGCCGTGGTGTCGAACTCCGCCACCTGCGTGACCACGTACTTGTGGAACCACTCCTCGGCCGGCTCCTCGTCGGGGCCCTTGTCGGAGAACATCGGGTAGCAGCGGCGGTCGTTGTCCTGTGGGCTGGGCCGGCTGTCCCAGGTGCAGTCCTCGGCGGAGTACCAGACGAGCACCTCGGAGCCGGTCTCGGTGGTCATCCGCGACAGCCGGGTACGCCACAGGGACGGTTCGCCCTCGGAGTGCTCCACCCGGTTGGCCATCGGCGTGCCCGCGAAGGTGACCGGCGGGGTGGACTCGGTGCCGCCGACGTGACCGGTGTGCTGTACGGACGCCAGCCACAGCACCGTGTCCTCCTCGGCGCCGTAGTGCAGGAAGTCGTGCTCCAGCGCCCAGGAGTCCACCTTGGAGAACGCCCCGCCCTTGCGCACGTACGTGGTGATCGAGGTCATCCGCTGGGAGGCGAAGAACGCCATGTTGAGCTTGTCGGTGCACGGTGCGGCGGCGCAGTCGAGGTCCCACGGCGTCTCGGGCCAGTTGGCCGGCCGGGGGTCGCCGCCGGACTCGTGGCAGTCGGACTCGCAACGGTCGGCGTAGGAGAACACCACCCGGCCGGCCGCGACGGCCGAGGCGTCGTCGGCACGCAGTCCGTACTCGATCCGGGCCAGCCTGGCCGCCCGGTGAAAGGCCGTGCGGTTGACGACGTCTGCGGCGGCACCGTAGTGGCCGGTCTCCGTGCTCCACTCGTACCGGGTCACGTTGCCGTGCGCGTCGACGACCTCGTCCAGCAGCCACCGGTACGCCTGGGCGCAGGCCGAGCCCTTGAAGTCGCCGGACCGGTGGCAGGGCTCGCCGGAGTGGTTGCCGAACACCGGTGCGGTCAGCCGCGAGCCGGCGCGGGACGCGAACAGGTACCGCGTGCCGTCGGTGGCGGTGATCCGCCACTGCTCCGACGTCCCGGTCGACGCGGTGGCGGCCGAACCGAGCCGCTCCACCTTCCAGCCGGAGTCCGTGGCCACGTGCCACTCTCCGGTGGCGCCGTCCTTGACCAGCGCGGCGTTGACGCTGCCCAGCGACATGGTGACGGCGTCGGACGCGCCGTCCCAGCACCAGTCGCCGGTGGCGGTCGGGGTGTTGCCACCGGAGTCGCGGTGGCAGTTGGGGTAGGTCCGCTCGATCAGACCCGGGTGGTAGCCCCAGCCGTCGCCGATCAGGCCGGCCTGGTTGTTGGACGAGGACGTATGGCCGTCCACCGCCTGCGAGGAGTACGACAGCGACAGCTCCGGCACAACTCCGGCGGCGGGTGGCACGCGCATCGCGTAGGAGTAGCCGAAGCTGCCCGACGAGCCCCCCTGTGACCAGGAGCCGGCGTGCGACAGGTCGGTGGCCGACCAGTTTCCGGTCGCGCCGTCCCCGTCGGCCGCCAGCACCAGAACCATGGCGCTGCCCGCCTCGCCGCCGAGTTCGACGGTGGCGGTCACGCTCCGCGCCTTGGTGTCGTTGACGCTCTCCACCTCGTCGCCGGTCAGGCAGCCCGGCTTGGCGGGCTCGCTCAGCGCGCAGCCGGGCAGCGCCACCAGCCGCAGCCGCGACGACCAGCCGCCGCCGAACGCGCCGACGAACCGGCTGTAGTCGATCTTCAGGTCGGCCTGGCCACTCCGGTCGGACGACACCTGGTACACAACACCGTCGACGCCCAACTTCGCCGCGATGTCCTGGCCAAAGACGCGCAGTGCCGCGGCGGCGCCGGGGGTGCCGGTGCGCGCCGCGTCGGTGCCCGTCGCCCGCATGGGCACCGTCGTGACGCCGGCCGCCGGCCAGTCGGCCGTACCCGACCCGGCCCAGCTCTGGTCCGGCACGTGCACGCCTTCGGCCTTCGGGTCCACCGCGGTGCCGGTAACGGCCTCGGCCTCCACCGGCGTGCCGAGGTCGGGGTCGAGCGCGCCGGACCTGAAGCGTTCCGGCAACTGGTAGGCGACGACCGCCGCTCCCACGAGCAACGCGACGACCACGGTCAAGCGGACGAGGGCATGCAGCCGAGATTTCATCGTGAGGTGGCCTTTCGCTGTGCTTGCTCGTCGTCGCCGTCGCAGGAGCCGCTGCCCGGGCTGGGCTGGCTGGGCAGGCGTCCGGCCAGGTCGCGGATAACCAGCCGGTCCACCGCGCCGGACCACACCCGCACCTGGTCGATCACGCCGTCCATGTGGTTGACCATCGCGCCGTTCTCGAAGGCGGCACCGACGACGAACGGTCCGGTGGCCTGCCACGGCGACGCGATCATCCGTTGCTCGCCCTGCGGGACACCGTTGACGTACAGGCGCATCGTGCCGGTGCCGAAGTCGAAGACCCCGGCCACGTGGTACCACCGGCCCAGCTCGGGAGCCTGCTTGCCGACGACCCGGTGCCAGGCGCCGCTGCTCGTCCCGTCCGACGACGGCATCGAGAGCTGGAAACGGCCACCGCCCTCGATCGTGGGGTTGAAGGCCAGGTTGAAGGCCATTCGGTTGACCCCGGTCTGTGACGCGACAGTGCGGTAGCCGTCGGCACTGTTGAGCCTTGTCCAGGCCGTGACGGTGAACGACCGGTCGGTGGTCGCCACCGGGCGGGTTGTGCTGGCGTACCCGGTGCCGGCGAAGCCGAGGCCGTAGGCGGCGTGGCACCAGTTGTACCGGTCCTCGACCCACTGGTGGTCGCCGCTGAAAACAAGGTTGTGGTCCGCGCCCCAGCCGTCGATGCCGAGTTCGTCCTCCCCCAGCTCCCAGTACGCGAGCTGCTCGGTGCGCAGCCCCTGGATGGTGTCGGGCGTCGCCACGCCCCGCCACACCCGGACGTCGGACATCGCGCCCTTCCACCGTGACGACCGCGTGCCGTCGGCGGTGCCGCCGCAGCCGAGCACGAACTCGGTGGCCCGCCACGGCGCGAAGCCGACGGTCTTCTCGGCGGCCAGCGCGCCGTTCACGTACAGCGCGATGCGCCGCGTGTCGGCGTTCACGGTCACCGCCAGGTGGGTCCACTGCCCCGGCGTCGCGGCGCCGCCCACGGAAGCCCCGCTGGCGGCGGTGTCGTCCGCGTTGGTGACCGAGAAGTCCCAGCGCGCCGTGGTCGGGTCGTACTTCAGCATCGCCGCGAAGTGCCGGCTGCCGTGCAGGCTGAACACCCGGGAGTGGCCGGTGGTGTGCGCCGGGTCCAGGTACACCCAGGCCGAGGTCGTGAACGAACCGTCGGTGCGTACCGGCACCCGCTCAGCGGTCGGGCAGGTGTTGCCGTCGAAGGCCAGCGCACTGTTGGCCCGGCCGTGCTGGTCGGCCAGCCACGAGGCGGAGTCCAGGGTAGACAGCTGGGGACCGTGCCCGGACTGCTCCGCAGCGTACTGCTGGCGCAGCGGCCACCACGCCCGGGTACCGGCGGGAAGCCCCTCGTTGGTCGCGGCGAGCGCCTCGATCTGGCCGCTGGTCAGCACCTGCTGGACCGCCACCGCGTCGTCGATCGCGCCGTGGATCGCCTCGAACGGACTGCCGCCGAACCCGCAGCCGACGCCCATCCGGCCGGTGCCCGTCGGCGGGTCGAAGGTGATCGGCCCGGAACCGGCCAGCGCGCCGTTGACGTAGATGCGGAGCCGCTCGGCCGGGGCGTCGTACACACCGGCAAGATGCACCCAGCTACCGGCGCCGACCCCGGAGACCGGTGCCGTCGCCTGGTCCCAGTACGCCTGCGCACCCGTGCCCTGGGAGTGCCGGGAGACGGACCACAGAGTGCCCTTGGCGTTCAGCATCAGCTTGACGTTGCTGCCACCGGAGCCGGGCATGGCGAAGATCGTCTGACCGGCGCCGGTCGTGTAGCTGTCGATCCGCACCCATGCGGCGAGCGTGAACGAGTCGGCGGTGTCCACTGGCGGGCCGCCGGTCACCGCGCACCGCGTGTTGTCGCCGCCGACCTCCAGCGCGCCGCCGGCCCGGCCGTGGCGATCGGTGTCGTACCGTGGCCCGGCCGCGACCGTCAGCTCGGCCGTACCGGCGTCGTCGGTGGTGTCGCCGTCGAACCGCCAGGCCCCGACCGGCTTCACGGGCTCGGTGGGCGCGTTGACGAACCAGGTGTCGGCGCGGGAGGACTCGATCCCGGCCGCGTCGAGCGCCCACACCTGCAGAACATGGTCGATCGTGGTGCTCGACGGCAGGACGTTGATCCTGGCCCGACCGTCCACCGCGTCCGCCGTCGAGGTACAGGTGTAGTCGTTACACGACTTGACCGACATGCCGTTGCCACCGGCCTCCGGGGCGAGGACGTACTTGAACTTGGCGACGTCGCCTCCGCCGACGAGGTCGAAGTACACGGCGTCGCCGGGCGCCGGGTCCACCGTCACCTGCGCCACGTCGGCCGGCTCCGGCGGTGTCGTGTCGATCTGGAACCAGCAGTACGCGGACCAAGGCCCGGCGCCGAACTCGTCGAGCGTTTGCGCCCGCCAGCGGTACACGCCCTCGGCAAGCGCGAGCGACTTGTCCACCCTGCTCGGCAGCGCGGTGCCGGCCTGGCCGTCCGGCGTCTTCTGGCTCAGCACGGCGCCGGTCGGCGGGGACAGCTCGTACCGCAGCCGCACCTTGCCGCCGTCGGGGTCGCGCGGGGTCGCGGTCAGCGTCGGGGTCGGCGTGGTCACCAGGATCGGGCTGGACTGGGCGCCGCAGCCCAGCTTTTCGGTGGACATCGCGTTGGGCGCCTGCGGCTGGGCGTTGACCCGGAAGTAGCAGTACCCGGAGTACGGCCCGGTGCGGGCGCTGTCGCCGTCGCTGTCCCAGACCCGGACCCGCCACCGGTACCCGGTGCCCTCGGCCAGGGTGCCGGACGGCACCGTGACCGTCTTCGTCCCCTTCGAGGTCACCGGGACGTTGAGCTGCCTGATCACGGTGCTGGAGCCGATCTTGGTCAGCTCAAACCGCAGCTCGGCGGCCGAGGCGAGATTGGCCGGTGCGGTGGCCTTCAGCGTGGGCACCAGCGTGTTGAGCTTGTAGCCCGGCGCGGAGGTCGCGCACCGCTCACCGTTGGTGAACAGTTCGACCGGCTTGTTCGCGGTGTGCCAGATGATGAGCTTCCCGCTGCCGGGCAGGAGCCTGCGCCACTGGTTCCGGCTGCCCTCGTTGTCCGAGAAGATGGTGAACGACGCAGTGGCCCAGCCGCGGTCGACGATGTACTTCAACCGGTCGGTCAGATGCGAGTCCTGCCATTTGAACCGCTTGTCGCCCTCGTCACCGCATTGGTCCTCATTGGACGTCGGCACCGTCGCCGTGGCGGCCAACCCGATGTACTTGTCCGGGTACGTATTGGCGAACGTCGCGGTGGAGCGCTTGAAGTGGTCCATCGCGCCGAGCCGCACCTTGTAGCTCGTGCCGCAGCCGCCGGTATGGTCCTGGGTCATCCAGATCTGCGCGTCCGCGACCACGCGGTGCTTCAGGTCGTCCAGCCCGTCGAACTGGATCGCCGACCGCCACAGCCCCACGGCGTTGTCGTTGCGCCACCCCTGGAAGCCGACCCGCAGGTACGAGTCGCCGGACCAGGTGGTCTGGTGAACGTACTGGCCGTTCGTTCCGTAGTGGAGGTTGGCCCACTGGCTGATCTTTCCGGTGAACTTCGGGTCGATGTACAACGGATACCGCAGGTCCGGGTTGCCCAGCAGTTCGGCGTCCGGCAGTACGGCCAGCGTGTCACCGTCCACCTCCAGGTCAATCGTGGCGGCCAGACCGCTCTCGGTGGCGACGACGCCCCCGCCCGCCTTGGCGGTCGCGGTGGCCGCCGCCGGCGTCGAGGAGTCCCACATCCACGGCGTCTCCACCGCGTACACGAGCTCGCCGCCGGCGCCGGTCAGCTCGGCGGTGTCGGAGTCGGTGTCGGCGGCCACGTCGAGGCCGGCCACCTGCAGGCCGAGCTCGATGCGTTTCAGGGCCGGGTCGGCGGCCGCCGCAGCGGTGTGCACCACGAACGCGTAGGAGAACCCGTCGACACCCGCGTACACCTCGAGGTCCACATCGCGCATCACCTCGTCGAATACGGCGGTGCTTCCGCTGACCCGCGGCGCTGGCAGCGTGCCCGGCCAGTCCAGGCCCACCCGCTGCCCGGTCGGCGCGGTGGCCGTGACGAACGGGCCATCGCCACCGGCGATCCGCAGGTCGGAGACCGTCGCGGTGGTGCGGAACCCGCCGTCGCCGGTCGGCACGAGCGTCGGGTCGGCGTCCACCCACCGCCCCGACGCGTCCTGCGCCCACTGCGCCGCCGCGTACGCCTCGGTCCGCACCCGCCCGTCGGGCTCGGCGTACCACCGCACCGCGTAGTCCTGGTATTCGGCGATCCGCACCTCGACACCGCATTCCGCGGCCAGCGCGAGGGCCACGTCCTCCGTCTCGGCGACAAGACCGCCGTCGGGAACAGTGCAGGCGGTCGCGGCCGGCTCGCGCGCGGACGCCGGTGCGGCGAAAAGGAATCCGCCGGCCAGGATCACGCACAGCGCCGATCCCATGTGGCGTTTCGAAAAGAGGGTCACGGCGCACCTTCTCCATCGCGGAGCCAGGGGTCTGGCTGGGCGGGGAAGGTATAGCCGTCAATTCTGCAGGGCCACAAGACAAGCACCGCCCGGCGCGGCAAATGTCCCGGATATTTGCAGCCGCCTGCAACGAGGCCCGTTGCAGGATCCTGCAAGCCCCGCGACTCGGTCTTCACAGCCGTGCCCGGAGGTGATCTCCTGTCCTCACGGGAGCTGTACTGGGTTCGGGACGGGGGGTTCCGTGGGGTTGTCGATGGCGGTCGTCCCCAGGCTGACCAGGTGGGGAGTGACGCCCGATGCCGACCTCGGTTACCGGGCGTTGTCGATGCTCGGCCCCCGCACGGTCGCGCGGCTCGCCCGGGAGCTGGGTATGCCCCAGAGCCGGGTGAGTCAGGCACTCGACGAGCTCGTGGCCGCGGCGGCGGTACGCCCCGTCCCCAAGGCCACCGACACCGGGCACCGGTCACCGGACACCCTCGTGTGGGAAGCGGTTGCGGTGGAGCGGGTGCTCGACACGCTGCGGCAACGCCGTGCACCCGTCCCGGCGCTCGACCGGTGGCGCCGGCACGTCACGACCGCCACCGAGGTGGGCCTGGCCGCCCTGGCCCGCGCCTCGGTGCGACGCTGGCCGACCCGCGCCGCCGCTCGGCAGCGGGCGGCCGGCCTCATTGCCGCGGAACGCCACGAGCATCTCGCCATCAACACCGAAGAGGTCTTCGACGCCGAAGCAACCACCGCCGCCCTGCCGCTCGACCGCAGCATCCTGGCCCGCGGCATCCGGCTGCGCGTGCTCGGCCTGCCGCCCAGCGACGGCGACCGGTACAGCGCCTACGCCACCGCCCTCGGCCACGCCGGCGGGATGTACCGCGAGCTGTCGGCACTCCCGCTCAAAGTAATGATCTTCGACCGGCGCGCCGCGATGGTGCCGAGCGACCCGGTAGACCTCGAAAAGGGCTACATCGAGGTCGCCGACCCCGAGGTCGTCCAAACCCTGGCGGGCATGTTCGACCGGCTGTGGAACGACGGGACCGACCCACGGGAGCAGGGGGTACCGCCCATCGAGCTGAGCAACCGTGAGCAGGCACTGGTGCGCCTGCTCGCCATGGGATACACCGACCAGTCCGCGGCGCAGGAGCTACGGCTCAGCGTCCGCACCGTCGCCTACACCATGCGGAACCTGATGGACCGCCTGGGCGTCGAAAACCGCTTCCAGCTCGCGCTGCTGCTCGGCGCCGCCGGCGCCGCACCCCGACCACCGCGCTACGGCACCCCAGGCTCCACCACCACTTGAGGGGACCCCGTGTCACACCCGTTCGTACGGCTGGCCGCCCGCGCCGCCGCTGTACTGGCGAGCCCACTGGCGCTCACGCTCGGCATCGCCACCGAGTCCCAGGCCGCCGGCCCCTGGGTTCCGGCCCCCTGCGCCACCGGCCAGTTCACCGCGGTCGGCGCCGCCTACGGGGGATACACCGCACTGCACGGCCAGGTCACCGGGTGCGAGCCGTACCGGGCCGGCTCCTCCTTCGCCGTCGTTGTCTTCAAGCCGCAGGACTGGTTCGCGACCGCGTACCCGGAATCGCTGGTGAGCTACCAACCCGGCGGGTCGACCCGATTCGCCGGCACGCTACCGACGTCACACCAGGTAGGAGTCTGCGCCATGCGCACCCTCACCGAGCGGATCGCCTGTGCGCGGGTGACGTGGCCGGAGGACGGCCCGGCCACGCTGGAACCGATCGCGACCACCGACCCGCTGGTCGCGGCGGCTGTCCGCTACCAGGACGACCAGCCACAGCCGCCGGTCGGGTTCTGCGGCAGCTGTCTTGATGATCCGCAGGGCTGACCTGAGCGGACGGCCGCAATCGCCTTGCGAGTCGAAGAACGGGTATTCGAGGTCGCGTCGGGAGTCGGCCAGTGGCTCACGCATTCGGCCCGTCGTATGGGGTGGCGAGGACGTCGTCCGACGCGACGTGATACCCGAATCCGGCGGGCACGTCCTCGATCCGGCCAGAGGCGCATCCCGATCACCATCCTGGCTGCAACATGTCTGGGTGGTGGAGCAGCGCGCCGCCCTGCGCCCCGCCCACCGTCACCACGCCCTGAGACCCTTATCTACCAGGCACTGAGCCAGCGTCGAGGTTTCAGGGTGTCCACGCTGCCGCCTCGGATAGGTCCACCGCCGCGCATTCGGATCGTGGTGCCAGCGCAACAGCGTGACCGGGGTGACGAAGAACGCCGACCACCGCACACGCGGCAACAGCCTCGACAACCCGGCCGGCACCGCCCGGTCGGCCGGTTCCAGATCCAGCCGGCGTACCTGCCGCCGTAACACGGCGACCTGATGCCGCAGCACAGCAACCTCGATCGCGTTGGCGTGCCCACTGCGTGATCAGCTGCAGTGCCTGACGAAGAATCAGGTAGCCGAACGACAGAATCATGACCGGCGGCATCCCGCCATCCATCGATCCCACAGCGCACAAACCGCACGCCAGCGCCTAAAGCCGAATTTCCGAACGGTACAGGTTCAGTCCGCTTCGTTGACGGCACCTTCGTAGTCGCAGCCGACCATTGACTTCCCGGTGAGGGCGATTACTTCGTCGAGTTGGACGCGGGCTGCGGCCAGTTGGGCGATCTGCGCGTCAATCCGCTCTCGTTCGGCGGCCAACCGGGCCCGGGCCTCCACAGGGGTGATCTTGGCGCCGGTGCAGGGCAGTAGCCCGGCGATCGTCCGGCTGGACAGGTTCGCTGCAAACAGAAGCTGGATGAGCTTGACCCGGTCGACGGCCACCTGCGGGTAGTGGCGCTGGCCAGTGCGGCTGCGCTCGGAATGCAGCAGCCGCTGCTGCTCGTAATAGCGCAGTGACCGCGTGCTCACGCCTGAACGAGCGGCCAGTTCCCCGATTCGCAGAGTGATCACCGCCACAATTCTTTGCCTTTGACATCGATGTCAACTTCTAGCGTACCGCCATGCACATTTCCGGAGCGATTGCCCTGGTCACCGGGGCCAACCGCGGTCTCGGCCGCCACTTCGCCGCGCAACTGCTCGATCGCGGCGCCGCCAAGGTGTACGCCACTGCCCGCCGTCCCGAACTCGTCAGACTCCCCGGCGTAGAGGTCCTGCCGCTGGACATCACCGACCCCGCTTCAGTGGCGGCCGCCGCCCGGGCTGCCGGCGACGTCAACCTGCTGGTCAACAACGCCGGGGTGTCCACCGGCGCGGACCTGGTCGCGGGTGACCTCGACCTGCTCCGCCGGGACATGGACACAAACTACTGGGGAACCCTTTCGGTCATCCGGGCGTTCGCGCCGCAGCTTGCCAGCGGAGCGATCCTCAACGTCCTCTCAGCCCTGTCCTGGGTCTCCAGTCCGGGTGCCGGCGGGTACGCAGCATCCAAAGCGGCCGAGTGGAACCTCACCAACGGCGTGCGCCTGGAACTGGCCGCCCAGGGAACTCTGGTCACCGGCCTACACCTTGGACCGACCGACACCGACATGACGGCCGCTTTCGACGTCCCGAAGAGCGATCCAGCTGCCATTGTGAAAGCCGGACTCGACGGCCTGGAGGCCGGTGAGTGGGAGGTAATCGCCGACGAGATGCCCAGAGTCGCGAAGGCAGCCCTCGCCAAAGACCCCCGCGAGTACTACGCCCAGCGGTAACGAGAGCGGGCGCGGACAGCTGACCTTGGCCGCGCCTGCCAGACCGACCGATCCGACGCCCGACCAACCAGCACCGGTCAGTCCCGGCCGCCATCAGCGCGGGATCCGCAATGTGGCATCGACTGGCATCACGGTCAGCAGCTGGCGGCTCCGTGCCAGCGGACCGTCGACTATCCACTCGAGCGAAACTCGACGATCAAGCCCTGAGCAGCTCGGCTCGCCATGGCCTCCAGCAATCCCGTGACGGGAACCGTGCCGGACCAGACTCGAATCAGGCACCGATTTACCGCGAGGCAACACCCGCTCATCGGCAAGAGTGGGAGCCCTGGGGGTCCGCAATACTCGGGCCCTCGTCACATGTTCACTGCCCCGGGAAGGCTGCCTCAATCGCACTCCGCCTCAATCGCACTCCGCCTCGAACGGAGACGAGCAGGACGGACGGGCGGCTGCCGAACGTGATCGTCTCGGTCAGCGCGCCCGGATCTGGCATGAACCGGAAACCGCCGCCGCCGTGCCGGGCCCACGCGGCTACGGTGCTGCGATGGTGGCTCTGCGGGTGCGGCGGCGGCTCGGCGTGATGTTCGACCGGCATCGGCGGCCGGAGGATCTGGTGGCGTTCGCGCGGGCTGTCGAGGCGGCCGGTGTCGACGACCTGTGGCTGGTCGAAGATCTCGGCTCGGCCGGCTCTGTCGCCTCAACGGCGATCGCGCTCGCGGTGACCGAGCGGATCCGGGTGGGTATCGGGGTCGCACCGGTGCCGCTGCGTAATCAGGCGTTGCTGGCGATGGAGCTTGCCACACTCGCGGGTGTCTACCAGGGACGGCTCGTGGCCGCCGTGGGGCACGGCAAGCGCGACTGGATGCCGAAGCTCGGCGCCGCCACCGACCCGGCGAACAGGATCGCCCTGTTCACGGAGACGATCAGGGCGCTCCGGTCGCTGCTGCGTGGGGACACCGTGAAACTGCGGGGCCGCGCCGTACACCTCGACGGGGTGCGCCTGGCCCACCCGCCGACGGTCCCGCCGCCGGTCGTCTCCGGCGTGCCTGGCGCCCGGTCGACGGAGCTGACCATCCTGCGAAACAACACCATGCACTACCTGTCCGGGCAGGTGGCCGACGGCACGATCATCAGCGAAGGGCACGGCCCGGCGGCAATCGCCTCGGCGCTGTACTACATCGAAGCAGGGCGTGAGGCGTTCGAGACGACCTGGCCGCACGAGGTGATCGTTTTCGCCCTGCACCACGTCAAGGACGACCCGGACCAGGTCCACGCGGCGACCACGGAGGCCGTCGAGGAGCGGGCCAGGAACCTCGGCGTCGGGATCGAGGACGTGTTCCTGGCCGCGGGCACCGCCACCACCACGGCGGAGCGGGTGCACAGCCTCTGGGATGCCGGCGCCGAAACCGTCGTGTTACGGCCGATCGGCGCCGACCCGTTGAACCATCTCCGCGCCTCCCTCACCGCACTACAGCAGATCGGCGACCGGCCAGAGCCATAGCCGGTACCCCCACGGCCACCACCTGGGCCCTCGGACTGCGACCCCGGATCGCGGCAGAAGCGGATGTCCGATCAGGTACTGGCTGGTCGGACGGGCGGCGGCTCGCCGGTAGCGTTTCGGTCGTTCATCGTGCGTACGGTCGAGGTCTCTCGAAACCGGCCACGCTGCCATGCCGTCTCACCTGTATGAGGGTGCGGCGGATCGGCATGGTGCTCGTGGCCGTTCTGGCAGTGGCAGGCTGCTCGAACGCCTCTGGGCGCGCTCCCTACCTCACTCAGCCGGCCGTTGCCTGTCCAACGGTGGACAGGCTGGCCGGACAACGCTCCGCAGACCCGTTGCCTGCGGACTTCCGGCCGGTCGCGGCCGTCCGGTGCACTTTCCGGCTTACCGTCGCGCAGTCCGCGGGTCCGCCCTCGTCGGGCCTCACCTGGGCTGCCGCGCAGCGGGCCACCGGTCCGTTCGACGACCTCGTCCGCGCGCTGCGCCTACCACCGCCGGAGACCACCGGCGACCTGGTGTGTCCGGCCGTCTTCGTGATGCCGGTGTTGCTGGCGCTGACGGACGCATCAGGCAACACTGTCCTGCCGGCCTTGCCGGGTACCGTATGCCGCACCCCGCTTACCGAGGTGCAGTCGGCACTCGACGCGCTGCCTTGGGTGGAGATCGACCGTCAGCGGTGAGTTGATCAGTGCCACGCCGATCGGCAGATTGGGATGGTCGATACCAGAGACGTAAGGTGCGGCGAGGTGGGGAACGAGGAACAATGCACCGATGGATGATCATCGGCGTTGCCGTCTTTCGACGAGCGGCGGTGAGCTGGAGCTTGCCGGTCCACCAGATGCCCTCCGCGCCCTCGGTCGGCTGCTACGCCAATATCCTGGACCCGTTGGGGTAGCGGTCACCGGTGGGCTCGTGGCGCAAGAGGAAACCTCCGGTCCGCTGCTTGTCAGTCTCCAGGGCGGGGCAACCCTGCATTTCTCCGGTGGTCGCGAGTACCTTGACATCATCTGGGACGCACTCGATGGTGTGGCGGAGCAGGCCGAGGCCGCCGACGACCTGGCCGTCAATCGTCATCAGCACATCGAATACCTTCCTGGGGACGACTACCGGTCGCCAGACTCCGTTCCCCTGGTCGTCGTGGCCGACTGGCCAGACGCGCCGTAGCGGAGAACACACTGATCTCGACAGGTCCGAACGCCGCTGACGCTGAAGCTGGTGACGGGCGTGGCGGCTCTGCCTGGTGGTGGCGTGCACGGACGGCGGCAGATCCGGATGCGCGTAGCTGAGACACAGTGCGAGATCGTGGTTCTTGCACCCGGGTCGTCCGTCTTCGATCATCTACCGCATGGTTGACGCATTGGATAACACCACCGGCCGGTGAGCGGGCCTACCGCGCGGCTGCGTGTCTGGGGCGTGCTGCCCGACTGCTACGCGGATAGGAGGGTGGCCGCCTCCACGGTTGACGCCGCCGGTCGCATGGTCGCACTGCTGGTCGCTCCGTGGGTGACTTGTAGCGAGCGTGGGGCCGTCTCTGAGCCGTACGCCGCGACCGTGGTCGTCGTTGACGGCGATGACATCACTGAGGTCGCGATCCCTGAACTCAATCTGCGGTTCCCGAAAATCGACGCACTCGGTGACGGCTTCGTCCTGGTGGCGGCACGCTGCCGGATGCCGGCCGTGCCGGCAGTCCGTACGGTCGCCGAACTGGAGGCACAGATTCCCCACAACGGGCGTGTCGTTGACGCCGACGGCTCGACCCGAACCACGTTCCACGCCGGTGACGGCATCGAAGGGTTGATGACCGACCCTGCGGGCGACATCTGGATCAGCTACTTTGACGAGGCGTCCGTCTGCGCCCCGCACCTCGCACCCCGCGATCCGATCCAGCCACCGCACCGGATGACCATGTCCCTGCCCGGCCTCATCCGCTGGACCGCGACCGGTGACCCTGCCTGGTACGCGACCCAGGACGGGTGCGGCCCCTCCGGATGGGTTGATTGTTACGCGCTCAACGTCGGCGCCCGCCGCGTCTGGGCGTACCCGTATCCGGGGTTCCCGCTCGTGGAGATCGACCAGCGGGGGGTCCGCTGCGTACGGCGTACCTCGGTCCGCTCCGCCAGCGGCGTCATCGTCGCCGACGACCGGGTCGCGTTCATCGCCGGTCAGGGACGCGGACCCGGGGCCGACGGCGGCTATCAGGTCACCTTCGCCCGCATCATCGACGGTCCAGTCGAAACGACCACGACAGCACCACTTCTCCTGCCCACCGGGCAGCGACCCACCACCTGGGCTCGGCGAACAGTCTGCCGGGACAACCGGATGTGGATGCAGTTCGACGACGGCCGCACCTGGTACACGCTCGACATCGAGTGAACCCACGTTGTCGACGGTCCGTCCGCTGCCCTCAGCGGGTGGGCATCTGTACGGAAGAAGGAAAGCAGGTCATGTACTACTGGCGGGAGGTCTTGGAGCAACGGCTCGCGGGGCTCGACAAGTACGTGTGCGAAGCCTGCGAGCGAGGCCGGGTTCTGCAGTGCATGGTGCTGGCAACACGCACCAGTCTGTGGGTCTGCGAGGAGTGCGACACGGTCTGGCGCGACGCCGAGAAGACCGTGCCCAAGGCGAGTCCCGCTTCTCCCGAACTCGTCCTCCCGGCGGATCGTTGGACCGCCGTCGCGCGCCTACCTCCAACCCCTGCGAGCCGGAACCGCCGCAGCCCCAGCCCCAGCGGCCGCCCAAGTCCGCGCCATCACCGCCTGGCTGCTCCGACATCCCGACAACCTCCACGCCGAGAAAGGCGGGACCACCTGGCCCAGGTACGCGCGGCCTGCCCGCACCTGGACGCCCTGGCTGGGCACGTCACCGCGTTCGCGGAGATCCTCACCGGCAGACACGGCCACCGACTCGACGCCTGGATAGCCGCCGTGGAGGCCGATGACCAGCCCGACCTACGCTCCTTCACCGCCGGACTGCCCCGAGACCACCACGCCGTCGTCAACGGACTGACCCTGCCCTACAAGCACCGGACCCGTCGAAGGACATGTCAACCGCATCAAAATGATCAAGCGTCAGATGTACGGCAGGGCCAACCTCGACCTGCTCCGCAAACGCGTCCTGTTGGCCTGACAGGGGCCACCCTCATCACGAAATTTGGGCCAGATCCACGATTGAGGCGGCGTTGACACAGGGGACAAAACCGCACGTCAGCACCTACAGCCGAGTTTTTCGAACGGTACAAGCGTTGTCCCTGATCGTCGCGTGAAGCTGATCTGAAGCTTCCTTGAAGCTTCTGACTGCTTCAATAGGAGCAACCGATAGGCACTGACGACCGCCGATGCTTGGCGGCGGTCGTCACGTGTCGTGATCCCCAACAAGGGAGTAACAAAATGCCAAAACGGGTAACGGTCACACTGGCCATGGTCGCGGCGCTCGTTGCCGCAATCGCATTCAGTCCCCCTGTGCAGGCTTCTCCTGTCCCTGCGACGGTCGCCTCTGCGCAGACCGTCGAACCGCTCATCGATGAGCGGACGTGTAATGCCAATCAGCTGCCGCGCCAAATCTGGCTGACCTACACATCACGTCCGACACGGTGCTTTGGCGGCACCGTCGGTAGCTTCAACCTGGGCAATAATCCCGCGACTCCGGTCCAATGGCTCTCATCAGGGGATTACCACGGCACCATTTACTGCGTTGGCCTAACCCTACCGTTCGGCCCAGCGACTGATGCGCTGTTGAACAGGACATGCACTCGCCTCGATATCCGTCCTGCAAGCTGATGCAGCCGTAACACCCACAGTTGGTGGTGGCGCGGGGTGCGTCACTGGCTATCCACTCCGCCCACCACCCCATGGCCGCCGGGTCGCCCGGGGCACTTCAGCCCGGGCTCCCACATAATGAACGTGCCAGTCTCCCGTCATTCCGCCCTTCTCACTCATCCGCCGAATCCGTTCAGCCAAGCCCAGTGTGCAAATAAGCCGGGCACTCGCTGAACGAGCTCCCGCCACTACCGCTGGGCCTGTTGAACGGTGCGCCCGGAAGTATGTTTGCCGGTCGGCGACCACGTCGCCGCCACGGCCGATTCCGCGGATGCGGCCACGCCCGGCGTGGCCGGCCAGTCGCATGTACGACCGTCGCCCACACCACACTCACATGGCGAAAGTAGTGTGCCCACGTTCCGCATTCTTCGCGCCGATTCGTGTCCGTCGCCGACTCCAGCTTGCAGAACCGTACGACATCTTCTTGTTATTTCCCGGTACCGCATCCGTCGGGCCGATCTATGGCCTCGGTCCGGAATATCTGTTGACGGCGAGGTACCCGGCGGTCAGGCTCTAATGGTGGACGGCAAATCGATTCGGCGTTTCATGACCGACGGGTTCATCAAGGTCGAGGCAGCGGTGCCGGCCGACGTCGCCGCCGCCTGCGCCGACCTGTTGTGGGCACAGATCGACGCGGTGCCCGGCGACCGGTCGACCTGGACCAGACCGGTGTACTGGGTGGGCGACATGGCGCAGGAACCCTTCCGTGCAGCGGCGAACACCCCGGTGCTGCACGACGCGTTCGACGCGCTGGTCGGGCCGGGACGGTGGCAGCCGCGCAGGTCGCTGGGCTCCTTCCCCCTCCGGTTCCCGCACGCCGAGGAACCCGACGACGCCGGATGGCATATCGAAGCCAGCTACCAACCGCCCGGCGAGTCCGGCTACTGGGTGAACGTGCACACCAGGGGCCGAGCACTCCTCATGCTGTTCCTCTTCACCGATGTCGGCGAAGAGGAGGCACCGACGCGGATCCGGGCCGGGTCGCACATGGACGTGCCGAAAATCCTCGCCCGCCACGGTGAACACGGCGCCCCCATGATGAAGCTGAGCTCGGAGGTGGCGGCGGCCTCGGAGCACCGACCGGTCACGCTGGCCACCGGTCACGCTGGCGACGTCTTCCTGTGCCACCCGTTCCTGGTTCACGCGGCCCAGCCGCACCACGGCGAGCGCCCCCGCTTCATGGCGCAACCGCCGCTCTACCCGAGCGACGACTTCATACTCGGCCCCTACGTTCTTCGCGTCACCGACGCCGGGCCGTCCCCGGTCGGCGCAACCATTCGCGCCGCCCTGCACAACGCCTGACCTCTCCCACCGCAACAGCCGGCCTGCGGCTGGGCTGTTCAACCTGCCGCAGATGACCGAGGCCGGTGTCACCTTCGTTCGGGAACAACGGGCCGAGACCTATGGCCAGGTCGCGGTCTTTCTCGACATCGTCGGCAATTGACGGGACATCCTCGGTGCCTGTGCCGTTCGAGAACTCGGTTTCGACTACGCGGCCTGCTCATACTCGGTGATCAACCCGTGGACCACCTACCTGCGCCGTACTCGGACGGCACCCAGATCGGCCACCGGCGCTGGGACCGTGTCTCGGTCAGGTGGACGTTGTCCGCAGCCCTGATGCGGCCGATGCCCGTTGCAGTGCGTGAGGAATTCGCCGAGCACGGCGAGCAGGTGTCGGTTGTAGATCAGCATCCGGTCCAGGCATCCTAGCCGGACCGTGCGTACCCAGCGCTCCGCGAACGCGTTCGCCCGGGGCGCCCGCGGTGGCGTCCGGAGCACCTCGACACCCTCGGTGTGGAACACGGTGTCGAACACGGCGGTGTACTTGGCGTCCCGGTCCCGGATAAGAAACCGGAACCGATCGGCCCGCTCACTCAGATCCAGCATGAGGTTGCGGGCCTGCTGCGCTACCCACTCACCGGTCGGGTTGGTCGTCGCCGCCGGCAAATGTACCCGCCGGGAAGCGATCTCCATGAGAAACAGAACGTAGACACGGGTCAGACCGATGGTATCGACGTGCAGAAAGTCGTAGGACAGGATGCCTTTGGCCTGCGCGGTGAGGAACTCGGTCCAGGTCGGTCCCACCCGCCGCGGGCCAACAGGATGACCAACTGCAGTGTCTGACGAAGAATCAGGTAGCCGAACGACAGGATCATGACCGGAAGCATGCCGCCATCCATCGATCCCTCAGCGGACAAAGTCGCACGTCAGCGCCTGCAACCGACCTTCCGAACGGTACACGGGTGACCGGCGTTGGTCAGTGGGCCGGAGACGTGGACGCATGGCGGTCTCCTTGATCACGGTACGTCCACGCCGACCGCGGTCCACCTGGCGGCGACACACGAGACACACGTCGGCTACCACTGCTGTCGGCGTACGGGTTCCGATGCAGAGCCAGGTACGCCAGAGGTACACAGACGCCAGGATGTTTGCGCTTCGGTTCCGTCGGCGTGCCGCCAGCCCGGTAGCCAGCATCGGCCGCTCACCCTAAGTTACGAACAGAGTCGGGTCGGCGCGCAGATCGCGGCAGATCCGTGCATCTGATCTCGGTCGGACCACCACTCCGCGCGTGCGTGGGCCTTGGCCGTGTCGGCCCGTCTGCGTGAGGCGAGTCGGCGGTCAGTCCGGTCGCGTCGTGAATCGCAACGCCGCGTCCGAGCCGCCGGTGTCGAGTGCCAGACCGTCCGTGTCGGTGAACTGACTGAGCCGGGTCAGCGCGACATCGGCAGAGGTCACGTCGTGGAGCGAGACGAGTACCCCGGTGAACGTTAGCCAGGCATCGGCGTGCACGGGATCGATGCCGAGATGATCGATATCACCGGACACGGTTACCACAGCCCTAAGTGAACGGCCGCGTTGCTCGACCAGGTCGAGGGTGACCGTGTTGAATCGGTGATGCAGGTAGTAGTAGATGCTGGCCTCAGCCGGCTTCCCGAAGCTTGCGCTCGTCATGTGGTGGCCGGCGAGACGCCGCCAGCTCTCCGCTGGGACGGGGAGCCACTCCACGGTAAGGGTGAGCGGGCTGTCTTCGTCCTTGCGAGAGACGTTCCCGAAGGGAAAGTTGAAGCACCAGGTCAGCTTTGGTGGCAGTTGCTGGGAGGGGTTGTCGAACAGGACCCCATACCACCCACCGCCCGCAGCGGCAACAAGGTCTTCGATGTGAAGCTTGTCCTCGTCATCAGTCTCCACGGTGGCGAGTCTTGCAGAAGCCGCCGCACCTAGATGACCCTCCTGCCACCGACATGTCCCCAAGGGCGCCACAGCGAGGCTGACTCGACGCAGCGTGACCTGTGCGCCTTGCCCGGAGCGCGCGGTCTGCGGCAGATCCGTGCGCTGGCGGGAACGAGAGCGGGCGGGTCGGATTGGTGGAAGGCACGTACGCATGGTCAGGTGGACGCCCGCCTCGTGGCTGTTCATATGCGCCACGACCGGAATTCGGAGAGACTCTGGCCCAGCGATGCTGCCAGTGACGGGGTGCTCTTGATGACAGACGAACAGGTCGAGCCCAACGAGACGATCGTGCCGCTGCTGCCGTGTCTCGCGCCGGAAGAAACTCTGGCCTTCTGGCGTGCAATGGGCTTCGCGGTGTCATGGGAGCAGCACAAGGCCGTACCTGTATCTGGCCTTCCGCTGGAGTGGGTTCGAGCTGCATTACGGACGTGGGTTGGCGGGGATCGACCCGGTGCAGGAGCAGACCGGTGGATGTCTGGTGATGGTGGACGCCGTCGCCCCGTACCACGCGCGGTTTGCCGCGGCGATGCGGCGCGCTCGGCAAGGTCCTCGTCAAGGGCTTGCCTCGGATCACCCGTTTCCGACCCGGCGCCTCCCGGTTCACCATCGTGGACCCGTCCGGGAACTCGATCGTCTTCATCCGCCGAGACGAGCCGCAGGATCTGGAGTACGGAGGATCCAAGCAGCTCACGGGTCTTGCCAAGGTGCTCGACAACGCCCGGATCCTGCGTGAGTTCAAGACCGACGACCGCGTGCCGGCGTAGTCCCGAGTTCAGCGCCCGGAAAGCGGCGCGGTGCCGGGGCGCCCGCTGTCGAACTGGCGATGGCTTTGGCGGCGCTGGTCGAGCTGTCGACTGCACTTGACGAACCGGAGCGGGTACCGGAGTGGGGGAAACAGCTGCGGCTGATCGAGCTCAACGCGGCGGAACGTGATCGGGTCGCGGCTTTCGTCGCGGACCCTGAGCTGATCAAACCGTGGCTACCCTGACCGCCAGCCGTTCTTGCGGTGGCGATCCCGCCCGGCGGCAGATCCGGGCGCGTGGCTCCGTGCTGCCTGGCTGAGTAGTGGGCGTTGCGGTTACGGCGGCGGCATGTTGCGACGGTGCGCGGCGCCGGCTGGAGCCCGAGGCTCCGTCCGGCGCCGCTGCTGGGCATCGTCGCGAACCGGTTTCTATCCCGGGCGCTCATCGATCAGTCGTGAACCAGGCGCCGCGCCGAACTCAGGTTGCGGGCCAGCTCGTCGCGGTTCTGCCACGCGTGCCGCAGCCAGGCGGGCTGGCCTGGTTCGGTGCGCCACGATTCGCTGAGCGGGCTGTTGTCCACGGTGTCGAAGCCGAACTGGTCGTACAGCCGTGCCACGAGCTCGACGGCTTCGGCGAAGTCGCTGGACACCGACAGGGCCAGGCGGTCGGGGGCGCCGGGCGGCCGGGCGGCGGTGAGGAGCCGGGGCGCCTGGATGTGGGTGAACGCCTTGGCCACCTTCGAGGTGGGCAGCTGTTCCTGGCGCAGCTCGTGGATCGTCTTCTCGCCCGAGTCGACGACCGGGATGTGGCCGTCACGCCAGACCATGTAGTTGTTCGTGTCCAGCACGATCTTGCCGGCCAGCTCGTCGATCGGCATGTCGTTTACCACCTTGAGGGGCACTGCCACGACGGCGAAGTCGCCGGCCGTCGCGGCGTCGGCGGCGGAGGCCGCGCGGGCCGCCGGGCCGAGTTCGGCGATCAGGCCGGCCAGCGTCTCGGGCCCCCGCGAGTTGGCGATGACCACCCGGTAGCCGCTTGCGAGGGCGGCACGGGCGATCTGGCAGCCGACCTCGCCTGCGCCGATGATCCCGATCGTCGTCACCGGACGCCCGGCGAGCCGGCGGTCAGCTGCCGGAGCAGTTGGGACGAGTCGTGCAGCGCCGTCATCTGCACGAAGCGGCCGTTGGCGACCCGGTAGATGGCGTACTCGACGATTTTGAACGAAGCGCCGGACGGCGGCACGCCGAGCCACTCTTTCGTCGGGGTGCCGGTGTTGATCGCGCGGACGGCTATCCGGTCCCGGTCGAACAGCAGTTCGTCGACCTCCCAGTGCAGGTCGGGAACCGCCTCGATGTCCTCCTTCTGCACGGTGACAACGTCGTCCCGGGCGCCGGGTTCGCCGTTCAGCAGCACCCGGCCGGCGATGAACTCGTCCATGCCGTCGAACTCGTGGGCGTTGAGCGCCGCGACGTAGCGCAGATACCAGCTCCGCAGATCCTCTTCGGCTGCCATGCCTACCATCCCAGCTTTCCGAACTCGTCCTGGAAGGTCCCGGTCGGACCGTCCGCGTTCAGGGTCGCCAGGTATACGACGGTCTTGGCGCTCTCGGCCGGCGGCCGCCCGCCGCCAAGGCCGGCCGTCATGTCGGTGGCAGTGAAGCCCGGCTCGATCGCGTTGAACTTGATGCCCGGATGGGACTTCGCGTACTGGACGGTGAGCATCGTGGCGGCCGCCTTGGACGCCGAGTAGAGCGCGGCCGACAGGTTGAACTCCGGCCGGTCCGGGTTCGTCACCGCCCAGAACGACCCCATGCTGCTCGACACGTTGACGACCGTCGGGTTCGAGGACTTCCGCAGCAGGGGCAGCGCTGCCTCCGTGACCCGGACGATGCCCACCGCGTTGGTGTCGAACACGTGCAGGGCGGTCGGCCCGTCGACTTCACCGAACCCGCTGACGCCCGCGTTGTTCACCAGGACGTCGAGCCGGCCCTCGGCCGAATCCACGGTCGCCAGCGCGTCGCGCACCGATACGTCGTCGGTGACGTCGAGCTGTACGAATCGGGCGCCCAGCGTCGCCGCGGCCGTCTCGCCGCGATGCACGTCGCGGACGCCGACGTAGACGGTGTGGCTCAGCTCGACAAGCTGTCTCGCCGTCTCAAAGCCGAGCCCCCGGTTTGCCCCGGTTACCAAGGTGACGGTCATGGGTCTCCCTATTTTGTACTGATCGGTTGCAGCCCACGCTAACAGATTTTGTACCGATCGATCGGTGAGCTGGGCCACAATTTGTACCGATCGGTACGGTGGGTTCATGAGCACGTCAAACGTGGGACGGCCACGGACCTTCGACGAGGAGGCGGTCCTCGACCGAGCCGCCTCGGTCTTCTGGCGACACGGGTACGAAGGCGCGTCGCTGAGCGCCCTCACCGCTGCGATGGGCATCAACCGGCCGAGCCTGTACGCCACGTTCGGCAGCAAGGAGGAACTCTTCCAGCGCGCCTTCGCCCGCTACCACGAGACCCAGGTGACCGCCGCCCGCGCCGCGCTCGCCCAGCCCACCGCGTACACCGCGATCGAGGCCTTCCTGCGCGCCAGCGCCGACGGCCTCACCACCGGCGACCACCCGCCGGGTTGTCTCTCCATCCAGGGCGGCCTGGCCTGCTCGCCGCAGAACGCCCGCGTCTCCGAGATCCTGGCCGCCGGCCGGGCCGCCACCGAAGCGGCGATCGAGGAACGACTGTTCCGGGCAGCGACCGAGGGAGACCTGCCAGCCGGGGTGGACACACGGGCGCTGGCCCGGTTCGTGATGGCGCTGAGCGAGGGCCGCGCGGTACACGCCGCAGCCGGCGCTAACCGCGAGGAACTCCACGCCTCCGTCGACGTCGCCATGCGAGCGGTCATGCCGTAGACGCCTTAAGTTGGATGCGCGCACATCGGCAGTTCCGGACGTCGGCCGGCACGGAGGGTACGCCACGGAGCATGACGACCCTGGCTCGTGATGGCACACGGTCAGCGGCAGATACGGACGCCCTGCCAGGCCGACGGTCACACCCCGTGGCGCGCAGAGGCGACGCCTCCGGCATGGGCCGCCTTTCCTGCCCGTCGGCCGGTGGCGGCAGGATTGTTCTCAGGTGGTTCGCTGGGCGGCGACGATGAGGAAGTTCGGTAGGTGGACGTAGGCGTCGATGCCGTCGGGGCCGTCGGGTCCGTCGACGGTGGCGTCGGGGTCGAGTCCGGGTTCTGCCAGTTCGGTGAGCCGGCAGCCGAGGCTGGTGACCTGGTTGAGGTAGGTGGAGAGGGGGCGGTGGAAGTCGACTCCGCTGGGGCCGGGGATCTCGTACTCGGTGAGGTAGCGGTGGGTGCGGTACTCGCCATGCTCGCGCCAGGTGGGCCACAGCTGTTCGTAGCAGGGGTGGTTGACGGTGAAGACGAACTGTCCGCCCGGCTTGAGCGTGTGTACGCAGGCGCGCATCGCGTCGGTCCAGTCCGGGATGGCGGGTAGGACCATGCTGGCGACCACGGCGTCGAACGGCCCGCCGAGGTCCGGCAGGTCGCACAGGTCGGCCTGGACGTACCGGATGCCTCGCGGTGCGATGCTTTCCTGCTCAATGGCGAAGTCGAACAGCGACTGGCCGGGTTCGACGCCGACGACGGTGGCGCCCCGTCCGGCGAGGATCCGGCTGAGGTAGCCGTTGCCGCAGCCGGCGTCGAGCACCCGCCGCCCGGTCAGGTCGCCGAGCATGCGCAGCAGGACGGGGTTGATCAGGTGACGTTTGGCGAAGTCGCCGTCGAGTGCTGTCTGCTCCAACACCGAGCGGGGCATCGCTGCCCAGCGTTTGATGGCCCTGTCGTTGGTCCACTCGGTCACGATTTGCTGCCTCCGATTTCGGTTGCGCGGGTTGCGGCAGATGTGGCCACCTGGCCAAGCCGTCGTGGGGTTGATGGGTGCCTGCGCAGCCGGCGTACTCCGCTTGTTCCTAGAGTGCTCCCGTGGGCGCGAATCAGAACGGCGAAAGCGTACGTCTGTCCAAAGTGAAACGCCCTGGAGGCGTCTTTTGGTTTGATCTTCAGCTGGTCCTTCAAGACCGGGACGGGACGTGGCTGCGGGGCGTATCCGGTTCGTCATGGGGTGCTCCGCATGACAGTGGCGTTCTGCCGGTACCTGTCGTGGTCTTGCTCGCGGCGGGCCGTCCGTGGGTGGCGTGGTGGGTTGACGATCCTGCTGATCGACGGCTTGAGATCGACGTGTGCCTCCCGCCGGAGGCTACCGAAGCGGGCTGGCAGTATGTCGATCTCGAACTCGACCCGGTGCTGCACGAGCGGGATTCGCGTGTCGAGATCGAAGACTGGGATGAGTACGAGCAGGCGTGCCGCGGTGGCTGGATGAGCGCAGATGAGGCAAAGGTCGCACAGTCCACGGCGGAGGACCGTGCTGGGGCACTCCGGCGCAGGGACGAGCCCTGGCAGGAGCGCGGATGGCAGCTGTTCTCTCAACAGGCGTAAGGACTGGGCGCCCCGCGCTCATCGCCAGTGCTGCCCTTCTGTCAGCAAATGGACGCCGGTCACGAAGCGTGACGGCTCGGCCTGCTGGTGGCGTGCACGGACGGCGGCAGAAGAGTGCGCCGAACTCTCGGTGTGTGTCGGGTCCGCGGCCGTGATGCTGACGAAGCGACGATTGACGATGGCGCCCTCGGAAATCGTTCACATGCGGCGACCCGTGCCGCGACCGTCGCGCTGTGGCTCGGGAAGTGCCGGGCACAACTGCTGTTCGGGCACCCACGTCAGCGAGGCGGTGACCGCCGAGGTGGGTGCCGAAACTCAAGACTCGACCGGCCTCAGGCCAGGTGGACGCCCAGTCCGGTCAGGCCCGGCGCCACATACGGTTGCAGCACGAGATTCTCGTCATAATCTCCGCCGTTCTGGGTTCGGTACGGGATCGGCTCGGTCGTCGACATCGCGAGTAGGCGCTCGCACAGTTCCTTGGCCGCGTTCTGGCCGTCCTCGGGTGTGAACCGGTCGGCGCCCGAGATCAGCACCGGGGGGAGCACCTTCGCGCCCGCGTAGAACAACGTGCCGTGCTGCAGCGGGAACAGCAACTCGTCGACGGCTCCGTGAATGCCCCGCTCGCCGTAGAACCACGACGGCCCGCCCATGGTCACCACGGCCAGCGCGCGCTTGCCCGCGAGGAACCCGTCTCCGTAACCGATCCACTCGCCGCCCGGGCCGCGAAAGCCGTACGCATAGCCCTGGTGCCAGACCCTGTCGAACCAGCCCTTGAGGATGGCGGGCATCCCGAACCACCACATCGGGAACTGGATGACGAGCGTGTCCGCCCGGTTGATCTTCTCCTGCTCGGCGCGGATATCGGCGCTCAGCGCGCCGCTTTCGTAGGCGTGCTTCGCGGCGGAAGCGACCTGGAATCGCTCCGCCGGGTCGTGGGCGTAGCCCGCGGCATCGACCACGGGATGCCAGCCCATCGCGTAGAGGTCCGACACCTCGACCTCGTGACCTTCGGCGCGGAGTGCGCGCTGGCCCTCTGCCGTGAGAAACCCATTCAGTGAGCGGGGTTCGGGGTGAGCTGATATCCAGAAAACCTTCATGAGATCGATCATGGAAGGGCGGGGCCGCCGGGACGACCGGCCTGATGGACAACATGTGCGAAGATCGGGCCATGACCGTTTTAGCGGACGACGGCCGTCACCGCGTGGCCGTCCTGGTCCGCGACGGGGTGCTGCCCTTCGAGCTCAGCATCGTCCACCGGATCTTTGGCCAGGCCCGCACGTCGGTCGGCGCCGCGCTGTACGAGGTCGTGACCTGCGCGCTTGTGCCCGGCGAAATTCGTACGGACGCCGATTTCACCGTCACCGTGACTCACGGCCCAGAGGCGCTGGCCGAGGCCGACACTGTCGTCATCCCAGGCTCGGAGACCGACTACGAACCCCAGGACGGGCCACTCGAACCAGCGCTCGCGGCCGCGCTGGCGCAGATTCGACCCGGGACACGAATCGCCTCGATTTGCACGGGATCGTTCGTGCTGGCCGCGGCGGGACTGCTCACCGGCCGGAGGGCGACCACACATTGGCGTTCGTCCGCGCAGGCCCGGGGTCGCTTCCCGGGCGTCGTGTTCGACCTCGATGTCCTCTACACCGATGACGACGGTGTCCTCACCTCGGCCGGTGCGGCAGCGGGCATCGACTTGTGCCTGCACATGATCCGCACCGACCATGGCGCCGCGGTCGCCAATGACGTGGCCCGCGGCACCGTCGTTCCACCGCACCGCGAGGGCGGGCAGGCGCAGTACGTCAATCGGCCGATACCGGATCCTCGAATCTCCTCGACCAGCCGCGCGCGCGAATGGGCGCTCGCGAACCTGCACCGGCCCGTCACGCTACGGGAACTGGCAGCCCAGGAGTCAACCAGCACGCGGACGTTCACCCGCCGTTTCCGTGACGAAATCGGCACCTCGCCAGGGCGGTGGCTCATACAGCAGCGTGTAGAGCGGGCGTGCGCTCTCCTGGAGCGCACCGACATGCCCGTCGACGACATCGCCGTCGCCGCCGGATTCGGCACCGCCGGGTCGATGCGATTACACCTCCAAGCCGAACTGGGAGTCTCACCCAGCGCCTACCGGGCCACATTCCGCGGACGCAACCGGCCGGCCGACTGAATCTGCACCGAGCACAACACACCTGCTTCGCGTAATCGAATGCACTCACATCGGCACGACCGGACGTCGGCTGGCACGGAAGGTCCGGCACGGGGCGTGACGGCTCCCCGGCTGGCTGGCGCGCACGGACGGCGGCAGTTGCGGATGCCTCGCGTGATCGTCACGCCCTGTGGCGGGCTTCCGCCAGGTACTTGATGTGTGCTGCCCGGCGCTTCAACAGGTGTCGTAGGTACGGCGCGATCAGTGCCCGGGTCACCACCGCGCCCAACGGTCCCAAGGGGGCGCTGATGGTCATGCGGTCGGTCATCTGCGTTGCGACGCCATTGAGGTCCTCGAAGTGGTGCTCGTGGCGTAGGGCGCGGAAGGGCCCGCGTGTCTGTTCGTCGACGAAGCGGTGCGGACGTTCGTGGGCGGTGATTCGGCTGGTCATGCGCCAGCGCACACCGAGGTGGCGGGCGTGGAAGGTGACCTCGTCCCCGAGCGTGAGTTGGCGTCGACCGCTGCTGGTGGTGGCCGTCTCCTGGCTGCCAGGCAGGGATGCGGCGTGAACGTCCACATCAAGTTCCAGGTCGAACACCACGCTCGGGGCGGCATGGATCAGGGACACGATCTCGATCAGCGCCGGCACATCGGCAGGCTAGCCCCGGGCGAGGTTGCTGGTCATCTGCTCGTCGGCACGGCAGAAAGGGACGTCCGCGACTCGGCTACATGCGGTGCCGGCCGGGTAGCCGGACAAGGCGCGAACTGCGGCATGACCGGATGCCTAATCGTCGGGGTGCCCGTCTGCTAGATGGATGTGGCGCAGACCCGGCGAAAAGCCGGCAACGTGGTCCGGGCTGCCGTGGTGGGCCCGCGAGGGTCTGAAACGTCCCTCCTCAACAGCGACGTCGTAGGTGCCTCCAACGCGGTACTCAGTCATGGTGCCCGTGAGCTTGTGTTCGGCAGCCCAGGTGAGTCCGGCGTCCAAGGTCTCGAAGAGTCCTGAAGCGTAACGAGCATGGTTTCCGTGGAAGACCCACATGGTGGTTCGTTCAGGTGAACGTTGGCTCAGTGTCGGCTGACGTTCCTCGCCCGGCATCAACTTCGCGTTATCACTCATCACGGCTGAGCATGGCAGGCCGCCGCCCTATGAGGTATCCGCTCATCGACAGATCCGCACGCCGCTGGGTCGCCCCCCGCCGTCACGTCGCGTAGTTGGTGAGCTTCGAGCACGGACCATCGCCGCCACTGCCGACCACTCACACGCACTTGCCGACGTCGATGGTAGCCATGTACGTGCTGGCGTACATGGCTCTGCGCTGCGGCGAGTACGCCGACAACTGCGCTACCGCGGCGGTCGAGCCCGCGGGGCTGGACAGTGTTGATCTGGTACCGCGGGAGTCGGTTGAACTCGGATGTCAGGAAGGGCTGGGCTATGCCCGGCCGGCCCGGCCGGGACTACCCGCCCGCGACGTAGACGGTGTTGGCGGCCTCGCCGCCCGTCAGGTGGTTGGCGAACCTGACGACGTGTGCCCGCACGGCGGGGAACACCTCGGCGAGCGTCGCGGTGAAGTCGTCCTCGGGCGGGTCGTCCGACCAGAGCGCGAACACGCCGCCCGGCCGGAGGTGGGCGGCGAGGCGACGCAGGCCGGTGGGGGTGTAGAACCCGTCGTGGCTCGGGTGTAGGACGTGTCGCGGGGTGTGGTCGATGTCGACCAGGATGGCGTGGAAACGTCGACCGGGCGTCTGGGGATCGAGACCGGCGGGGTCGTTCACCATGGCGAAGAAGTCGCCCCGCACGAGGCGACAGCGCGGATCCCCGGTGAGCCGGCCGGCCAGGGGCAGCACACCGCGCCGATGCCAGGAGATCACCTCACCGAGCGCTTCGACCACGGTCAGCGTCCGTACCCGCGGGTCGTCCAGGACAGCCCCGGCGGTGTACCCGAGGCCGAGGCCGCCGACGACGACATCGAGATCAGCCTCGTGCAGCTCGGCCAGGGCGAGCCGGGCGAGTTCGACCTCGGCCGCCGTGAACAGACTCGACATCAGGTACTCGTCATCGAGCTTCACCTCGTAGACGTCGACGTCGAGGGCCGGGTCCAGCCGTCGCCGCAGGCTGATCGCCCCCATCGGCGTCTCGCGCCAGTCGATCTCCTCGAAGCGACGACTCATCGGCTGTCTCCTTCTCTACCTGCCCCGCGCTCGCCGGACTGCGAGTACGGTCACGGATATCTTCAGTGGCCGGCGCGGTCCGCCGACGCCTCCCACCCACGCCGTTCACCGGTGCTAAGGGCGGACCGGGCCAGTTCGCGAGCGGCCGTCCAGACCAGCAGCGACGACTGCAGCCGGGACCCCCAGCCGCCGGGTGTGCCGCGATCACCGAGGCGGGCACCACACATCGCCGCCGTCATGGTGGCGGTGACGGCGGGCCAACGCCTCGATGACGGGCAGCGGGGCATCGGGCAGCAGACCGACCGGAGCGATCCAGGCCGCAGGCGACCAGGGCGCTCCACCGACCTGCGCCGGCCCGCCAGCATCGCCGGCCGGCGCTGGGACCACGGACAACTGTTCGGCCAACCGCCGCCCGTCGACCTGCCGCCCATGCTCGGCGAGAGGTCGGGCCAGCGTCAGCATTCGAAGGGTGACGACTCCGAACCGCAATGGGATCCGGGTTTCACGGTCGGCGATCTTCCGCCCGCCGATGGCCGGCGGCCCCTGACTCAGGGCGTCGGCACAGACGGCGAGCAGCAGGGCGCCCCGGATGCGCCCCGCACGATCCGGACGACCTGCCGACACCCGATCCGCCATTCCTCGACCAGCACTCATTCTCGCTGAACTTACTCTTACGTCACGATAGTGATGCGGCCCGCGAACCTGGTGGACGAACCGAATGGCCCCACGGATGGGGCACAGCATTCCGTCGCTGTGCAGCCCACTCCGCGACCAGCCTAGACTCTATTCTGACGTAAGAGTAATGTTTGGGACGATGACCCACCACGACCATTCGACGGGCCGCGCCCGGCTGCGGATACGCGGTTGCCTGCTGGCGGCCGCCTCCGGGCACGCGCTGGGAAGCGCGTTTCACGGGGCCGGACCGGTGGACGGTGGCACCTTCGACAACGTTGCCCGCTCCGAAGACCCGCTGCCGTGCACCGACGCCACCGCGAGGATGCTGCTCTACGCCCGGTGGCTGAGCGTCATGCGCGACCGGCGACTCGACAGCGCGGACCTGGTGTCCCACCTACACCGGACGTGGGCAACGAGCGTCGGCGAGGAGCATCCTCCCCGGCTGCGCGAACTGCTGGACGCAGGCGGCCAACGGCAGGACGGCGGGGACGTCGCGGAGGGCACCACGGTCTGCGCGGTCATTCCGGTGGGTCTCTCACCGCTGCCACTGCCCAGGATCGCCGCCCGGGCGCGACTGGTCGCCGCAGTCGGCGAGGCGGATCCGCGGACACAGGAAGCAGCGGTCGGACTGGCCTGCGCGGTGGCACTCGTCCACCAGTCCGGCACAGCACGCCCGCTCGATCGCAACCGGTTCGTCCATCAACTGGCCCACCTCACCGCCGACGGCACGTTCGGCGAGCGGCTCTCGCAGGCGGGCGCCGTCGGCCACCGGCCCGCCGGCGACGTACGGGTTCGGCTCGATCTCGACGGCACGGCACAGTCGCGGGTCCTCGCCGCCCTGGCCGCCTTCCTCCGCCATCCGGACAACCCGGCCGCGGCCATCAGGGACGCAGCGACGCTGACCGGACCCGCCGCCGAGGTCGCCGCGATGGCGGGAGCTCTCACCGCCACGCGTACCGGCGGGACGGCGATCCCGGCCCCCTGGCTGCGACGCCTACGCTACCGGGAGCTGATCTGCGATGTCGGGGACGAGCTTGCCGCCGCGACCGGCTCCGCCGTGCCGTTACCGTCGTCGCTGGCCTGACCGGATGCCGCAGCCTCCCAGACCTTATTGAGCGGCCCCGCGACGCCGGACCCCTTCCCCCCCGCGGGCGGCGGCCCCGGGGCACCCCCCGCGCACCAGGGGCGCGGGCCCCGCGTTTTGGGCCCGCCCCCGCCCCCCCGCCCCCCCCCCCCCGGGGGGCGGGCGCGGGGGGCCCACCGCCGTCGATCCTGGGCCGCGGTCCGCGCCGGGCGGGCATGCCCGCCCGGCGCTCTCGTCAGGCGCCGACGGGCACGTCGGCCAGTTCCTGCCAGAGATCGCGAGGCTGCTGGAAGTCGCCGTCGGGCAGCCGGCCCAACATTTCGAGTACGTCGGGTCGGGCGTGGTTTGGGCAGGCAGGCTGGCGCTTCATGAACACCCCCGCATAGGACAACGTCCCGAACCTCACCGCATCTTGTACCTAACGTTAGGGTAGGGATGGCGACCGGGGCCGAGGCACGGCCATGGCGGCGCGCAGGGCGAACCCGTCACCTGGCGGGTCGACTCGGCGACCGGTGATGATCACCACTCTGGGTAAACCCTTCTCTCACCAGACAGTAGAGTTGGGCGTGCCGCCGCAGGGGTGCTGGCCACCTCGGGCGGCGACGGTATTCGAGGCGACGACGCCTGGAAACGCCATGGAAATCTCGGTCCGTCATCTTTTGTCCGAGCCTGCTGCCTCACCCGGGGGCGCACTCGGGCGCCTCGGCGCGTACCTCTAGCGGAAATGGCTGTATGTCTTCGTTGCTGCCCGCGGTCTCGCGACCGCGTCTGTCCCGCCCGTCCTGGCTGTCACCTCGGGTGCTGCGTACCGAGGTCCTCGCCGGTCTGGTCGTCGCCCTGGCGTTGATCCCGGAGGCGATCTCCTTCTCGATCCTGGCCGGTGTCGATCCGCGGGTGGGGCTGTTCGCGTCCTTCACGATGGCGGTGACGATCGCGATCTGCGGGGGGCGTCCGGCGATGATCTCTGCGGCGACGGGAGCGATCGCCCTGGTCGTCGCTCCGCTCGCCCGTGACCACGGCCTCGGTTACCTGATCGCGGCGGTCATCCTCGGCGGTGTGATCCAGGTGGTCCTAGCCGTGCTCGGCGTGGCCCGGCTGATGCGGTTCATCCCGCGCAGCGTCATGGTCGGGTTCGTCAACGCCCTGGCCATCCTCATCTTCGCCGCGCAGGTACCGCACCTGCTCGGCGTGCCGTGGCTGGTCTACCCCCTCGTGGCGGCCGCACTGGTGATCATGGCGGTACTGCCCCGGCTGACGAAGGCGGTTCCCGCGCCGCTGGTCGCGATCGTGGTGCTGACCGTGATCACCGTGCTGGCCCACCTGGCCGTGCCGACCGTGGGTGACGAGGGCGAGCTCCCGCACAGCCTGCCCGTGCTCGGGCTGCCCGACGTGCCGTTCACCTGGCAGACGGCCCAGCTCATCGCCCCGTACGCCCTCGGCGTGGCACTGGTCGGGCTGATGGAGTCGCTGATGACGGCGAAGCTCGTCGACGACATCACCGACACCCGCTCCAACAAGACCCGCGAGTCCTGGGGACAGGGCGTGGCGAACATCGTCACCGGCTTCTTCGGCGGCATGGGCGGCTGCGCCATGATCGGCCAGACGATGATCAACGTGAAGGCGTCCGGCGCCCGGACCCGGCTGTCCACCTTCCTGTCCGGCGTCTTCCTGCTGATCCTGGTCGTCGCCCTCGGCGACGTCGTCGCCGCGATCCCGATGGCCGCCCTGGTCGCCGTCATGATCATTGTCGCCGTGTCGACGTTCGACTGGCACAGCGTCGCCCCGGCCACCCTCAAGCGGATGCCGCTGGGCGAGACCCTGGTGATGCTCTCGACCGTCGCCGTCGTACTGGCCACCCACAACCTGGCGATCGGCGTGGTCGCCGGCGTCCTGGTCGCCATGGTGATCTTCGCCCGGCGCGTCGCGCACCTGGTCGAGGTGACCAGCGTCCTCGATCCCGAAGGCGGTACCAGGATCTACTCGGTACACGGCGAACTCTTCTTCGCCTCCAGCAACGACCTGGTCCACCAGTTCGACTACACGGGCGACCCGGAGAATGTGGTGATCGACATGACCCACGCCCACGTCTGGGACGCCTCCTCCGTCGCCGCGCTCGACGCGATCACCACCAAGTACGCCTCCCGGGGAAAGCACGTCGAGATCATCGAACTGAACAAGGGCAGCGCCCGCCTGCACAACAACCTCGCCGGACGACTCAAGGTCGGACACTGAGCCACGGCCTCCCGCCCCTGAGCTGGCGAAAAAGAGGGTGGGGCGGCACCACGACCGAGACGTCGACTCCGGTACCCCGGGCCACGGCAGCTTCTGCCAACAGGACTTCGCGGCGTGATGGCGGAGCTTGGCCCTGGCGGTACAGAGTTGCGCGGCAACGGGACGCCGCCTCGGCACGCCGGACACCACTCCACACAAGACCTGCTCTTCCGTGAGGGTAGAGTAGCCGGATGCGACGAATGGGATGATGACAGTGGGTTCGCTGACCGCAGAGGCTTCCTGGTCTCAGCAGTTCCGGGGGAGATCATGTGGCCGCGTGCGGGGACGCCCTCGGGGCGCCGTACGAGGGCGCTGTCGACGGAGGTGCACCGGCGGCTGGAGACGCCACCGCCGCGGCTGCGCTGGACCGACGACACCGCGCTGATGCTGGTGCTGGCCGACCACCTGAGCCGACACCGGGGCACCGTCGACCAGGACGAACTGGCGGCGGAGTTCGCCGCGGAATGGTCCCGCGACCCCGATCGCGGCTACGGACCGGGAGCCAGCGGCCAGTTCGCCCGCCTCGTCTCCGGAGCGCCGTGGTCGCAGACGTCGACCGAGCTGCTCGACGGGCAGGGGTCGTACGGCAACGTCGCGGCGATGCGGGTGGCGCCCGTGGGCCTGGTGCCCGGCCTGGGGCTGTCCGCCGTCGCGGCCCGGGCGCGTCGGGCCGCCGCGGTCACCCACGCCCATCCGTCGCAGCAGGACGGGGCGGTGGCGCAGGCGGTCGCGGTGGCGACGGCCGCCCGGTCGACGAGGTCGGAGCTGGTCGACGCCGACTCCATCCTCGCCGCGCATGTACAGACGCCCGAGTTCCGCGGCGCGCTCTCCCAGGTGGGTGCGCTCACCCGTCAGGGCGCCGGTCCGCAACAGGTCGCGGAGACGGCGGGCAACGGAGTCAGTGCGCTGGAATCCGTGCCGGCGGCGTTGGCGGCCTTCCTGGCCAGCCCGGAGCGGCCACGGAAGGTAGTACGTTCGCCCTCTGCATGGTGGCGACCCGGACACGGTCGCGGCGATGACGGCGGCGATCTGCGGCGCCCGTCGGGGTGAGAGCGATGTTCCGGTGCTCTGGGGCCTGCGGGTGGAATCGTCAGCCGGGATCTGGGCGGTGGGCAGCGCGCTGGCGGCCCTCGACACCGGGGCCACGTCCCGAATTGGCCAGACGTGACGTTGAGCGCGAGGCAGGACCTGCCGGCCTCAGCTGGTACGTCATTACCGGCCGATAGGCTAGCGAATGCCCCGCTGCCGCGGGAGTAGCCAGACATCATCGGACAACAGGGCTGATCAAGGGAGGCGATGTGGCGCCATGGCCGGCAACGGGTTGATGCAGATCGGTGAGGTCGCCGAGCGGACCGGCCTGAGCCTGCGCACCATCCGCTACTACGAAGAGGTGGACCTCGTCGTCCCGTCAGCACGCAGCCAGGGCGGCTTCCGCCTCTACACCGACGAGGACGTCGACCGGCTCCAGGTGATCAAACGGATGAAGCCGCTGGACTTCTCCCTCGACCAGATGCGCGAACTGCTGGAGATCGTCGACCGGCTCGGCAGCGGCACCCGGCTGCCGAAGACCGAGCGGACCCGGCTACTCAACACGCTGCTGGAGTACCGGGCCGCCGTGCAGGCGCGCTGCGAGGCGCTGCGCAAGCAACTGGACATCGCCCAGGAATTCGCCGAGACGTTAAGCATCCACATCGACGACCTGGCGGGAACGGCCCGCACGGCCACCCCCGCGACGCGCTGAACCCGGAGGACAACTGGCCGACACCGCTCCCGGCACCATCTTGGTGGGATGATGACACCAGTACCGTTGCCGGGCAACGCCGTCACCAAGTTACGAGACGCCCTTCAGCGGGGCATTCGGCGCTGGGCTACGACCCCCAAACCGTCCGGTAACGTCGGAAACAGCGTCGGAGGCCGCCCGGATCCGATCGACGAGCAGCTTCCTGCCTCCATGTTTACGGTCGGAGATCCAGTCCTTCGCGCCACAGCGATAGGCGCCCAGGGCGATTCTCGACTGCCAGTCGCAGCCGCAGGTCGCTATCGTCAACGTCCAGCCGAGGGGCGAGCGTCGCGGTCAACCGGTCCTGCGTACGGGCCGCGAGCATCATGCTCGCCGTCCGCAAGCCCGGCGTGCGCCCGATAAGCGCACGGGTACGAAAGAGCCGCTCGGGCCAGTCTCCGCCACAGCAGCCTGTCACGTCCGAACGACGAGTCGACCTGGGCATCGAGCCGATCGCCAGGCATTCAGAGCCGGTAAAGGGCGAAAGGGGCGTCCGGGTGTATTCCGCTCCGGCCTACTTGCCACGACGGATCTTTGGTGTGCAGCTGGTGGTAGATCTGCTCGGCCGTTTCGTCAGAATGCCAGTGTTGGCTTATATAAGTGATAGCCGGTACAATCCCTATTCATGCACGCGTTCGACATCCTCGGCGACCCTCGACGCCGGCGCATTCTGGAGCTGCTCGCCGACGGTGAGCAGACCTCTGGCGCGATTACGGACGTGATCCGGGCCGAGTTCGCCATCTCCCAGCCGGCTGTCTCACAGCATCTGCGGGTGCTGCGTGACAGCGGGTTCGCGTCGGTGCGGACCGAGGGCGCTCGCCTGGCTCTCCTCGCCCTGGCCCGGATGTTGGCCGCTGGCGAGACCGCCGACCGCGAGGTGCTTGAGAAGTCGCCCGAAGGGCGCGAGTTCATCCGGCGCAGCGCCGCGGCCTGGGGCGAGGCTCACCTGGCCGCCGGCGGCGAACCGGAGCACGTCGCAGCCGCAGTCGAGGCCACCACCAAGTTCTACGCACCCGACCCGATCTGACATCCCCGCTGCGGTGGGCTGACCGGCATTCCTGGGGCCTCCACCGCCGATGAGAATTGTCAATCGCGAAACGGATTCCACACCTCTCCCTCGAGGAGCAAGACGAGCAGCACAACAGCATGTTGTCCCACACCCAGAAGGGAATCCGCGCCATGAAGTACACCAACTCGATCGAGATCGCCCTGCCGCGAGAGAAAGTGGTTCAGCTGCTCGCCGACCCGACACACCTACCGAAGTGGCTGCGAGGCATGGTGCTGCACGAGCCCGTGAACGGGATACACGGACAGCTCGGCACCAAATCTCGGGTCGTGATGCAGTCGGGAAAGCGGAAGTTCGAGTGCATCGAAACGATCACACGCCGGGAGCCGGCAGACCTGCACGGGATCCCCAAAGAGGTCGTTGTGCACTTCGACCGCGAGACCGTCGGCGCGGGCATGTGGAGTGTCGTACGCGATCGGCTGACCGAAGCCAATCCAGAGACGACGCTCTGGGAGAGCGAGAGCGAATACCGGTTCAGCGGCCTGCTGATGCGGCTGGTGGGGCTCCTAATGCCCAGCGCCTTCCACAAGCAGTCGCAACAGCACATGCAGGATTTCAAAGCGTTCGCCGAAGAGGGGAAGGATGTCGGCGAAGAGAAAGACTGACCTGTCGAAATCAGCAACGAGAATCTTCGACGGCGATCGGCCTCCGCTCGGCGTGATCGGGATCTGGCACTTGCGTTCCCACGTTCGGTTCCTGGTGGGTGATCCCATCCGGGTGGGACGCGTCTCTTGCGGGGTAGCGAAGAGCAGGCGTCACAACCCAGAGATGTACTTCGACAAGTCCATCACGCCGGATGATGCCCGCTGGTCGCATCCCGAGCCGCTCCATGACCGCCCGCGAGGCACGGTTGTGCACCTCGGTGAACGCCACGATCGGCAGATCCGCGTGGTGGGTTACCGCCCAGTCCAGCGCCGCCCGGCCGAGCTCCGTCGCATAGCCACGGCCCGTGCGGGCGTCGCGTACCGCCCAGCCAAGCTCGAGCACTATCTCACCAGCGAGGTCAAAGCGGGTGAAGCCACCGCGTCCCACGAGCGACCCGTCCGATCGGGCCCGCGCCATCCACTTACCGACTCCGTCCGCCGTCCACCCGGCCGCCATGTCCGCGGCCCACGCCTCCACACCAGCGCGGGTCCAGGGCCCGGTCCAATACGTGACGACTGGATCGCTATACAAGAGGGGCAGGTCATCGACATCGTCTCGACCGACTGGCGTCAGGACGAGCCGCTACGTCAGAACCGGATAAATCGGCGCCCGGGGCATGCATCGACTCAGTAAACAAACGTCGCGTCGCTGGAGCAACAGCAAGTGCCAGCCGACGACGGTGGGTCCCTAACTCACGAACACAGCATCTGGCCCCTGAGGAATGGGCTCCGAAGACTCACTCAAGTGGGACCCGAACCGACTGACAGAACCAGGTGGGCCTCGGCGATAGCCCTAGCTCGGGCCGAGGTGGTGCAGATGTGGTGGGTAGTACTCCTCGACAAGCAGAAAGCCACGAGCCAGCCACTCACGGGTCGATTCGTGCTCACCGGCCATGAACGCTGTTAGGGCCTGTGTCGAAGTCGGTCACAGCCACTCGTTGATGGCGGCGATCTGCACGGTGGCTGCGGGCTGTCCCCGCGCTGCCCGGCGGTCAACACGATCGACAGTGGCTTCTGCCCCTGCTCGCAGGCTAGATGCAGCTTGGTGGTCAACCCACCCCGCGACCGCCCCAAGGCGTGATCGTCCGGCTCGGTGATGACGCCACCCGGCGACTCAGCCTGTAGATCCCCCTTTTGCGCGCGCCAGCGGCATGCTGGTGCGCCCGGGCCGAAGACGAGTCGACCGACACATCTCACGTGATGCGCCCAGCCGCGTCGGCCACCGCCTGCAACCTGGTCAGGATCTTCGCCCAGGTCCCGCCGCGCTGCCAGCGGCGAAACACGCCGCCCAGGACCCGTAGCACTCCGGTATGTCCCGCCCCGGGGCGCGACTCGGATCCGCCACCGGATCCCGTCAATGAGCTGCCGCTTCGTCCATCTCGGCGGCCGACCCGGCCTACGTCCCACGGGCAACACCGGCTCCAGGGCCGCCCAGTTCGCGTCGTCATGTCGTGCCGCCTCGTCACCGCTACAGTGGCCACGAGGTCTCCGTGCTGATGGTCTTCTTCGTCGATGAACCATCTACCGGAGACCTCGCTACGTATCGATCACCGACGCGTCGGGTTTTCGTCACCCCGTTACCGCCGGATGGGGCGCAGACCCGAGTTGTACAGGCGGGCGAAAGCCGCACCCGGCCGAAATGAGGTGCTTGATGATCCCGACGCCTGCCAGGCTGCGCGGCATGGACGTTCGTCTTGAGCCTTGGTCGGAATCCGCGCTCGACCTCCTGCGCCGGATCAACACTCCGCAGATGCGTCGACATGTCGGCGGTCCCGAGCCGGAGGAACAACTGCTTGCCCGGCACCGCCGATACCTTGCCATGCCGGCAACTGGTCGCGGCTGCATGTTCGCCGTACTGCTTCGCGACGAGATGGTCGGCAGCATCGCCTATCACCAGCGTGACTGGCAGGGTGAGCAGATTTACGAGACCGGCTGGAACGTCCTACCGCCCTACCAGAGCCGAGGCATTGCCTCCGCAGCCGGCACCGCCCTGATCACCATCGTCCGCGAGCTTGCCCGCCACCCCGGCGCGCCCCACAGCCTGCACGCGTTCCCCTCAGCCGAGAACGCCCCCTCCAACGCGCTCTGCCACCGCCTTGGCTTCACTCTCCTCGGCCCCTGCAACTTCGAGTACCCGCTGGGTAGCGGTTCCCTGATGCGCAGCAACGACTGGCGCATCGACCTCGCCAACTCCGGCCGGCCTGCCATCACGCTGCGGCGCGACCGCCTGTGACTTCGACACAGGCCCTAGCGCCAGGTGAACCTACATCCCGCAGAGCCCGGAGGCAGTCGGACCACGGCTCGGCTATCGCAAGCTGGACAGAGCGCGCATCGTGGCAGATCCGGATGCCGGCTCGGTTCATTGACTGACCACCGATGGGAGGATCGGCGGTGTGATTGAACTGCCTGGGGGATCCTGGTGGGACTGGGACGTACTGCACTTCGACGGCTCCCAGCTTCGGTTGGCCGCGGGACACGACCTGACCTACCACCACGGTCTCGAGGTGGTCTTCACCGACGTCGCATACCTGGCCTGCCCGACCCAGTTCTGGGATCCTCGGTTCCGGGAACCCAACCTTGCAGAGCGCGCACTGGTGCGTCGGCATATCGGTGAAGAATCACCAGTGGTCGTTGCCTTCGACGTCGATGCACCGGCCGGGGGCGATCTTCTTTCCTGTCTCGTCGCAGCCGGGTCGGTTGAGGTGGTGCACGGCCCGGTCTACCGCTACTGGCGTGACAATCTCGCTGCTGGAGAACGACTGGCTCCGCACGTGCGCCCGCCGGAGCCATCCTGAGGTCCGCACCTTGCCGGCGCCGCGGCTACTACCGACAGCGACGTCCAGCGCGGCGTAGAGCGCG
>NZ_JAWQRR010000041.1:0-207176 GCF_033446045.1 Plantactinospora sp. KLBMP9567 | reverse complement strand
TACATCAGCCGTTCGGCTAGCCTCAACCAATACCAACGGGCTAAGGTGATGCCTGAACAGCCACACCACCACCCACCAACCGACCACCCACCACCGGACAACCCCCGTCCCCGCCACCACTTCAGCGCAGGGAGGACCACCATGACCGCCACCACAACCACCACCCGGACCGACAACCACGCCCTCACCGACACCGCCACCGACCTACTCCACGCCATGACCGCCCTACCCGCACACCACCCCTCCCGACCCGCCCTCCGCGACAAAGCCATCGAAGCCTGGCTCCCCCTCGCCCACCACCTCGCCCACCGCTACAGCGGACGCGGCGAACCCACCGACGACCTCACCCAAACCGCCGCCGTCGGCCTCATCAAAGCCATCGACAAATGGGACCCCACCCGCGGCGTCGACTTCGCCGGCTACGCCATCCCCACCATCATCGGCGAACTCAAACGACACTTCCGCGACCGCACCTGGGACATCCGCGTCCCCCGCCGCCTCCAAGAACTCCGCCTCGCCATCAGCGAAGCCAACAGCACCCTCCTGCAAACCCTCGGCCGCTCCCCCACCATCACCGACATCGCCACCCACCTCCACCTCACCGAAGAAGAAATCCTCGAAGGACTCGAAGGCGCCCGCGCCTACAACGCCGTCTCCCTGTCCACCCCCACCGGCGACGGCGACCGCACCACCGAACTCGGCGACCTCCTCGGCACCGAAGACAACGAATACGAACTCGCCGAACTCCGCGTCGCCCTCGGCCCCGCCCTCGCCACCCTCGACCAACGCGAACAAAAAATCCTCACCCTCCGCTTCTACGGCAACCTCACCCAATCCCAGATCGCCGAACAAATCGGCGTCTCCCAAATGCACATCAGCCGCCTCCTCACCCGCGCCCTCACCAAACTCCGCAGCCAACTCGCCGACACGTACTGAGCGCAGACACACCTCCGCCCTACCCGGCGGCCGGTGTCCCACCCGAACGGCGCGGCTCATGCGCCGCGACTTCCACCTCTGACCACGGCAGGCCAGCAGGGGAGTCGGAGTCAGTCGAAGTCGGCGGCGGAGTACTCCCGCGACTCGACCAGCACCATCCAGTTGCCCGAGTTGTCCCGGGCCACCGCCTCGACGCCGTACGGGCGCTCCTCCGGGGTGTGGATGAACTCGACGCCCTTGGCCCGCAGTTCGTCGTACGTCTTGCGGCAGTCGTCCACCTGCAGGCCGATCCCGAACACGCCACCGGCGTCCATCTCCCGGTTGATCGCGGTCACCATTTCCGGCGAGTACGGCGGCCCGGGAAGCGTCAGGTGCACCTGTAGTTCCGGCTGGTTCGGGTGCTTGACCGTGCACCACCGGTAGGAACCGTCCGCGAGGGTGATGTCGGTGTGCTCCTCGAAGCCGAGCACATCGAGGTAGAACGACTTCGAGGCGTCGATATCCTTCACGAACACGCTGGTGATCGAGATGTTGGTAATCATGCGACCAGGCTAGGAGCGGTCGCCGGACCCCGGCTTCTCCCCGGTTGCGGAGCCGCGCTCGGCCAGCCCCCACATGAACACGAAACAGCCCGGGATCCGGGGTGCACCGTTGGCGGCCCAGCGGCGCTGGAACTCGCGCGGCGTCTCGCCGACCAGTTCCCGAAACCTGCTGCTGAACGAGCCCAGGCTGGCGAACCCGACCGCGTGGCAGACCTCGGTGACGGTGAGGTTGGTGGCCCGCAACAGGTCCTGGGCCCGTTCCACCCGCCGCCGGCTCAGGTGCGCCGCCGGGGAGACCCCGTACGTCGCCGTGAAGAGGCGCTGGAAGTGGTACTTGCTGATCCCGGCCACCGCCGCGAGGGTGCCGAGGTCCAGCGACTCGGCGTAGTGCCGGTCGGCGTGGTCGCGGGCCCGGCGCAGGTGCACCAGCAGGTCTCCCGGGGCCCGGCCCGGCGGCACGCTCACGGCGGGCCAGTCTAGGACATCCGAAGTCGCCGACCGGTGAACCCGACCGAGAAGCCTGAATCAGTGCGAAGAGTGGGCGCATACGTCCGTTCCGGCCCCTGATGCGAACGCTCTTCTCCTCGCGCGTCCGCTTACCGTTTCCCGGCCTCGATCACCCGTCGTGCCATTGATGTCGCGTCGAGCTCTGTCGACGAGTTGCCAGCTCAGAGGTCGATATGTTTCCGGTTTCCGAAAGCGCCGTGGCCTGCGTCACATCAATTTTGGAAGGCGTTTTTCCTCGCCGGCACCCCGGGTACGGCCTGGGGCTAGACGAATGCGTTCGCCGAATGGCCGCAGCGCCAGGGACTCAGCAAAGGGGACGACGAATGAATAGAGCGACGCAGATTGCACTGGGGGCCGGTGTCGGCTATCTGGTCGGCCGACACCGGAAACTGGGTCTGGTCGCGGTGCTGGGCGGTGCGGTGGTGGCCGGACGACTCAGCGGCGATCACCGGCTACTGCGCCGGGGGGCGAAGCTGCTCGGCGCCTCCTCCGAACTGGGCCGGATCGCCGAGTTGGGCGCACCGCTGGTCGCGGCGACCCGGGCCGCGGCGACCAGCGCCGTCACCCGGCGGATCGACTCGGTCAGCGCGGGGCTCCAGGAACGGACCGACCGGCAGCGCGCAGCCGGACGGGGCCGACCGGACGAGCCCGAGGAGCCCGCCGAGCGCTCACGCCGGAAGCTCTCGGACATCCGCCCGACGGTCCGCCGGGGTCGGCGACAGGCCGACGCCGAGGACGACGACCTCGACGAGTTCGAGGAGGACCGGTACGAGGACGACGACTCGCTGGACGAGGAGCCGGGCACCGAGGACGACCTGCGGAACGACGAGCTGCGGAACGGCGACGTCGACCACCCGGACGCCGACGCGGACGACACCGAAGACGTGGACGACAGCGAAGACGCGGCTGACGCGGACGACCTGGCTCGGACCCGTCCGGCTGCCGGGCGGGGAAGCGAGCGGAAGCGTCCCGGGTCGACGTCCCGGCAACCGGCCCGACGCCGGACTCCGCCCGAGGCCGCTGCGGTCCGGCGGAGGACCCGATGAGCCCGGCCACCGGCGTGGCGAAGAGCCGGCCCACCTGCGGGCGGGCGGCGGGCTCGGCCGGACTCACCGAGGCGCTCCGGGGCCTGGCCGGGGCGGCCGGTGAGCACGTCGTCGCGGCTGCGACCAGCCGGATCGGCGGCACCACCGACCGGCTCGCCCGATACGCCGAGCGCGGCGGCCCGTCCGGCCCGGCGGCGAAGGCCGGTGCCGAACGGCTGGCCGGGGGTTCCTCCCCGGTACGGGCCGGGCTGGCCGCCGGACTGGCCGCCGTCAAGGAGCGGGTCCGGACGGCGCTGGGCCGGGGCGGCGGCGCGGAGCAGAAGCTCAAGGTGACCAACATCGTGGAGTCGATCGACGTCGGCGTGCCACGGCGGCTGGCGTACGACCAGTGGACCCGGTTCGAGGACTTCCCCCGGTTCATGAAGAAGGTGGAGCACGTCGAGCGGACCTCGGCCGAGGAACTGACCTGGAAGGCACAGATCTTCTGGTCACACCGCAGTTGGCGGTCCACGGTCAGCGAACAGGTCCCGGACGAGCGGATCGTGTGGCGGTCCACCGGTGACAAGGGCTCGGTCGACGGCGCGGTGACCTTTCACGAGATTGCCCCCGACCTGACCCGGATCCTGCTGGTTCTCGAGTACCACCCGCAGGGCCTGTTCGAGCGGACCGGCAACCTCTGGCGGGCCCAGGGCCGCCGGGTACGCCTCGAACTCAAGCACTTCGCCCGGCACGTGATGACCCGGGCGATCCTGCACCCGGACGAGATCCAGGGCTGGCGGGGTGAGATCCGGGAAGGGCAGGTCGTCCGCGACGACGACTCGGCCGAACCGCCGGACGGCGCCGGGCAGCGGCGCCGGGACGCGACGGAACGGTCCGGCGCCAGCGGCCGGGGCGGGGACGCACGCACCGGACGCGGCGGCGGCGGGCCCAGCGGTGCCGAACGTAGCGACGACAGTACCGAACGTAGCGGTGGCCGTGCCGAACGTAGCGGTGGCCGTGCGGAGCCTAGCGGCGGCCGTGCCAAACGCAGTGACGGCGGTATCGAGCGGGTCCGTGCCGAGCGGGTCGGACGTAGCGGCGGTGGAGGAGGACGGCGATGACGGAGATCGTGCGACGGACGGGCGGCACCCCGTCCGGTGGAGGCGGCTCCTCGGACCTCGCCGAGGTGGTCGGAATGATCCTGGACAAGGGCGTGGTCATCGACGCCCACCTGGCGATCAGCCTGGTCGGCATCCGGCTGCTGACCGTCGACGCCCGGGTCGTGGTGGCCAGCGTCGACACCTACCTGCGGTTCGCCGAGGCGACGAATCGACTCGACCTGTCGGCGACCCGGGACAAGGGTCTGCCCGACCTCGTGTCCGGCCCGAAGGCCGGACTGGCGGAGAAGGCCGGGGACGCCCTCGGCGAGATCGTCGGCGGCAGCGGCCGGGAGCGGGACCGCGTCCCACGCCGCCGTCGCCGGGAGGAGGACTGAGATGGCACCCACGTCCACCGTCGACTCCGGTGCCGGGCAGCTCCTCTACGGTCTGGTACCGGCGGATGTCGAGGTGACCCCGCAGGCCCGTGGCCTGGGCGACCCGCTCGGGCCGGTCGGCACGATCCGGTACGGCGACGTCGCCGCCCTGGTCAGCGAGACGCCCCTGGACGTACGGCTGGGACGTCCGGAGGACCTGCTGGCCTACCGTGACCTGCTGGACGGCGTCGCGGTGACCGCCGAGGTCCCGGTACTGCCGGTCCGGTTCGGCACGGTGCTGCCGAGTACGGCGGCGGTGACCGAACTGCTGGCGCTGCGCCACGACGAGTACCGGGCCGCGCTGGCCGAGCTGGACGGCCGGGTCGAGTACGTCGTCCGGGCCCGGTACGTCGAGCGGGCCCTGCTGGCCGGCGTACTGGCCGAGGAGCCGGAGGCCGCCGACCTGCGCGACCGGCTGCGGGACCGGCCGGCGGAGGCCGACGTCGACCTGCGGATCCGGCTCGGCGAGATCGTCGCTCGGGCGGTGGAGGCGCACCGGGCGGCCGACACCGAGTGGCTGACCGGAGCGCTCGCCCCGTACTGCCTGGCCGAGGCGCCGCTGCCGGCGCACCACGAGCAGGACGCCGCCCGGGTCGCGTTCCTGGTCGAGCGACGGCGCCGGGCGGCCTTCACGGACGCGGTGCGGGACCTCGCCGACGCGTGGCGGGACTGGGCGACCGTGCGGACGGTCGGCCCCGCCGCGCCCTGGGACTTCGTCCCCTCCGCGTCGGGGCGGTGACGGCCGTGTTGGGCATCCTGCTCTCCCTGCCGCTCGGCCCGGTACGCGGACTGACCGGGCTGGCCCGGCTCCTCCGCGACCAGGCGGAACGCGAACTGCACGACCCGGTCAACGTGCAGCGCGAGTTGACCGAGCTGGCCGAGGCGGCGGCGGCCGGCGAGATCTCCGAACCGGAACTCGCGCAGGCAGAGCAGCGGATCCTCGACCGCCTGATCGCCCGACCCGATGTGTCGGACGCGGTACCCGAAGGGAGATGACATGGCCGCGCGCACTCACCGCGCCGACCGCTACCGGGAACACGACGGCTACCCGGACCAGGCCGACGACCACCGCGAGGAGGCCGACTACCGCGAGGAGGACGACCGCCCCGACGACTACCGGTACGACGACGACGCGGACGAGCGGGACCGGACCGACGACGAGGCTGAGGACAAGTACGACGACGACCAGACTGAGGACGAGGACGAGGACGAGTACGAGTACGACGACGACCGGGCCGACGCCGGCTCGGACGACCAGGCTGACAACCACTACTACTACGACGACGATCGGACCGAGGGCCGGCGGCGGCCGGCACGGCGGCGTGCGAGCCCGGCCGCAGTGGTCTCCGCACAGGTCGCGGCCCGGAACGGCGCGCGGCACATCGCCGGCCTGACCGGCAAGCAGGTCACCGGAGTCACCTCGCTGGACCGCACGGAGCGAGGCTGGGTGGTCGGCGTGGAGGTCGTCGAGGACGCCCGGGTGCCCTCCTCGGCGGACATCCTCGCGGTCTATCGGACGGAGTTGGACACCGGCGGGGAGTTGGCCGGCTATCGGCGGACCCGGCGCTATCCGCGCGGCCGCGGCGACAGCGGAACCGGAGCGGGGTGACCGACATGTCGATGCCACAACCGGCCTACGGCCACGGCCGCCCGGCGACCAGCGACACCGGCAACCTGGCGGACATCCTGGAGCGGGTACTCGACCGTGGCGTGGTGATCGCCGGTGACATCCGGGTGAACCTGCTCGACATCGAACTGCTGACCATCAAGCTGCGCCTGGTGGTCGCCTCCGTCGACACCGCGCGGGAGATGGGGATCGACTGGTGGGAGCACGATCCGTTCCTCGGCGGCCGTTCCCGCCCGTCCGTCGGGTCGGGTTCCGACGCGGGGCGGTCCGACCGGGCGCTGCCGGACCTGACCGATCGGCGGACGGAGGAGGAACGATGAGCGGCGGATCCGGGATCTGGCTGCACGCCGTGACCCGGCACCTGCGGCCCGAACGGATGGCCGGGCTCACCGGTACCGGCGGGAGTCCGGTCGAGGTGGTACGGGTCGACGAGCTGGTCGCGGTGGTGACGCCGGTGGATCTCGACGAGTACGGCGAGGCGGCGCTGCACCGCAACCTGGGCGACCTGCGCTGGCTGGAGGCGGCGGCGAACGCCCACCACCGGGTCATCGAGGCGGTCTGGCGGCTCGGCCCGGCCCTGCCGACCCGGCTGGCCACCGTCTACCGGGACGAGCCGGCGCTCCGGGCAGGGCTGCACGAGCGGCGGACGGGATTCGCCGCCGCCCTCGACCGGCTCACCGACCGGGCCGAGTGGGGCGTGAAGGCGTGCTCGATGCGGGTGGCCGACGAGTCGGCGACGACGGCCGCGCGGTCGGCCGGCGGCGGTGCCGGGGCGGAGTACCTGCGCCGCCGGCGCGCCGCGCTCACGGCGGGTGAGGCGGCCCGGCAGGCTGCGGCGGAGGGCGCCGAAGCGGTACACGCGGCGCTGGCCGGGTACGCCGAGGCCGCCCGCCGGCACCGGCCGCAGGACCGGAGCCTGACCGGGGTACCGGACCCGATGGTGCTCAACGGCGCCTACCTGCTGCCCGGCGGCCGGGCGGCGGGTTTCGGGAACCTGGTCCGGGAGCTGGGTGCCCGGTACCCGATGCTCCGGCTGGAGCTGACCGGCCCGTGGCCGCCGTACTCGTTCGCCGGGCTCGACGACACCGGCGGGCTCGACGACACCGGTACCGGCGCGGCCCACGCTGCTGGGGTGCGGCGGTGACCGGGCGGGAGGTGGTGGACAGCCGGCCGGTCGCGCTGGTCGACCTGCTCGACCGGGTACTCGCCACCGGAGTCGTGGTCAGTGGCGACCTGGTGCTGTCGATCGCCGACGTGGACCTGGTCTACGTCTCGCTGCGGGCGCTGCTCGCCTCCGTACGCGCCGCCGACGGACGGGACGCGACCGACGGCGGTACGCCGTGCTGAGCCCGGAGCAGCCCCGGCCGGGGCGGGTCGAGGTGGACCGGGGTGGGGTCGAGCGTGGCCTGGCCGGGCTGGTGCTCACCATCGTGGAGCTGCTGCGGCAGTTGACGGAACGGCAGGCGCTGCGCCGGATCGACCAGGGTGACCTGACCGAGGAGCAGATCGAGCGGGTCGGCAACACCCTGATGGCGCTGGACGAGCAGATGACGGAGTTGCGGGAGCACTTCGGCCTGACGCCGGAGGACCTCAACCTGGACCTTGGACCGCTCGGCCCGCTGCTGCCCCGGGATTGACCGCGGCCCGCCCGGATCCCGTCCGCCGGTGCCGCCGGTGCGACACTGGCCCGGTGTCACCGTCCGAATCCGCCGCCGACCTGCCGGTCCGGCACATCCTGCCGGCCCTGACCGAGGCGCTGGCGGAGCGTGGCGCCGCAGTGCTGGTGGCGCCGCCCGGGGCCGGCAAGACCACGCTGGTCCCGCTGGCGCTGGCCGACCAGGTCGACGGGCGGATCGTCGTCGCACAGCCGCGCCGGGTCGCGGCCCGGGCCGCCGCCCGCCGGATGGCGGAGCTGCGCGGCGAACGGGTCGGCGAGACCGTCGGGTACGCGGTGCGCGGCGAGCGCCGGACCAGTGCCCGGACCCGGATCGAGGTGGTCACCACCGGCCTGCTCGTGCAGCGGCTCCAGCATGATCCGGAGTTGCCCGGTGTCGGTGCGGTACTCCTCGACGAGGCTCACGAGCGGCAGCTCGACGCCGATCTGGCCCTGGCGTTCGGCATCGAGGTCCGGGCGGCGCTCCGGCCGGAGCTGCACCTGCTGGCGATGTCCGCGACCGCCCAGGAGGAGCGGCTCGGCGCGCTGCTCGGCACGGCCGCGGAGCCGGCCCCGGTGCTGCGTGCCGAGGGTCGGGCATACCCGGTGGACGTGGTCTGGGTACCGCCGCCCCGGCCGGTGGATCCGCCGCACGGGCTGCGGGTCGATCCCCGGCTGCTCGACCACCTGGCGGCGACCGTACGCCGGGCGCTGGCCGAGCACGACGGCGACCTGCTCGTCTTCCTCCCCGGCGCCGGGGAGATCAACGGTGTCGCCGGCCGGCTGACCGGGCTGGCCGGCACCGACCTGGTACGCCTGCACGGCCGGCAGTCCAGTGCCGAGCAGGACGCCGCGCTCCGCCCGGCCGCCGGTCGACGCCGGGTCGTGCTGGCCACCGCCGTCGCGGAGACCAGCCTCACCGTGCCCGGGGTGCGGGTGGTGGTCGACGCCGGGCTGAGCCGGGTGGCCCGGACCGACCTGGCCCGTGGACTCGGCGCGCTGGTGACGGTGCCGGTCTCCCGGGCGGCGGCGACCCAGCGGGCCGGGCGGGCCGGCCGGGAGGCGCCGGGCCGGGTCTACCGGTGCTGGTCGGCAGCGGACCACGACCGGTTGCCCGCGCAGCCCGAGCCGGAGATCGCGGTAGCCGACCTCACCTCCTTCGCGCTCCAGCTCGCCTGCTGGGGGCGTCCGGACGGCACCGGGCTGGCGTTGCCGGATCCGCCTCCGGCGGCGGCGATGCAGGTGGCCCGGGCCACTCTGGAGGCACTCGGTGCGGTCGCCCCGGACGGCCGGGTGACCGGACGGGGCCGGGCGATCGCAGCGGTCGGCGCGCATCCACGGCTGGCCCGGGCGCTGCTGGACGGCGCTGCCCGGGTGCGACCGCACCGGGCCGCCGAGGTGGTCGCGGTGCTCGCCGAGTCCGCTCCCGGTGACGACCTGGTCGCCACCTGGCGCCGGCTCCGCTCCGGTACGGACCCCGCCGGCACCAGGTGGCGGGCGGAGGTGAACCGGCTTCGGGCCGCCCTCGACGAGTCGCCCACCTCCGCCGAGTCGCCCCCCTCCGCCGGGCCGGACGACCGACAAGGCGGGCCCGACGACCAACGAAACGGGCCCGACGACCGACGGACCGGCCCCGACAACCGACGGAACGGCCCCGACAACCGACGGAACGGGCCCGACGACCGACGGAACAGGGCCGACAACCGACGGGCCGGGCGGGACGGCCGGCAGGCCGGGCCGGAGCTGCCGGACGACCTGGCCGCCGGGCTGCTGGTCGGGCTGGCGTACCCGGAGCGGCTGGCCCGGGCCCGGCAGGCCGGCGCCGAGACGTACCTGATGGCCGGAGGCACCGCGGCGGACCTGGCGCCGGGCTCGCCGCTGGCCGGGGCGGAGTGGCTGGCGATCTCGGTGGCCGACCGGGCACCGGGACGCCGGGGTGCGGTGATCCGTCAGGCGGCGGTGGTGGACGGGGCCACCGCCCGGGAGGCCGGTGCCGCGCTGCTCCGGCGCGAGCAGGAGATCGCCTGGTCCGGCGAGGACGTGGTGGCCCGCGAGGTGCAGCGGCTGGGCGCGATAGTGCTGCTGGACCGCCCGCTGGCCCGGCCGGATCCGGCCCGGGTCGCCGCCGCGCTGCGGGACGGGTTGCGTCAGGTCGGTCTCGACCTGCTGGCCTGGACCCGGCCGGCGCGGGAGCTGCGGGCTCGGCTGGCGTTCTGCCGGCAGGCCCTCGGCGGTGAGTGGCCGGAGGTGACCGACGCGGCCCTGCTGGACCGGGCCGACGAGTGGCTCGGTCCGGAGCTGGCCACCGCCCGGCGTCGGGCCGACCTGGCCCGGATCGACGTCCCGGCGGCACTCCGCCGGCTGCTGCCGTGGCGCGAGGCGGCCCGGCTGGACGAACTGGCCCCGGAGCGGCTCGCCGTGCCGAGCGGGTCACGCTACCGGGTGGACTACTCCGATCCGGCGGCACCGGTTCTGGCGGTCAAGTTGCAGGAGACGTTCGGGTGGCGGGACGTGCCCCGGATCGCCGACGGGCGGGTGCCGGTGCTGCTGCACCTGCTCTCCCCGGCCGGCCGTCCGGTCGCGGTGACCCGGGACCTCGCCTCGTTCTGGCGGACCGGCTATCCGCAGGTACGTGCCGAGTTGCGCGGTCGCTATCCCCGGCATCCGTGGCCGGCGGACCCGACCGGGGCGCCCCCGACCCGCGGCCTGCAACCCCGCCGCGGGTAGCCGGCCGCTGAACCTTCGTCAGCCTGGACCACGCGTTGCCACGCTCGACGCCTCAGCTGCGTCGTACCCGTCGAGGAGCCGGCGCGGGTGTGGTCAGGGAGTGTCGACGACGTCCGCGACCACGACGGTGATGTTGTCCGGCCCGCCGGCTCGCAGGGCCAGGTCGACCAGCCGCTGTGCGCAGCCGGCCGGGTCGGGGTAGCCGAGCAGCGCCTCGGCCAGGCTGTCCGGGCGGACCACATTGGACAACCCGTCGCTGCACAGCAGCCACCGGTCGCCGGGCTGGGGTACCACGGTGGTGTAGGTGGGGGTGACCGGCTCGCCCTGTAGGGCCCGGGTGACCACCGCCCGGCGGGGATGGCTGTGCGCCTCCTCCGGGCTGATCACCCCCTCGTCGACCAGCATCTGCACGAAGGTGTCGTCCCGGGTGAGCTGGGTCATCGTGCCGCCGCGCAGCAGGTACGCCCGGGAGTCGCCGACGTGGGCCAGGGCGAGGCAGGCACCGGTACGGGCGAGCAGCAGCGCGGTGAGGGTGGTGCCCATGCCCTGCCGTTCCGGGTCCTCGGCGATCGCTGCCCGGATGCCCGCGCTCGCCGTGTCCACGGCGCCCTGCAGGGCGGCGACCAACCCCTCCTCCGGAGTCTCCACGTCCAGCGGCCGAATCGCGTCGATGGCGATCGTGCTGGCCAGGTCGCCGGCGGCCATTCCGCCCATGCCGTCGGCAACGGCGAGCAGCCAGGGTCCGGCGTGCACGGAATCCTGGTTCGCGCCCCGGATCAGGCCACGGTCGCTCACCGCCACGGATCGCAGCTTCAGGCTCATGGCTGGCAGCCTGCCAAAAAGACGGCCGAAATGCTTGCAGTAGATCACCAACGGACCGGAGTGGCGATCGAAATTTACCGTACGTGGCTACGGTGATCACGAATCGCAAGCCGTTCCGGCGCCGGTAGCCGGTCCGCAGCCGTCCACCGGGCCGGAATTCGATCCAGCTCGGTCGATTGACATGCCAGAAACGGACTGGCAACATCGGCTCCGTATTGGGAGCGCTCCCACCAGCGCTGCCGGTTTCACCGCCGCGAACCCGAGTGCTGCGGGCCCGCTGGCGGCACGCCCACCGGAAGGGATCCCCCGTGCTCCGACCCCGCCACCGCCACCGCCGGTCCTCCCGCGCGGTCACCCTGCTCGCCACCGCCGCCCTGCTGCTCACCGGCACCGCCACCGGGGCGCAGGCCCGGCCCGACGGTTCCGCCGGCACCCTGGCGGTCACCGAACACATCGTCAACGGCACCTTCACCGACAGCACCGCGCCGTGGTGGTCCACCGCCAACCTCACCCTCAGCGCGACCGACGGCCAGCTCTGCACCGAGGTCCCCGGCGGCCTCGCCAACCCCTGGGACGCCAGCCTCGGCCACAACACCATCCCGCTCGGCGACGGCGCCAGCTATGCGCTGAGCTTCCGCGCCTCGGCCAGCGCACCGGTCACGGTCAAGGCCAACGTCCAGCTCAACGAGGAGCCGTACACCACGGTCTTCTCCCGGGACGTCGCGCTCGCCGCCACCGCCGAGGAGTTCGGGTACGAGTTCACCGGCACCCTCGACTCGGCCAACGGCACCCTCACGTTCCAGCTCGGTGGCGCCGCCGAGGCGTACACGTTCTGCCTGGACGACGTCTCGCTGACCAGTGACGCCGACACCGGGCCGCCACCGGGCGGTGCCGAGCAGTTGACCAACGGCGACTTCGCCGAGGGTACCTCCGGCTGGTACTCCTACGGCACCACCTCCACCGCGGTGACCGACGGCCGGCTCTGCTCCGAGGTGCCGGGCGGACTGGCCAACCCCTGGGACGGCGGCGTCGGGCAGAACGACGTGACGCTGATCGACGGCGAGTCGTACACGCTCTCCTTCGACGCCTCCGCCGCACCCGGCGCGACCGTGCGGGTGGCGGTGCAGCTCGGCGTCGACCCGTACACCTCGTTCTTCGCCGAGGACATCACCTTCGGCCCGGAGGCGCAGCACATCGAGCGGACCTTCACCGCCACCGCCGACACCGAGGTCGCCCAGGTGGCGTTCCAGGTCGGCGGCGCTGCCTCGGCATACACCTTCTGCCTGGACAACGCCTCGCTGCTCGGTGGCGAGGAGGAGCCGCCGTACGTACCGGACACCGGGCCGCGGGTCCGGGTCAACCAGGTCGGCTACCTGCCGGCCGGGCCAAAGAACGCCACGATCGTCACCGAGGCCACCGAGCCGCTGGGCTGGGAGCTGAAGTCGGCCGCCGGTGCCGTGCTGGCCAGCGGGCAGAGCACCCCGCGCGGCGTGGACCAGGCATCGGCGCAGAACGTGCACGGCGTGGACTTCTCCGCCTTCCGCACCCCGGGCACCGGCTACACGCTGACCGCCGACGGCCAGACCAGCCACCCGTTCGACATCTCGACCGACGTCTGGAAGCAGCTCCGCTCCGACTCGCTCCAGTTCTTCTACATCCAGCGCAGCGGGATCGCCATCGACGGCGACCTGGTCGGCGAGGCGTACGCCCGGCCGGCCGGGCACCTCGGGGTGGCGCCGAACCGGGGCGACACCGACGTACCGTGCCAGCCCGGGGTCTGCGACTACCGCCTCGACGTCCGGGGCGGCTGGTACGACGCCGGTGACCACGGCAAGTACGTGGTGAACGGCGGCATCGCCACCTACCAGCTCCTGAGCGCCTTCGAGCGGACCAAGACCGCGCCCACCGCCGGCGGCGGCGCGGCGCTGGCCGACGGCACGCTGCGGGTGCCGGAACGCGACAACGGCGTGCCGGACATCCTCGACGAGGCGCGCTGGGAGCTGGAGTTCCTGCTCCGGATGCAGGTACCGGCCGGGCAGCCGCTGGCCGGGATGGCCCACCACAAGATCCACGACCAGAACTGGACCGGGCTACCGCTGCAACCCGAGGACGACCCGGAGCTGCGCGAACTGCACCCGCCGTCCACGGCGGCGACGCTCAACCTGGCCGCCACCGCCGCGCAGTGCGCCCGGCTGTACGCCCCGTACGACGCCGCGTTCGCACAGCGCTGCCGGACCGCGGCCAGCACGGCGTACGCGGCGGCCAAGGCCAACCCGACCCGGTACGCCGACCCGCAGGACGGCAACGGCGGTGGCTCGTACAGCGACGGCGACGTCACCGACGAGTTCTACTGGGCCGCCGCCGAGCTCTACCTGAGCACCGGCGAAGCGTCCTACCTGGCCGACCTGACCGCCTCGGCGCACCACACCGACGACGAGGAGGTCTTCGGCGCGCACGGCTTCGGCTGGGGCAGCACCGCCGCGCTCGGCCGGCTCGACCTGGCCACCGTGCCGAGCGGCCTGCCGGCGGCGGAGCGGGACCGGATCCGCGCCTCGGTGGTGGCCGCCGCCGACGGCTACCTGGCCACCGCACAGGGCCAGGCGTACGGGCTGCCGATGCCCGGCACCCCGGGCAGCTACTTCTGGGGTGCCAACAGCAACATCATCAACAACGCCGTCGTCCTGGCCACCGCTTTCGACCTCACCGGGCAGCCGAAGTACCGGGACGGCGCGGTGCAGGGGATGGACTACATCTTCGGCCGCAACGCGCTGAACCAGTCGTACGTGACCGGGTGGGGCGAGAAGGCCTCGAAGAACCAGCACAGCCGGATCTTCGGCAACCAGTACGACGAGTCACTGCCGAACCCGCCGGCCGGCTCGATCGCCGGTGGCGCGAACGCCAGCCTCGACGACCCGTTCGCCGAGCAGTTGCTCCAGGGATGCGCACCGATGTTCTGCTACGTCGACGACATCGCCTCGTACGCCACCAACGAGGTGGCGATCAACTGGAACTCGGCGCTCGCCTGGATCGCCTCGTTCCTGGCCGACCAGGGCGGCAGCACCTCGGTGCCGGCCGGCTCCGGCTGCCGGGTGACGTACGTCAACCACGGCGCCTGGGCCGAGGGCGGCGGGTTCACCGGGCAGGCGACCATCACCAACACCGGCAGTACGCCGGTCAACGGCTGGACGCTGAGCTTCGCGTTCAACGGCGACCAGAAGGTCCGGGAGGCGTGGATGGCGAAGGTGACCCAGTCGGGTGCCCGGGTCACCGCGCGCAACGAGTCGTACAACTCGCGGATCATGCCGGGCGCCAGCCAGATGTTCGGCTTCAACGCCACCACGGCCGGTGGCCCGAACCCGAATCCGGTGCTGTTCACGGTCAACGGGGTGCCGTGCGGCTGACCCGGTGACGTGTCGGAGCCCCGGCCCGTACGGCGACGGGTCGGGGCTCCGTCCCGCTCAGCGCAGCCAGTCGAGCAGCCGGTCGCCCTGCTGCCAGACGGTCAGCGCGGAGAAGACCCCGAAGAGCAGCATCGACCAGACCAGCGCCACCACCCGGTACGACCGGGGCCGGATCTGCTCGGGCAGCACCCGACGGTTGAGCAGCAGCAGCAGGATCGAGTAGAAGAACATCATCAGCCCGCCGACGCAGGCCGAGATCACCAGCAGGATCAGCGGCTGGTCGAAGCCGGCCAGCAGGATGGCGCAGCCGAGCCCGACCAGCCCCCAGACCAGCGCGAAGTAGATCCGGCTCTCCGAGAACCGGGGCAGGTACGCCGTCTTGAGCACGTCGGCGGCGAGCCGGCTGGTGTAGTCGACGATGCCCATCGCGGCGGCGAAGAGCGAGAGCGCTCCGACCACCCAGAACAGGGTGCCGAACCACGGACCGACGATCTCCTTCAGCCGCTCCCCCTCGACCTGGAGGAACGAGACGCCGTTGGCCAGCCCGGGCACCCCGTACACGGTGGAGTAGGCCAGCAGCGAGGTCAGCACGATGGTGACGAACGAGATCAGCGCGAAGGTGACCGCCTGCTCCCGGTTGGCCAGCCGCCACCAGCGCCGCCAGCGGGCCAGGTTCTGCTCGGTCGGCTCGAAGACGAAGCCGCGACCGTCCGGGGCCGCCTCCTCCCGGCCGGTGACCGGGCTGACCAGCCGGGGCACGTAGCTGCCCATGCCGTAGCCCTTGTCCCGGATCCAGTTGGACTGCACCAGGTTCTGCCCGCCGCCGGCACCGGCGAAGACGAGCGCGGAGAGCATCAGCGCGAAGCCGAGTTCGGTGGGGAACTCCGGGGCGGTCACCGCGGTCGGCAGGTCGCCCCAGGCCCGGGCCGAGATGGCGAAGACCACCGCGACCGCGATGAAGACGAGTACCAGCCCGACCTTGACGAACTCGACCCGCTCCAGCGCGGTGTAGACCACCGGGGCCAGGGTGAGGGTGGCGCCGATCAGCAGCAGCAGGCCGACCGCGATCCAGGTGGCGTCGCCGCCGAACAGGTACGTCAGCATGGTGGCCGAACTGGACGCCCAGCCCGGCCAGAGGTTGGCGAAGTAGACCATGATCGCGAAGACCAGTCCCCAGTGCCGCCAGAACCGCGAGAAGCCGGTCAGTGCGGTCTCGCCGGTGGCCAGGGTGTAGCGCTCGATCTCCATGTTCAGGAACCACTGGGTGACGATGCCGACCGCGGCGGCCCAGAGGAAGACCAGCCCCACCTGCGAGGCGATGTACGGAAAGAGGACGAACTCGCCGGACGCCAGACCGACGCCGGCCGCGATCACCCCCGGTCCGATGATCGACCAGGCCGACCGGGGTGGTGGGGGTAGTTCCCGTACGGTGACGCCGGGCAGGTGTTTCGTCGGAAAACGGTCGGCGGCGGTCTGCGTCATCGGTGACCTCCAGGGGACGGGCACCGGCCCGGTGCCCCGGACACCGTCCGGGCGTCTCGGTCAGCGGGGCCGGATGCGAGCTCGATTCGCAGTGGTGGTGATGAATAGATCTTCTGCCAACATGGACGCTGTGCCTAGGGATGAAATCGTCGTCCGGCCCGGTGGCTCCGACGACGTCGCCGCGGTCCTCGCCCTGCTCGACGGCGCCACCCGCTGGTTGGTGGAACGCGGCCGCACCGGCCAGTGGGGCAGTGCGCCGCACTCCGGCAACCCGCGCCGGACCGCCCAGGTGCGGCGCTGGGCCGACGAGGGCGGCCTCTACCTGGCCGAACTCGCCGGCCGCCCGGTCGGGGCGATCGTCGTCGGCGCGGCGGTGCCGCACGTCCCGGCCGCGCCCGAACCCGAGCTGTACGTCAACCTGCTGGTCAGCGACCGGGCCCACGCCGGGCGGCGGATCGGCGCGCGACTGCTGGAGTACGCCGAGGAACTCGCCCGGGCTCAGGGGGTCGCCCTGCTCCGGGTGGACTGTTACGCCGGTGACGACGGCGCCCTTGTCCGCTACTACGAGAGTCAGGGCTTCACCGCCACCGAACCGTTCACCGTGCCGCTGGTCGACCGGTCCTGGCCGGGCCAGCTTCTCGAACGCCGCCTGAGCCGCCGTACCGGCGAGGACGGGCCGGCCGGGACCTGAGCCGGGCACCGGGTCAGGCCCGCTCCGACCCGCCCGTGCGCAACTCGGGGAGCACCAACGCCGCGAAGGCGTCGACGAAGGCGTCCTGCCGCTGCCCGACGTGGTGCAGGTAGATCTCGTCGAAGCCGAGGTCGGCGTACTCGCGCAGCAGGGCCGCGTGCCGGCCCAGGTCGGCGGAGACGTTGACCACCTGGGCGACCCGTTCCGGCGACACCGTCTCGGAGACGACGTCGAAATGGTCGGTCAACTCCAGGTCCCAGCAGACCGGCGGGGCGAAGACGTTGCTGCGCCACTGGTCGTACGCGATCCGGGCCGCCTCCGCCGGGTCGGGCGCCCAGCTCAGGTGGACCTGGAGGTGCAGCTTGCCCCGGCCGCCCGCGTCCCGGTAGGCGTCGACCATCCGGCGCAGCCGGGACACCGGCGCGTTCACGGTGATCAGGCCGTCCGCCCACTCGGCGCACCACCGGGCGGTCGCCTCGGTCACCGCGGCGCCGACCAGCGCGGGCGGTTCCGCAGGCCGGGTCCAGAGCCGGGCCCGGTCCACCGTGACCAGTCCGTCGTGGCTGACCTCCTCGCCGGCCAGCAGCGCCCGGATCACGTCGACGCACTCCCGCAGCCGGGCCGTCCGGATCTCCTTGCGCGGCCAGCCCGCTCCGGTGATGTGCTCGTTGCTCGCCTCCCCGGTACCGAGCGCGGCCCAGAACCGGCCGGGATACATCGCGGCGAGCGTGCCGATGGCCTGCGCGACGATCGCCGGGTGGTAGCGCTGGCCGGGCGCGTTGACCACGCCGAACGGCAGCATGGTGGCCTGGAGCGCGGCGCCGAGCCAGGACCAGGCGAAGCCGGACTGCCCCTGCCGGGCGCTCCACGGCGAGAAGTGGTCGGAGGACATGGCCGCGTCGAAGCCCGCCTCCTGGGCCCGGACGACGGCCCGGAGCAACTCGGCGGGATGGACCTGCTCGTGTGAGGCGTGGAGCCCGAAGACCGTCATGGCGGTCTCCCGTACCCCGCCGCACCCGGTACGCACACCCGGTACGCCGACGAATGAACGGTTTTCAAGCTGGATCGCACGGCGCTCGCGCACCGCGTCGGACCTTGCGGTCCAGCGCGCCCGTAAGGGGAGGTTGCAGGTTCAATGCCCGCGGACCGTCAAGCAGGCCGGTGCGGCGGCGTGCGCTACTCGCTGTGCGCGCCCGCGCCGGGTCCGCCCGAGGCCCCCGCGCCGATCCAGACGGCCTTGAGGTTGCAGAACTCCCGGATGCCCTGCGCCGACAGTTCCCGGCCGTAGCCGGAGTTGCCGACGCCACCGAACGGCAACTCCGGATAGGACGTGGTCATCCCGTTGACGAAGACCATTCCGGCGTCCAGGTCGGTGACGAAGCGCTGCTGCTCGGCCGGGTCCCGGGTCCAGGCGTTGGCACCCAGACCGTAGTCGGTGCCGTTGGCCACCTCGACCGCCTCCTCGTAGGAGCCGACCCGGTAGAGCCCGGCTACCGGGCCGAAGACCTCGTCGGCGTACATCCGCATCTGCGGGGTCAGCCCGGTGACCACGGTCGGCGGGTACCACCAACCGGGCCGGTCCGGCGCCTCCCCGCCGCAGAGCACCCGGGCGCCCTTGGCGACGGCGTCCCGGACCTGCTCGGCCACCTCGTCGCGACCCCGCTCGGTGGCGAGCGGCCCGACGTCGGTCCCGTCGTCCATCGGGTCGCCGAGCCGCAGCGCCGACATCCGGGCCACGAACGCGTCGGTGAACTCGTCGTAGACGTCGGTGTGCACGATGAACCGCTTCGCCGCGATGCAGGACTGGCCGTTGTTCTGGCAGCGGGCCACGGTGGCCACCTCGGCGGCCCGGGCCACGTCGGCCGAGGGCATCACCACGAACGGGTCGCTGCCGCCGAGTTCGAGCACGGTCTTCTTGACGTACTTCCCGGCGATGGATGCCACCGAGCGGCCGGCGCCCTCGCTGCCGGTCAGCGTCGCGGCCCGGACCCGGGGGTCGGCGAGCACCTGCTCGATCCGCTCCGAGCCGATCATCAGCGTCTGGAACGCGCCGGCCGGGAAGCCGGCCCGGCGGAACAGCTCGTCCAGATAGAGCGCGGTCTGCGGCACGTTCGAGGCGTGCTTGAGCAGCCCCGCGTTGCCGGCCATCAGGGCCGGTGCGGCAAACCGCATCACCTGCCAGAGCGGGAAGTTCCACGGCATCACCGCCAGCACCGGGCCCATCGGGAAGTAGCGGCCGTACGCCGAGGTGGCACCGATCGAACCGGCGTCGGCGGGCTCGTCGGCGAGAAACCGCTCGGCGTGCGCCGCGTAGTACCGGCAGGCCGCCGCGCACTTGGCCACCTCGGCCTTGGCCGACGCGTACGTCTTGGCCATCTCCGTCGTCATCATCCGGGCCACGCCGTCGCACTCGACCTCCAGCAGGTCCGCCGCGGCGGACATCCACCGGGCCCGGTCGGCGAAGGTGGTGCCGCGCAACTCGTCGAAGCCGGCCGCCGCCCGGGCGAGGGTCGCCTCCAGTTGTTCGTCCGTCATCTCGTCGAAGGTCTTGAGCACCTGTCCCGTGGTCGGGTCGATGGTGGCGATCGACATGTCGTACTCCCTGGCGATGTCGGCGGATCGAGCGGAGCGCGGGTCGCGGGCCGGGACCGGCTCCCTGGTCACTCGAAGAGCGAGTGTTTCGTGCCCGGTGGCTCCTCCCGGCGCCGCGCGACCCGGCGGCGCTGCACCACGACCATGTCGATCACGGCGGCCAGGGCGAGGACGCCGAGGACCACCGCGAGGACCAGCAGGTCGGCCCGGAGCGCCAGCACGCCGAGCACCACACAGATCACCAGACCGAACGCGGCCAGCACCAGGCGCAGGTTGAGCGCGCTGTACGGGTGGCCAACCGTCCCTTTCGCCCCTCGGGGCTGCGATCTCGCGGCCATTTCGCCGAACTACCCGGTATGGGCGCGGACTAACCTGGCCGGCCGTCCCGGGCCGCCGGTGGGGGTGGCTGGTGACCCTGAAGACGACGCTCGGCGTGCCTCACCGGCCCGGGCCGGTGAGGGGATTTCGCCCTCCGGTGGGTATAACGGGTGCATGACGACCGGTCCCACTCCCCCGCCCAGCCACGCCGACCTGCTGACCCGCCCGCTCTTCGCACACCTGGCGACCACCCGCCCCGACGGTGGGCCGCAGAGCAACGTGATGTGGTTCGACTGGGACGGCGGACTGCTCAGGATGACCCACACCAAGCGCCGACAGAAGTTCCGCAACGTCCGGCGCGATCCCCGGGTCGCGCTCTCGATCGCCGACCCCGACGACCCGTACCGGTTCCTCGAGGTGCGCGGGGTGGTGGAGAAGATCGAGGACGACGACGAGGTCGCGTCCTTCTACCGTTCGCTGCAACAGCGGTACGACAACGTCTACGAGATCAAGGACGCACCGGAACGGGTGATCGTCACGATCCGGCCGGAGAGCTTCGTCGCGGTCACCAACGGACAACCACAGCACACCCGCTGACCGTCCACCCCGGTCACCGCCGTCCTCCCCGGTTTCGTCGCTGACCGGGGGTGCCACCGGACGTCGGGTGTCGGTGATCCGCGTGCCGTCGGCGGCCGGCGAGGGTTCCGGGCCGACGGCGCTGCCGCGTACAGTTACGGAGCGATCGCTGTCCGCTCTGTACCCGGGGGAAGCATGCCCAGACGTTGGACCGCCGCCGTCACCGCCCTGCTCGCGGCCTTCGCGCTGGCCTGCGAGGGGTCCGACGGCGGAGGCGGCGGGGGCCAGCCCGATCCCCCGGCCGCCTCGCCCCGACCCGGACTGCCCGGCTCGATCGCGGCACTCGGCGACTCCATCACCGCCGGCTTCGGCTCCTGCCTGATCCTCGCCGCCTGCCAGCGCAACTCCTGGTCGACCGGGGACAGCAGCCGGGTGGAGAGCCTCTACCGGCAACTCCGCGAGGTGAACCCGGCCATCCGCGGCAAGGCACACAACGAAGCGGTGAACGGGGCCCGCGCCTCGGGACTGGCCAGCCAGGCCGCCGCAGCGGTACGCGCCAGGGTGGACTACGTGACCGTACTCATCGGAGCGAACGACGCCTGCCGGGGCGGGATCGAGGACATGACCGCTGTCGCGGCGTTCCGCACCGAGATCGACCGTGGACTCGCGACGCTGAAGAAGGGCCTGCCGAAGGCCCGGGTCCTGGTGGTGAGCATCCCGAACCTGTACCGGGTCTGGGAGGTCGGCCACGAGGACACCCGGGCGGTACGCGCCTGGCGAGGGCGGATCTGCCCCGCGCTGCTGGCCAGCCCCACCTCGACCGAGCCGGCCGACCGTACCCGCCGGTCGACGTTCCGGGCCCGGATCGACGCGTACAACGAACAGCTCGGCGCCGCCTGCAAGGCGTACGGGTCCCGCTGCCGCTACGACGGCGGCGCCGCGCACCGGGTGCGGTTCGGTCTGGACCTGCTGAACCGGCTGGATTACTTCCACCCGAACGTGGCCGGGCAGAACGAGCTGGCCAAGGTGGCCTGGCGGGCGTCGGGCCTGGCCGGCCAGGCCCGACGAGCCGACTGAGGCTACCGGCCGGGCGGCATGATCGCCCGGGGCCGGTACAGTTCCTGGGACCGGGCCGCCAGGCTCTTGGTGGCCGACGAGTTCGCCCAGGTGCCGAGCACCACCGCCGCCCCCGGCACCGCCTTGGCGAGCAGCCGCTTCGCGGCCCGGACGCCGGCCATCTGCGCCAGCTTCAGGCCGAGCCGGAGCATCACCTGGGCCAGCGGGGTTCCCGACCGGCTCCGCAGCGCGTCGACGCGCTCCCGCCCGGCGGCCACTCCGAGTGCCAACCGCGCCGTCTCGGCGATCTTGTGTACCCGTTGCAGCACGAGCAGGTCGGTGGCCCGGTCGGAATGCTCGGGGTCGTGCCCGTACGCCGCCGCGACGTAGAGCACCATCCGGGCCTGGGTCCAGGCCAGCACACCCATGTCGAGGACCGCGCCGGGCAGGCCGGCGGCCCCGGAGATCGCTCCGGAGACCCGGGCGTGGTTGACGAACTTCCGGATCGCCGTCTCGGCCATGGCCTCCGGCGTCATCTGCGGGTACCGGGCACGGGTGCGCTCGGCCCAGGCCCGGGCCTGCGGCCCGATCCGCCGGACCGCCTCCAGGGCGAGGTGCTCCGGGGCGTACTGCGGATCGGCCTTCATCCGCTCCCACAGCCCACTGGGCGGGGCGACGGTCAGCTCCGGATCGTCGGCGGGCTCGGCCGGCGGCGCCTCGGCCGCCGGCTCGGCCGCGGCGCCGGGGGCGACCTGGGCGACCCCGACAGCGGCGTCCGGACCGGGTGCCGGCCCCGGGTTCGCGGCGGCCTGCGGCGTACGGTCGGTCGGCGGCACCGGCGCGGCGGTTCCGCCGCCGACCGGCTGGGACTCGGTCACGGGACACTCCGGATGTCGAGGGGAGGAATCAGGCTACGACCACGGCCCGGCCAGGACCGACGAGCGGCACGCACCGCCGAGGTGACGGCACCCGTGCCCACCTGGCCGACGATCGCGGCAGCCGCGTGGGCGGCGGTCAACGGCGCGTGCCGACGGTCAGCGCCGGCCGCGCAGCCGGGACACGATTCCGCGCATCCGGTCCCGGTTCGACGGCTTGGCGAACTCGCGCCGGCCCCGCTCGACGAACTGCCGGCCCTGCGGGGATCTGAGGAACATTCGGATCCGTTGTACCAGTGACGCCATCTCGGTCCTCCTCGGGTGGTCCTGTGTATCAGGTGTACCCGATCCCTCGTCCGGCCACACCGGCCTCGCGATTCGGACGGATCCACGCCTCCATCGTGGCGGAACCGATCAAGTCGACGACCCGTCCCGCTCAGCGCCAGGACGGGACGAGCGTGTCGACCACCCTGGTCGCCTGGCCCTCGTGCTTGGCGTAGTGCTCGGGGTAGGCCGAGTACTGCACCGCCTGGGCCGCCTCGGTCAGCCGCATCCGCTGCCACCCGGGCACCTGACGCAGCGCCTCGAAGAACCGCGCACTCGCGTACGCCGGGTCCATCAGACGGTTCACCGGACCCCAGCCACTGCTGGTGCGCTGCTGGAAGAGCCCGACCGAGTCGTGGTCCCAGCCGGTGCCCTGGTGCCGGTAGCGCTTGGACTCCGGCAGCACCTCGCTGGCCCGGTTGAGCAGGTTGCTCTCCTGCATGGCGGTGGCCACCCCGATGATCAGTCCCCGGCGCGGCATCCCCATGTCCCGGCCGGTCCGGACGATGGCCCGGGCGTTGTCCATCTGGACCTCGGTCAGCCCGGCCACCGGTTCCGCGTCGTCCAGCGGGGAGGATGTGTCCGGGTCGGCCTCGTCCGACTTCGCGGTGCCCGACCGGTCACGGTCGGCGGAGCGGCTCGACCGGTCCGCCGAGCGATCGGCGCCGGTCCGGTCGCCGGTGCCGTCGTCCGGCCGGGAGCGCGCGACCCGGTCCTCGGCGTTCGCGGTGGTGCTGCCGGCGGGGTCGGCCGACGGCGAGACCGCCTCGACGGCGGCCAGCGCGCCGAGGCAGCAGAGCAGCCCGGCGGCCACCGCGACCCCGGCCGGGCGGCGCAGGCCGAGCCGGTCCGGCAGCCCGGTCCGGGCGGCCAGGGCGCCGGCCCGGGCGGCGAGCCGGCGGGCCGGCGGTGCGGCCCGGCCGGCGGCCCGGCGCACCGCGCGCTCGGCGGTCTGCACGGCGGGCACCTGGCGGACCCGGGCCAGCCCGGGCTCGACAGCCCGGCGCAGGCGTCGCGCCTGGGCTCGGAGCAGGGCCAGTACCGGCCCGGTGCCGAGCCGCAGTCGGGCGGCCGCCATCCCCAGCAGCCGGCCGGCCACGGTGGCGCCGGGCCGGACCAGCCGGTCGACGGCAGCGGCGGACTGGGCGAGCCGGCGTGGCAGGGCCGGGCCGGTCGGCCGGAGCCGGCCGATCAGGGCCGACAGCAGGAGTAGGAACCTCCGCAGCCGGGCCGGCGCGGGCCGGAGGGTCCCGGGCGACTGGCGCGGCACGGCGCCGGGTGTCGGGTCGGAGGAGGAGGCATCATCCGATCGGACAGTGCTGGGCACGGCGGAATACGCGGTCTCAGAACGGTCGTCGTCAGGCATCCGACGAGGCTAGGCATGCCGAAGGCCGATTACGGGGAGTCACCAGGTGGGCTGCACCACATCTGCCGACCGAGCAATCGGCCAGCAGACCGCAGGCGCGTACGTCGATGGCCAACCCGAACAAGTACGGCTTTCCAGAGAAAACGCGTTTTAGTCATCAACCAGACGTATAACTTCTAATCAGCCGTCACTCCAGGCAGCATCAACCGCCTCCTCCGATCGGCTGAGTCGCGCTCGGCCGGCCGGTCCCCCACCGGGTACCCGGACCGGTTCGTCCCGTGAGACCGTGGACTATGGCACCGGTCACCGACCCGCTCCCGCGCCGCGACCTCCGTCGGCTGCCAAAGACCAACCTGCACCTGCACCTCACCGGCTCGATGCGCCCGGAGACGCTGACCGAACTTTCGGACCGGGACGGGCTGCCGCTGCCCGAGCCGCTGCCGACCGGCGCCCTGCACGGCTGGGCCGCGTTCCAGAGCCGCTACGACCTGGCCCGGGCGGCGCTGCGTACCGCCGGGGACCTGAGCCGGGTGGTGGCGGAGGCGACCGCCGACAACGTCGCCGACGGCGCCGGCTGGGTGGAGATCCAGGTCGACCCCACCACGTACGCCGACCGGCTGGGTGGGCTGGAGCCGGTGGTGGAGGCGGTACTCGCCGGGGCGGCCGGCGGGCGTACCGGAGTGGTGCTGGCGGCCAGTTGGGCCGGACCGCCGGCCCAGGCGGACCGGGTCGCCCGGCTCGCCGCCAGGTACGCCGGGCACGGTGTCGTCGGCTTCGGGCTCTCCAACGACGAGCGCCGGGGCCGGATCGCGGACTTCGTGCCGGCGATGCGGACGGCTACCGAGGCCGGACTGCTGGCCGTGCCGCACAGCGGGTTCTACGAGCCGGCCTGGCACGTCCGGGACTGCGTGACGCTGCTCGGCGCGCACCGGGTCGGGCACGGGCTGACCGCTGCGGGCGACCCGGCCACCCTCGACCTGCTGGCCGGGCGGGCGGTGGCGATGGAGGTGTGTCCCAGCTCATATCCGCCGTTCGGCGTCACCACCGGGCTGGCGGCCACCCCGCTGCGTGCCCTGCTCACCGCCGGCGTGCCGGTGGCGCTCGGCACGGACGATCCGCTGCTGTTCGGCACGAACCTGCTCGACCAGTACGTGCTGGCCCGGGACGTACTCGGCTGCACCGACGCCGAACTGGCCACCCTGGCCCGGTCCTCGGTCGAGGCGTCCGCCGCACCGCCGGAGGTCCGCGCGACGATGCTGGCAGGGGTCGCGAAGTGGCTCGGTGGAATGGACCAAGATAGCGGCAGCGTTTGCTACATCGGGGCGCCGTCCGCGAAGGCGCGTCCCGGCGTACCCCAAGGAGGTCCTGACCGGTGCTCGACCCGAACGAGCTCTACGAACTCACCGACGACCTGCCCGAGCTGGGTCAGCCGGTGCTGATCCAGGCGCTTTCCGGCTTCGTCGACGCCGGGAACGCGACCCGGCTCGCCCGGGAACACCTGGTGTCAACCCTCGAGTCCCGGACGATCGCCACCTTCGACGTCGACCAACTGCTCGACTACCGCTCCCGGCGCCCCACGATGATCTTCGTCGAGGACCACTGGGAGCACTACGAGCAGCCGAAGCTCGAACTGCACCTGCTGCACGACGACGAGAACACCCCGTTCCTGCTGCTGTCCGGCCCCGAGCCGGACTTCCAGTGGGAACGGTTCATCGCCGCCCTGACCAGCCTGATCCGCCGGCTCGGCGTACGCGTGACGATCGGGCTGAACGCGATCCCGATGGCGGTGCCGCACACCCGGCCGATCGGGGTGACCGCGCACGCCACCCGACCGGCGCTGATCACCGGCTACGAGTCCTGGCTGCAACGCATCCAGGTGCCGGGCAGCGCCGGCAACCTGCTCGAGTTCCGCCTCGGCGAGCAGGGCCGGGACGCGGTCGGCTTCGCGGTGCACGTACCGCACTACGTGGCCCAGACCGAATACCCGGGCGCGGCCGAACTGCTGCTCACCTCGGTCTCCCGGGCCACCGGCCTGCTGCTGCCCACCGAGTCGCTGCGGACCGCCGCCGAGGCCGTCCGGGTCGACATCGACCGGCAGGTGGCGCAGACCGACGAGGCGACCTCGCTGGTGCACGCGCTGGAGGAGCAGTACGACGCCTTCACCCGGGGACGGGGCGGCCCGAACCTGCTCGCCAACCAGACCGGGCCGCTGCCCACCGCCGACGAACTCGGTGCGGAGCTGGAGCGCTTCCTCGCCGAGCAGGGCCGGCCGGGAGACAACCCGGGGAGCTGACGGCGGGGCGTTGCCGCCGGGGCCCGTCGGCGGTGGACCCCGGCGTCGCGTACCCGCGCGTCGCGCGCCTGCGTTTCCCGCCCGGATCGGGCAGGCTGGGCCCATGCGCCTGGCGACCTGGAACGTCAACTCGGTGAAGGCCCGCCTCCCCCGGCTGCTGGACTGGCTCGCCGGCACGAAGCCGGACGTGGTCTGCCTGCAGGAGACGAAGTGCCCGGACGGCTCGTTCCCGGCCGACGAGGTCGGCGAGCTGGGTTACGAGGTGGCCAGCCACAGCGACGGGCGGTGGAACGGGGTGGCGATCCTCTCCCGGGTCGGTCTGGCCGACGTCGCGGTCGGGTTCGCCGACGAGCCCGGGTTTCCGGAGCCGGAGGCCCGGGCGGTCTCCGCGACCTGTGCCGGGCTCCGGGTCTGGTCGATCTACGTGCCGAACGGGCGTACCCCGGACTCGCCGCACTACGAATACAAGCTCGCCTGGTTCGCGGTGCTGCGCGACGCGCTCGCCGCCGAGCTGCGCACCGGACTGCCGCTGGTGGTCTGCGGCGACTACAACGTGGCGCCGACCGACGCCGACGTCTGGGATCCGGCGCTCTTCGTCAACTCGACGCACGTGACCCCGGCGGAGCGGCAGGCCCTGGCCGACCTGCGCGCCCTCGGCCTGACCGACGTGGTGCCGACCCCGATGAAGGGTCCGCACCCGTTCACCTACTGGGACTACCGGGCCGGGATGTTCCACCAGAACAAGGGCATGCGGATCGACCTGGTGTACGCCACCGAGTCGTTCGCCGAGCGTGTCACCTCGGCGTACGTGGACCGGGAGGCCCGCAAGGGCAAGGGCCCGTCCGACCACGCTCCGATCGTGGTGGACGTCGCGCCGGACGGCGGGTGAGCCGGCTTCCCGGGGCACGGTCCTGGTCGACGGCGGCGGGTCAGCCTGGACGTCCCGTCGGCCGTTCCCGGCCTTCGACGCTGTGCCGGATCCCAGGCTCGCGAACGGAGCGGTGGTGCACGACTTCGCGTCTGGCGCTACGAGTAGCTGCCGTCGCTCCGCTGGCGTTCCGAGCGGCTGTCCTAGGCTGAAGCCATGGCAGTAGTGAAGATCAACGCGATCGAGGTCCCGGCCGGCGCCGGTGCCGAGCTGGAACGCCGGTTCGCCGCCCGGCAGGGCGCGGTCGAGAACTCTCCCGGGTTCCTCGGCTTCGAGCTGCTCCGACCGGTGGCCGGTGAAAACCGCTACTTCGTCTACACGAAGTGGGAGAGCGAAGAGGCGTACCAGGCGTGGGCGAGCGGGCCGGCCCGGGAGGCGCACGCCCGTGGGCCCGCCGACGGCGGATCGGGCGGCGAGCAGCCCCGGCCGGTCTCCACCGGCGCCACGCTGCTGGAGTTCGAAGTGGTCCAGCAGGCGACCCCGACCGCCCCGTAATCCCGCCCGCCTGCCCCGGACTCGTCCCGGCGCACTCGGGAAAACCGGCCCACTCGGGAAAAACGCCCATGCCGGTGGTGCCGGCCGGTCAGGGCTTCCGGGAGTCGACCAGCGAGGCGAAGGCGATGACGTTGTCGGAGTAGCCCGTACCGCCGCCGACCCAGCGTCCGCCGCAGGTGATCAGGCGGAGCCAGGGGCGGCGGAAGTCGCCGTACACCCGCTCGGCAGGCAACCTGTCCTTGTCGAAGTGCTCGACCGAGTTGACCTCGAAGATCGCCACCGACCGGTCCTGCCGGGTCACCTCGATCCGGTCGCCCGGCCGGAGCTTCACCAGGTCGTGGAAGACCGACGGTCCGCTACGGGTGTCCGCGTGCCCGACGATGATCGCCGGCCCGAACTGGCCGGGCGTCGGGCCCTGGTCGTACCAGCCGGCCTCGTTGTGCTTCTCCAGCGCGGGCACGGCGATCGACCCGTCGTCGGCGAGCCCGACCCGGTGCACCGGGGCGCGTACCCCGATCGACGGGACCGCCAGCTTCACCGGCCGGCTCGGCGCGAGCACCGGGAAGTCCCGGGACGGCTCCTTGGTGCCGCCGTTCAGCCAGCGCCACGGCCCGCCCGACGACTGGCCCAGCCCGGCGCCGGTGGCGAAGACCCCGACGAGTACCAGGACGATCGCCAGCGGCCCGATCATGCTTCGGCGGGGACGGCTCCCGCCGGGCCGGGCCGCCGGATGCCGCAGGTGTGGCGCCGGCCGCCGGCCACCGATCCAGGGACGCCGGCCGGTGGAGGTACGGGCCATCGGGGCGGGACTCCTCCCGGTCAGGTCCGGCGGGGGGATGTCGACCGGGCCCGGCGACGGATGGCGACCAGGCCCAGCACGGCGCCGAGTACGGTGCTGGCCAGCCCGCCGGCCACCAGCAGCCCGCCCGGATCGTCCCCGGCGCTGCCACCGAAGCCGGTCGCCGGGCCCTTTTGCGGCCGGGTGGCGCCCACCACCATCAACCGGGTGGAGGCGGTCCCGCCGTCCGGACAGCTCAGCCGGACCCGGTAGGTGTCCGCCCGGGTGGTCTCCGGCACGGTGGCGACCGCGGTGAGGAATCCGGCCTGCGGCTGCACGGTCACGGTGCCGAAGGCCGGCGACTCGACCGTGGCGGGCTGGGTGTTGGTCCGGCAACTGGCCTTGATGCCGACCATGAAGCCGGCCTCGACGGTGCTCGGGTTGAGCTGCACGAAGACGTCGGCGGCGCGGGCCGGGGCGGGCACGGCCAAGAGCAGGGCGAGCGGGACACCGCAGAGGATCGCGATGCGTCGACGCGTTGCCACTGGTCCCCCTCCCGGCGCCTCGGGCAGGGCCGGACGCGCGGGGCCCTGGGCCTGCCGTATGCGGAAATCCTCTCATCTGTCGCCGCCGAGCACATCCGGTCCGGCGTTCTCGGGCAGATCCGCGTCGGACCGCCCGGTAGCTTCGCCGTCGGCCGCCCCGCAGCTTCGCCGTCGGCCGGCCCGATCACGTAGGCTGGCTTTCCCGTGACCCTCGCCAGCCAGGACCAGACCGCCGCGCCCGTGCCGGCCCCGCAGCCCGGGCCGGCCGGGGCGTCGGGCCAGGTGCCCTCGGGCCAGGTGCCCTCGGGCCGGCTGGCCCAGATCCGCACCTTCCACCCGCGCCGGGGCCGGCTCAGCGCACGGCACCTGGACGCGCTGGACCGGCTCTGGGCCGGGTACGGCCTGACCGTCCCGGTTCCGGAGGACTCCGACGACGGTGAGTGGCCCACCGGCGGCCGGCTGGATCTGGTCGGGCTGTTCGGGCGCGAGGCGCCGGTGGTCCTGGAGATCGGTTCCGGGATGGGTGACGTCACCGTGGCAATGGCCGCCGCGGACCCGGGGCGGGACTATCTCGCCGTCGAGGTGCACACTCCGGGCATCGCCAACCTGCTCGCCCTCGCCGAGCGGCACAAGCTGGCCAATGTCCGGATCGCCCGGGGTGACGCGCTCGACCTCGTCCGGCACCTGCTGCCGCCGGACCGGCTCGACGCCGTACACGTCTTCTTTCCCGACCCCTGGCCGAAGCCCCGGCACCACAAGCGCCGGCTGATCCAGCCGGCGCACGTCGCGCTGCTCCGCTCCCGGCTGGTCCCCGGCGGCACCCTGCACTGCGCCACCGACTGGCCGGAGTACGCCGAGAGCATGCGCGACACCCTGACCGCCGACCCGGAGCTGGTGAACCTGTATCCCGGCTTCGCCCCCCGCCCGGCGCACCGGCCAGTGACGAAGTTCGAGCGGCGCGGTACGACCGCCGGGCGCCCGATCCTCGACCTGATCTTCCGGCGCCGCTGAGGACGCCGGCGCGGAGACGCTGGGCGCCGGGCGTGGCGGATCGACGACGGAGGCAACCACACCGAGGCGGGCGAGATCATCTGGGCCGGGCCGGAGGATTGGCGTTGCCGAGCCGGGCCAGGCACGATGGACCGGCTATGACGCTCACCGACCAGCTGCCGGGCAGCGCCGACCCCGACACCCTCTTCGACGCGTTCGCCGGTTGGGCGCAGGAGCGTGGCCTCAGCCTCTATCCGCACCAGGAGGAGGCGCTGATCGAGATCGTCTCCGGGGCCAACCTGATCCTGAGCACCCCGACCGGCTCCGGCAAGAGCCTGGTCGCCGCGGGCGCCCACTTCGCGGCCCTGGCGGACGACCGGGTCAGCTTCTACACCGCGCCGATCAAGGCCCTGGTCTCGGAGAAGTTCTTCGCGCTCTGCGAGATCTTCGGCGCCGAGAACGTCGGGATGCTGACCGGGGACGCCAGCGTCAACGAGGACGCGCCGATCATCTGCTGCACTGCGGAGATCCTCGCCAACATCGCGCTGCGGGACGGCGAGCGGGCCGACGTCGGCATGGTGATCATGGACGAGTTCCACTTCTACGCCGAGCCGGACCGGGGCTGGGCCTGGCAGGTACCGCTGATCGAGCTGCCACAGGCGCAGTTCGTGCTGATGTCCGCCACGCTGGGCGACGTCACCCGGTTCGTCGACGACCTGACCCGGCGTACCGGGCGGCCGACGGCACTGGTCCGCAACGCCGAGCGGCCGGTCCCGCTGATGTTCTCGTACGCGATGACGCCGCTGCACGAGACCTTGGAGGAGCTGCTCTCCACCCGGCAGGCACCGATCTACGTCGTGCACTTCACCCAGGCAGCCGCGCTCGAACGCGCCCAGGCGCTGATGAGCGTCAACGTCGCCACCCGGGCCGAGAAGGACATGATCGCCGAGGCGATCGGCAAATTCCGGTTCACCGCCGGCTTCGGGCGTACGCTGTCGCGGCTGGTCCGGCACGGCATCGGGGTGCACCACGCGGGGATGCTGCCGAAATACCGGCGGCTGGTGGAGACGCTGGCCCAGGCCGGGCTACTCAAGGTCATCTGCGGCACCGACACCCTCGGGGTCGGGATCAACGTGCCGATCCGCACCGTGCTCTTCACCGGCCTGTCGAAGTACGACGGCGTCAAGACCCGGCTGCTCAAGGCGCGGGAGTTCCACCAGATCGCCGGCCGGGCCGGCCGGGCCGGCTTCGACACCATGGGCACCGTGGTGGTGCAGGCGCCGGAGCACGTGATCGAGAACGAGAAGGCCCTGGCCAAGGCGGGCGACGACCCGCGCAAGCGCCGCAAGGTGGTCCGGAAGAAGCCGCCGGAGGGGTCGATCGGCTGGGGCCGGCCCACCTTCGACCGGCTGGTCGAGGCCGAGCCGGAGCCGTTGACGTCCAGCTTCCAGGTCAGCCACGCGATGCTGCTCAACGTGATCAGCCGGCCGGGCGACGCCTTCGCCGCGATGCGGCACCTGCTGACCGACAACCACGAGGACCCCGCCGCGCAGCGCCGGCACATCCGGCGGGCGATCGCCATCTACCGGGCGCTGCTGGCCGGCGGCGTGGTGGAGCGGCTCGCCGAGCCGGACGAGCAGGGTCGACGGGTACGCCTCACCGTCGACCTCCAGCTCGACTTCGCGCTCAACCAGCCGCTCTCGCCGTTCGCACTGGCCGCGATCGAGCTGCTGGACGCGGCGTCCCCGACCTACGCCCTGGACGTGCTGTCGGTGATCGAGTCCACACTGGACAACCCGCGTCAGGTGCTCTCGGCACAGCAGTTCAAGGCCCGGGGCGAGGCGGTGGCGGCGATGAAGGCCGACGGCATCGAGTACGAGGCCCGGCTCGAACTGCTCGACGAGGTGACCCACCCGAAGCCGCTCGCCGAACTGCTGGACGCCGCCTACGAGATGTACCGGCGGGGCCACCCCTGGGTCGCCGACTACGAGCTGCGGCCGAAGTCGGTGGTCCGGGACATGTACGAGCGGGCGATGACCTTCGTCGAGTACGTCAACTTCTACGGCCTGTCCCGGTCCGAGGGGCTGGTGCTGCGCTACCTGGCGGACGCGTACAAGGCGGTGCGGCAGAGCGTGCCGGAGGACGCCAAGACCGAGGAACTGATCGACCTGATCGAGTGGCTCGGCGAGTTGGTCCGGCAGGTGGACTCCAGCCTGATCGACGAGTGGGAACGGCTGCGCAACCCGGCCGACCCGGCCGCCGTGGTGGTGGACGACAAGCCGCCCGCAGTCACCGGCAACGTCCGCGCGTTCCGGGTACTGGTCCGCAACGCACTGTTCCGCCGGGTGGAGTTGGCCGCCCTGCGCCGCTTCGACGAACTGGGCGCGCTCGACGCCGAGGACGGCTGGGACGCCGACGCCTGGGCCGACGCGCTGGAGCCGTACTTCGAGGCGTACGACGAGATCGGCACCGGCCCGGCGGCCCGCGGCCCGGCACTGCTGATGATCGAGCAGGGCCGGGACCGCTGGACGGTCCGGCAGATCCTCGACGACCCGGACGGCGACCACGACTGGGGAATCAGCGCCGAAGTCGACCTGGCCGGCTCCGACGCGGCGGGCACGGCGGTGCTCCGGGTGACCGAGGTCGGAGCGCTCTGACGGTTCGCCGGCCGGGCGACCGCCCGGGCCCGTCCGACTCGGTGAAGCCCGGTCCCGGATCGGCGTGCGGCCCGCGCCGGCACGGGGCGTTGCCGGTAGACCTCCTCGGCCACCCGCAGCGCCCCGCGTGGGCTAGCGCTGGTCGAAGTGGAACTCGTTGTCAGCTTCCTTGGCGTCCAGTACGGGGTCCCGCTGCTTGTCGAGGCGCATCACGTGAGCTCGGGCTGAGACCTGGGTCAGCTTCGCGCCGCTGCTGGCCACGCCGAGCACGAGAGTCCTGGTGTGGCCGGCCGATATCCGGCCCAGCAGGCAGCCGAGGTTGGGCGGCGACGAGCGGGTGTTGGTATCCGCTTCCAGGCAACTGGTCCAACCGTTGCCCTCGTGGTGCACATTCCGGCCCAGTTCCAGCGACAGGAACACGTAGTCCGCATCGGTGGGCCCGGCGTTGCGGATCGTGACGGTGGTGGTGGCGTGCCGCGACCCGTCGGCGGCCTGCACGCCGTACACCAGGTCGGTGGCGGTCACCCGCAGGTCGGCCAGGCTCGGGTTGGCGGGGAATCTGGTCGGGCCGCCGGTCTGCGCGAACTTCTCGCCGGTCCAACCGTACGTGCGCCACTGCCGGACCACGACAGCCGATCCCCGGTCGCCGACCGGCTCCCGGTCGCCGACCTCGATTCGGATCGAGCCGTCCGGCCGAGTGTCGACCTGGAAGATCCAGCCGAGCGGCCGGCTCGTCAGCACCTGGCCCTTGGTGACGATCTTGCCGGTCGTGTCCCGGTCGAAGACCGCCACCTGGGTCTGCACCACGGACTGGTTGAACTTGCAGCCGATCATGGCCACGGTCTCCTCGGCGCCGTCCCGGTCCACGTCCGCGTAGTCGGCGCTCTGCAACCAGTTGCCCTCCTCCTGAGGCGGCCTGCTCGCGAGCCGTCCCCGGCTCTGGCATGGCGCGTCGCCCCACCATCGCGGCAGGTCGAGCTGGACGGCGAGCAGGTCGGCGGTGGTGACGCGGCCGTCCTGCGCGACCGGTGCGGTGGTGGCGGCGCTCGCCCCCGGACTCACCGACGGGGAGGAGGTCGGGTGCGGGGTGGGCTCGGTCGAGGTACCTGGCGGAGGTGGCGTCAGATCCTGACTGAGGGCCGCGTACCCGGCCACCGGGCCGACGACGAGCGCCGCGGCGACCGCGGCGCCGGTCGTGGCCGCGGCCCTGCGGCGGCGCCGCACCGTGCTGCGTACGGCACCCGGACCGGCCGGCGTGACATCGGTCATCCGCTCGCTGCGGTAGGCGGCGAACCGGCTGTTCAGGAAGGTGTCGTCGTCAATCACGGCTGTGCTCCTCGGTCGGTCAGGTGGACGGCCATCGCGGTCCGGGCGCGGTGCAACCAGGACTTGACGGTTCCCTCAGCAACGCCCTCCTGAGAGGCGATCTCCGAGATGGACATGTCGGCCAGGTAGTGCAGGACGACAGCTCGGCGCTGGTTGGGGGGCAGCAGCGCGAGGGCCGCCTCCAGCGCGACACGGTCCAGGCTGGGCGCCGGTACGTGCTCCTCACGCTGCCGGCGCAGGAAGAGCTGGGCGGTACGTAGCCGCCTCCACCGGCTGGTGGCCAGGTTCCAGGCGACCTTGCGGATCCATGCCACCGGGTCCTCGTACTGGACGATCTTCTGCCACCGGGAGAACGCCCGGCAGAACGCCTCCTGCACCAGGTCCTGCGCATGCCCCAGATCGCCGGTGTACGCGCAGAGCTGTACGGTCAGCGCCCGGAAATGGGCCTGGTAGAACGCGTCGAAGTCGACCTCGGGCAGCTTACGTCCGGCACCTGGCGGCGGCGGTTCGTCAAGACGCGGCGGTGTGGACAATCGCACGACCCCTCCCCCATATTGGTTCCCCGGCCGCTGGCCGGGAAGTGCCGGTAACACGTGCCGCTCTCGGATCGGGTTGCAGCCGAGTCGCTGTATTCGACCGTCGTCCAGATGCCGGAGGAACTGTCCGACGAGCTCGCGCACGGTCGTCGCCTCCGCGCTGTCGAACGCGAGGATTTGGCCATTGATCCTTTTCAACCTGAACCGCGCGGCACTCACACCGCGCCCGACCTCGCGTTCCGGCGGACCGCAAGGGGGGAGGTTGAGAAGGTTCAATGGGGCGCGGCGTGGACTCCAGCCTGATCGACGAGTGGGAACGGCTGCGCAACCCGGCCGACCCGGCCGCCGTGGTGGTGGACGACAAGCCGCCCGCGGTCACCGGCAACGTCCGCGCGTTCCGGGTACTGGTCCGCAACGCGCTGTTCCGCCGGGTGGAGTTGGCCGCCCTGCGCCGCTTCGACGAACTGGGCGGACCGGTCCGAGGTGGCCGGCCGGGCGGTTTGGCGGACCGTGGCACGCTGGCGGCCTTGCCCAAATCATCTTAGTCATTAAGATAATCGCATGGGCATATCGACTGACTTCTCGGTGGCAATCGCCGGCGCCGGCCTCTCCGGCCTCTGCCTCGCCCAGTACCTGATGCGCGCCGGCATCGACGTGCACGTCTACGAGCGGGACCCGGGCCCCTTCGTCCGGCGGCAGGGCTACCGGATCATTCTCGACCGGTACGGGCTGGAGGCGCTGCGCGAGAGCCTGCCCCGCCCGCTGTACCGCCTGGCGCTGACCACCGGCGACGAGCCCGGCGGGCACCTGCGCTTCACCGACAGCCGGCTGCGGGACGCATTCACCATCACCTTCAAGGACGAGCCGCACGCGACCCGCCAGGTCGACCGGCTGACCCTGCGGTCGATCCTGCAGTCCGGGCTGGACGGGCGCATCCACTACGGCAAGGCCGCCGTCGCGGTGGACAGCGGCGGCCCGGCAAGGCTGCGGCTGCGGTTTTCCGACGGCGGGGCCGCCACGGCAACCGTCGTCGTGGGCGCGGACGGCGTCGGCTCGGCACTGCGCGCGCAGCTCATGCCGGATGCGGACCCGGCGAACACCCCGATGGCGGGCATCTACGGCCGGTCGCCCCTGCGGCGCAACGGCGAGAGCGTCATCCCGGACGCGCTGCGTACCAGCGGGGTCCTGGCCATCGCCGACCGGCCGGGCCGCGCCTTCTTCTTCACCTCCATGCGGTTCGGCGAGCGCCCGCGGGAGGCGTTCGCGCGCCTGGCCCCGGGCAGCTATGCGCCCACCGGCGACGACTACGTCATGTGGGGACTGCTGCTCCGGCAGGAGGAGGTGCCCATCGGCGTCCGCGGGGACCTGCTGGCGCTGTGGAAACTGGCCGCCCGGATGAGTGCGGACTTCCACCCGCTCATCCGGCGGCTGGTCGACACGGCCGAGCTGGACGCCACGGTACTCAACGTCTTCGCCACCGGCCGGCGCCCGCGCCGGTGGGCGGTGCCCCGGGCGACGATGATGGGCGACGCCGTGCACGTCATGCCGCCGTTCGGCGCTCACGGCGGCAACACCGCGCTCCGCGACGCCGCCCTGCTCGGCCACAGGATCGTCGAGGCCCGGGCGAACGGCACGCCGGTGGAGGAGGCGATCGCCGGCTACCAGGACGAGATGGTGCCCTACGCCTTCCGCGCCGTCGACACCGCCGCCGGGCTGATGCGCCGCCTCACCGGGGACGCGGCCGCACCGCACTGGGTACTGACCCGCGTGTTACCTCGGCTGCACCGGGTCACCGTACCGGAGGCATGATTGCGGGCATGTCCCACGAGCCGGCCCGTGCGTCCGCGACCGCCGACCTCATGCGCGCCGGGCGTGAGACGTCGCGGCTGTCCATGGTGTTCCGGTACGCCATCGCGGAGCGGCTGGGCCTCACAGTGAGCGACCTGGAGTGCCTGGACTACCTGGCGGACGTCGGATCCGCCACCGCGGGGCAGGTCGCCGAGCGGACCAACCTCACCACCGGGGCCGTGACCAGCATGCTCCGCCGGCTCCAGCAGGCCGGCTACGTGACGGCCGAGCGCGATCCGGCGGACCGGCGGCGGGTGATCGTCACCCTGCGGCCGGAACGGATCGCCGAGTTGGAGCGACCGTACGAGCGGTTCGCCGAGCGGGCGGAACGACTCGTCGAGGGCTACAGCGTCGAAGAGGTCATGCTGCTGGTCCGGCACTATGACCACATGCAGGCGATGTACCTGGCCGAGTTGGACCGTCTCCGCAACGGCGACACCGCGCAGCGGTCTGCATGAAGCGCCGTCGCGTGACCGACCACGCTCCCGGTCACCACCGGACGGCAGACCATGGCGGCGAGCCGACCCGCAGCCAGCCTGAGGGTGGCTCGATGCCGTCGAGGCCGGCGCGTGGCGCTGGTTGGTCTCGTGGTTGGATCCGCGCCGGCCTGACCTCCACGGTGGCCAACTTCGCGCGGACGCTGGCCAGCCCGGTGGCCAACTTGGGTGTCCGATCCGCGGCAACTGGCCAACCGTCACTTCGCTGAGCGGCGGCTGACTAAGTCGACGCGAACGGATGGTCCCGTCGGTGTCCGGAGCTAGTTGGCCACTTCTGCGGTGACTCCGGCTCAGGTGAACGACGGGTCGGAGTACTGCACTGAGTACCCGGACGGACGCACGGCGTCGGGGCCAGTGCTTCTCTGACATCATGCCACGACACATCGTCGCTGCCCAATGGACGCTCGTGCCGGCTCGACGCAGGGCGGCAGGCGTCGGCGGGCGGCTGGCCTGCCTCGTCTTGCTGTTGTCTACGGGTTGCTCTTACTCCCATAACGTGGCACGGAAGCAGGTGATGGCGCGGGCCGAGCAGATAGCCCACGAGACCGAGCCCTGGGCGACCGACTCGCACAACCTGGAGGGCTGGGCGAGCAACCAGGCGATGCTCAACCGGCTCGTCTCCCAGACCGAGGGCGAGCGGCTCACGTCCGTGGTCCACAACCCCGGCGAGCATGGGGTGGGTCTGTTGGCCACGGTAGAGGTCGTGATGGTGGGCGTGACGGGCAACCATTGGATGGGTGGGGAGCAGACGGACTACAACGTCTGCGTGCGCTTCGAGGTCCGTCGGGAGTCCAGCGGTCCTCGCGAGGTCACGGCTGAGGCCATCGACTGCCCGCCCGGGGTTCCAGCCACCCGGGCACCGAGGTGACGTCGACGGCGACTGGTGCGGTACGGCGCTTCTGGTCTGCCGGTAAAAGGCGAGCAGCCAAACCGTTCCCGAGCCGGGACCGTTGCGTCATCAACGCCCCGACCCAGCCGCCAGCCACTCCAAATTTGCGGCGCGCTCTCGACGCTGGGCGCAAGGACGTCTGGGTGGTGGGCTTTGGCGTTGCGCCAGCGCAGGTGGGCGTGAAGCGCCCGGGTCTGCGCGGGGTGGTTGCGGTGGTTGGAGTTGGCAACGGTGAACTGCCGCAGCGGCTCGAAACGGGCCTCGATCGGATTGGCCCAAGACGCGTAGGTCGGGGTGAAGCAGAGCTGGACCCGGTTCTTCTTCGCCCAGCGCCTGATGGTGTCGTAGCGCACCGAGTTGGTGCTGCCCCGGCGCACGATCTGCTCGAGTCTCTGCCCCTCCTGGTCGGTCAACCTACGCACACGGACAGGCTCTGCCACCACACCCCCAGCCATCGGACGGACGTCTCCGCACATCCAAGCGCCAGAACCGCCGACCCGGCCAAGGGGTTGCTGGTCTTGCTCGCGGGTTCCGGCGCCAGATGTCGCTGAGTTCGGGCGCCAGCGAGACCTCATCACTTTCGATGTCCGTGAGTTTCGGCGCCACCGTCCGGGTCGGCTGGCCACGCCTGTCACCGAAAAAAACCGCTTACCCAAGGTGATGAGCTACTGAGGCGCGCGTGCGTTGTCGGCGACAAATGAGGGTGACGCTGCGGAAGCATACGCGCCCCTGGCCGAGCCGCACGCCGACTGCGGTCGCATCGGCCGATCGGATGGGGCCAGGCGATGATCGGCTATTTCCATGTGCGACGGACCGTCCGCAACGCCTAGGAAAGAGCCATGACCAACGAGGTAACCGTCCCCCTGCTGCCCTGCGCGTCGATTGACGACATCGAAACCTTTTACGGGGTTCTCGGCTTCAGCACCACGTATAAGCAGCGCAAACCCAACCCCTGCGTGGCACTGCAACGTGAAGACCTGCACCTGCAATTCTTCGAAATTGCCGGGTTCGACCCAGAGCAGTCCTACGGCTCCTGTCTCGTGCTCACCTCGGACATCGCGGAACTGCACCGGGCTTTCGCCGCCGGCATGCGGGCCGCATACGGCAAAGTCCTGGTGTCCGGAATACCGCGGATGACCCGACCCAGGGTTCGAAAGAACGCCGACGGGCTGGGCGGATTCAGCGTCATCGACCCGGGCGGCAACTGGATCCGCGTCTTCCAGAACGCCGCCACGATGCCCACACCAGCACCCGCACCCGCCGGACGACTCGCCAAAGCGCTGGCGAACGCCATCGTGCTAGCCGACTCCAAGGGAGACGTCGGCCAGGCAGTCCGCATCCTCGACAGCGCGTTGGCTCGCCCGCAGGCCGACGATGACCCCGTCACACACGTAGAGGTTCTGGTGTACCGCGCAGAACTGGCGATGACGCTCCATGACCGGGAAACCGCAACGGAGATGCTGGCCCGCGTCGAGCACATCGCGCTGAACCCAGACGAGACCGGAAGGGCGGCACCGACCTTCGAGATCGCTGCCGACCTCACAGCGGCGCTGCGATGAGTTCGGGGTGCAGTTCAGGTGTAGGCGATGCTTTCTCATCGGCTAGAGGCGCGCCTCGACGTTTGGTCCAGCATCACGATCGGCGTCTACGCAGGGTGACGTAGCGGCCGACTGTGTCAATCTGGCCGCCGACTCCCGATGGTCAACAAGTGGCGCTCGTTCTGACGAACATCCGCGGGGACCGGGAGCGCGAGGTGGCGCCGAAGTGGCGAACATCTGGCTCCGGTGCTCGCGGACAAAATCAGGTTGCCCTCCTCCCTCGCGATACGGTGCTGCCATGTCTCGATCAGTCGAAACCGGATCAGTCTTGTCTCCCGTCACCGCGGACGACGTCGCACTTGCCGTGCGGCTCGCCGTGGGCATCCTTCGGGACGCACCCCCGGAGGGGTGGGGCGGTAAGGCCGGTTCGCTGGAGTGGGACTGCTGGGAGACCGCCGAGCACCTCGCCAACGACCTGTTCTACTACGCGGTGCAGCTGGGGCCGCAGAGCCCGCCGCTGGACACCCATGTGCCTTTCGCGTTGAGCCGGAAGAGGCCGGCCGGACCCGCGAAATTCCTCTTCGCGGACCGTGATGCGGGTCCGGCCGGCCTGGTGCAGGTGCTGGAGGCGTGCGGCGCGCTGCTGGTCGCCATGGTGCGTACCACGCCGCCCCGGGTCCGCGCCCACCACGCCGCCGGGGTGTCGGACCCCGAAGGCTTCGCGGCGCTGGGGATGCAAGAGACGCTGGTACACATGCACGATCTGGCGGAAGGCTTCGGGCTTGCCTGGACCCCGCCCTCCGCTCTCTGCTCGCGGGTGCTCGCCCGCCTGTTTCCCGAGGCTCCGGGCGGCGCGGATCCCTGGCTCACCCTGTTGTGGGCCACCGGCCGCGCCGAACTGCCGGGGCACCCTCGTCTCACCACGTGGCGCTCGGACAGCACACCGCGGTCATAGGAGGAGATCGGCTTCAGCCGCGGCGAGGCCGATGATCGTGCCCCTACCGCGGCGAGAGCGCACCGGGCCACCCGTCCCAACCGGCAACCCGGCGAACCTATGCGGTCACGGCACTACGTCCGGACGCTGGCCACACATTGGCCAACTCCCGTGGACTTGGCCAACTGGCCGTGGGCCGGACAACCGATATGTCGCGTCCGGTTCAAGGTTGCGGATGATCACGGCACCGGCCAGCGACTCGTAGGGTAGGTCCGGACGGCGCCGGGTGAGAGTGTCCGGATTTACCTTGAGGTTTCCGGGCTCGGCGGTGTCTGTGGGTTTCCCTCCGCGTCGAACGTCCTGCTGGCGAAGATGTAGTGGCGTGGCTTGACGGGCGTCGCGCGCGCCGCCCTCCGGATGATGAGGTGGCACGGTGACCAACCACGATGAGGCGGCGGATGTCCGACCGTTGACATTGGCTTGGGTGAGCCGGCATCTGGAGGTCGGCGAACGGATCGTCAGGATCGAGGTGCTGCACGGTGGTGTTACTGCCGAAATGCGTAGGCTGACCATCGGCACGCAGGATGGCACCACCCGTGACCTGGTGCTGCGGAGCTTCGTCGACCCGTTCTATTTGGGACACGCCGAGGACTGGCTGAACAGGGAGGCCGACGCCCTGTCCCTGCTCACGGGGACCGGCGTGCCGGCTCCTGGACTGGTCGCGGTTGATCCGACCGCTGGGCATTGCGAGTATCCATCGCTGCTGATGACACATCTGGCCGGCCGGACGGTCCTCGACGATGCGGGAGTGGAGACGCGCGTTCCTCTGCTGGCCCGTCAACTCGTGGCGATCCACGCGTTGCGACCCGCCGAGCGGCCCCGGGAGTATGTGGGGTTGACGACCGCCGACACCGTCGTGACTCCGAAGGGCGCCGACGAGGCGGCATGGGCCACGGCGATCGGCGTGATCCGCAGGTCCGCGCCGCCCTATGAAGGGCGATTCCTGCACCGGGACTTCCAACCCGGCAACGTGCTGTTCGACGTGCCGCCCCCGGTGCCGGCGGGTGCCCGGATCACCGGCGTCGTTGACTGGGCAGCGACCTGCTGGGGCCCAGCGGATCTCGATGTGGCGCACTGCTCCACCAATCTCGCGCTGCTGCACGGCCCGGCGTGGGGCCCGCGGTTCGCTCAGGCGTATGAGGAGGCCGGCGGAGGGCTGGCCGCGGCCGCGAGCGAGCGGCTGTACTGGCAGGTGCGGGACGCGCTGGCGTGCTCAGAAGAAGTGCAGTTGGTGGCGCAGCCATGGCGGAAGGCAGGCAGGACAGAGCTGACGACGCGAGCCGTGGAGGAGCGGCTGGATGCCTATGTCACCGCCCTGATGGACGCGCTGGGCTGAGCCAAGGCGGTCCGGGGCGCGGCTTTGACCTCATCGTTCACCGCTCAACCAAGCGAAGAATCGAGGTTCGGCAGCGGCGGCGTCATGATCGGCGGGCCACCTCGGCGGCATAGGCGGCTCTGACAGCGCCTTGCGGCGCCCGGTGCCGAACAGATCGGCCGGGCGTCGCCGGACACATGAGCCGGAGCAGCAGCGACCGCCGCCTCCCCGGCGTACCCGGGCGGTCTCAGCGCGGAACGGGCGGCGGCCGCCGCGATGTCGCGCCACTCCTCGCTCGTCAGCCGAACATGCACACGGTACGGCCGACCGGAGGTCCGTTCCCGGTTCCGAGCAACCGGCCGTACCACCCCTACATCCATCGAGGAGTCGACGGTCATGCCGCGGGATCTTTCACTCCGTCGATGCCCGCCTTGCGTTACCAACTCGGCACGTACCGGTGAACCCGCAGCCTGAATCCGGACTCCGCAAGATCATCCGCAAGGTAGGTCCTGACTCGCGAAGTTCGCGCGAACGCGACAACCGATACGACCCTTTTGGGCTGGGCGGAGCGGCAGCAATCAATTAGAATGTGTGTACTAAAACGGCTTCTGAACTGGGAGGACAGCCGTGCCAGAGTCTGTCGCCACCGCGCCTACTGCCGCCCCCCTCCCCTACGCCACCCTGCTCGCCTTCACCCGCTACGTCGACCGCACCGGCCCGGCCAAGGCGACGTTCGTCGGCGGCCTGCGCAAGCAGCGCGCGAGCCGCTCCGGCTTCAACCCGCACGGGCAGCTCGTCAAGGCGCTCAAGACCGACATCGCGTTCCGGACCGGCGGCCGTCACCTGGCCGAGATCGCCGGGGTGGTCAAGCCGCGCTGGCGCCCGCTCTACGAGGCGCTGGTCCCGGGCGCGGTGAGCTACCTGCACTCGCTCGGCGACCTGTCGACGGTCGAGCTCGCACAGACGCACGACGCGCTCGGGATGGTCGGCGACCTGCCGGTGAAGGTCAACCCGCACCTCGGCCTGCGCTACGACGACGGCCGGCGGGAGGCCGTCCGGCTGCACTTCGACGAGCAGCCGCCGAGCCAGGAGGCACTGCTGGCCACCCTGCACCTGATGGGTCGGCAGATGGACCAGGTGCTGCCCGGTGCCGAGCCGGTGTTGGTCGACGTACGCCGGGGCGTCGCACACCACTGGGACGCCGCCGTCCGCTCCGACCAGGTCGAACGCTGGCTTGCCGGCGAGGCGGCCGCCTTCACCGCCATCTGGTCCACCGCCGCCTGACCGAGGCGTGGATCGCGCTGTGTCCCGGAAGTAGCGCTGTCGGACAGCCGTGGATTCCGGTTCGCTGAAGTAGCGCGATCTTGAGGCCGGACCCTGCCCCGGCGTGCCCGGCACGCCGGGGCAGCTTCGTCCGGTCAGATCGTCAGTGACCAACCGTCCAGGCGACCGCCGTACGGGGCCGCGGCGTCCTGCACCCGCAGGCGCCAGTTGCCGTTGCGGGCCTCCGACGAGAGGTTCACCAGGTAGACCGCGTTCAGCGGCGACCCACCGATGACCCGGTTGCGCAGCAGGTAGGAGCTACCGTCCGGGGCGACCAGCCGCAGCACGAGGTCGGCGACCCGGCCGTGCGAGATCCGCACGGCGATCACGCTGGTCGTCGAGGCATTGCCCGAGCAGCCGGCGAGGATGATGGGGCTCTGCACCGTGCCGAGGTCCGGAATGGCCACCCCGGTGGCGTTGCTGCCGGCACAGGCCGTCGGCGTGCCGGCGGTCAGGTTCAGCGTCCAGATGTCGAGCTGGCCGACGTCCAGCGGTGCCGCGTCCTGCACCCGCAGCCGCCACCGGCCGTTCGCCGTCTCGCTGGACAGGTTGACCCGGAAGGTCTGGTCGATGTTGTCCTCGCCACCGCCCGTCCGGTTGTGCAGGACGTACGCGCTGCCGTCCGGCGCCACCAGGCTGACCACCAGGTCGGCGCGGAACGTGTGCAGGATCCGCACCCGCAGGGTGCTCGACGCCGACGCCCGGCCGGGGCAACCGGAGATGGTCACCGCGCTCTCCACCGTCGACAGGTCCGGGATCCCGACGTCGGTGTTGTTGGTGCCGGTGCAGCCGCCGGGGTTCGTGACGGTCAGCGTGTACCGGGCGGTCCGGGTCGCGTACGGTCCGGTGCCGGTGACCGTCACCGGGTAGCTTCCGGGCAGTACCGCCGGACCGACCCGGATCGTCAGCACCGACGACCGACCGGCGACGACGGAGGCCGGGCTGAACGTGGCGGTGGCACCCCTGGGCAGTCCGGCGGCGGTCAGCGCGACCGTCTGCGCCGAACCGGCCGTGACCCGGGTGCGCACCGTCGCGGTGACCGCGCCGCCCGGGCCGGCCGAGCCGCTGCCCGGGGTGACCGTGAGGGCGAAGTCGTGGGTGGGCGCCGGCACGTCGGCGACGTAGAGCAGGACGTTCGGCGAGCCGGGGCCGGGATTGGTGACCAGCCCGGGGGTGCCGCCGCCGACCAGCAGGTCACGCACCTGTTGCGGGGTGTACGACGGGTTCTGCGCCAGCACGAGCGCGGCGGCGCCGGCCACGTGTGGTGAGGCCATCGAGGTGCCGTCCGCCGGCCCGCTGGAGGTGTCGGTGGCGATGGTGGACGAGACGATCGCCACTCCGGGGGCGAAGATGTCGACGCAGGGGCCGTAGTTGGAGAAGCTGGCCCGGGCGTCGGTACGGCCCGGGCCGCCCTGGAGGCCGCCGGTGGCCGCCACGGTGATCGCGGCGGGGACGCTCGCCGGTGAGCCGCCGCAGGCGTCCACGTTCTCGTTGCCGGCCGCCACGGCGTAACTGACGCCGTCGGCGATCGAGTTCGCCACCGCCGTGTTGGCGGCGCTGTTCGCCGGCCCGCCGAGGCTCATGTTCGCCACCGCGCGCTCGCCGGGGTCGTGGTCGCCGGTGACCCAGTCGACGCCGGCGATCACCTGGGCGTAGGTGCCGCTGCCGGTGCAGTCCAGCACCCGTACCGCGACCAGGGTCACGCCCTTGGCGACCCCGTACTCGGCGCCGCCGACGGTGCCGGCGACGTGGGTGCCGTGCCCCTGGCAGTCGCTGGCTGGTCCGCCGTCGATCGCGTCGAAGCCGGAGACCGCCCGGCCGCCGAAGGTCTGGTGGGTGAGCCGGATCCCGGTGTCGATGACGTAGGCCCGGATCCCGCTGCCGGTGGTCGGGTAGGTGTAGCTGTTGTCCAGCGCCAGTGGGCGCCGGTCGATCCGGTCGAGACCCCAGGAGGGCGTCGGGGTCTGCGTACCGGTGAGCCGGACCCGGTGGTTCTGTTCGACGTACGCCACCGACGGGTCGGTGGCGAGCCGGCGGGCAGCCTCGGCGGAGCCGGTGAACTCGAACCCGCGCAGCGCATGCCGGTAGGTGCGGGCCACCTTGCCGCCGGCCCGCGCGGCGAGTACGCCCGCCCGGTCGGTCACCGAGTCTGCGCCGACGGACGCCTCCTCGAGGACCACCAGATAGCTTCCGGTGACCGCGGTGGCGCCACCGGAGTGCCGGATCGTGCCGCCGGCCGGTGCCGCGGCCGCAGGTGCCACCATCGCCGTGCCGAACAGCCCGGCGGTCACCGCGACGGCCAGTCCGGCGGCGAGTCTTCTCGTCCGCCGGTGACCTGATGTGCTGGCAATTCTCATCGCCATTCTTCTCCCCTCCTGCCGATGGCCGGGGCTCGCGCGACGGTGCCGCGACGCCGTCCCGGAAAACGGCTAACGGGACACTACGAGGGGTATTTGAATACTGGCGGACAGTAACCGACAGCAGGTCAGTCGGTATCTGGACCGGGCCCGGCCGTTACCTTCGGGCGGCCGGGACTATCGGCGGAGGGTCAGGATCAGGTCGGCGACCAGCGCCGTCCAGCCGGTCTGGTGCCAGGCACCCAGCCCGGCCCCGTTGTCGCCGTGGAAATACTCGGGAAAGGCGATCAGGTCCTTCCAGTCCGGATGGGTCTGGAAGAGTTCGGCGACGCCGTAGATCGGGCGGCGCCCCCAGGCGTCCGGCACGAAGAGCGCGATCAGCCGGGCGGAGAGATCGTCGGCGATCTCCGTCAGCGTGTGCTTGTTCCCGGACCGGGTCGGGTACTCGACCAGCAGATCGTCGCCGAAGAACGCCGCGTGGTCCCGGAGTGCGGAGATCAGCATGAAGTTGGTCGGCATCCAGATCGGGCCACGCCAGTTGGAGTTGCCGCCGAAGAGCCCGGAAGTCGACTCGGCCGGCTCGTAGCCGACGGTGAACTCCTGCCCGCCCAACTCCACCGCGAACGGCTGCTCCAGATGCCGGCGGGAGAGCGTACGCAGCCCGTACGGGGAGAGGAACTCCTCCTCGTCCAGCATTCGGGCGAGCAGCCGGACCACCTGGTCCGGGCCGACCATGGAGAGCAGCCGCTGCTGCCGCCCGTCACCACCGAGCCGGCGACCGCCGATCACCCGGGCGTACTCCGGCTTGTTGGCCAGGAACCAGCGGAGCCGGGCCGTCAACTCGGGCAGCCGGTTCAGCGTGACGGTGGTCAGCCGGGTGATCGCGGCCAGCGGCAGCAGGCCGACCACCGAACGCACCTTGAGCGGGGTGCTGGTCCCGTCCGGCAGCCGCAGCACGTCGTAGAAGAAGCAGTCCTCCTCGTCCCAGAGTCCCTGGTCGTAGGCGGCCGCCGCGATGTACGCGAAGTGCTCGAAGAACTTCGTCGCGATGTCCGAGTACGTCGGGTCGTGCACCGCCAGGATCAGCGCCATGTCGAGCAGGTTGAGCGCGTACATGGCCATCCAGCCGGTGCCGTCGGACTGCTCCAGCACCCCGGCCACCGGCAGCGCGGCCGACCGGTCGAACGGGCCGACGTTGTCCAGCCCGAGGAAGCCGCCCTCGAAGACGTTGTTGCCGCCGATGTCCTTGCGGTTGACCCACCAGGTGAAGTTCAGCAGCAGCTTGTGCATCATCCGGGCCAGGAAGTCGAAGTCCCGGCCACCGTCGATCTCGAAGACCTTCAGCGCCGCCCAGGCGTGCACCGGCGGGTTCACGTCACCGAACGCCCACTCGTACGCCGGGATCTGCCCGTTCGGGTGCAGATACCACTCGCGGAGCAGCAACAGCAGTTGCGCCTTGGCGAACCCGGGATCGACCCGGGCGATGGTGACGCAGTGGAACGCCAGGTCCCAGGCGGCGTACCAGGGATACTCCCAGGGATCCGGCATCGAGATGACGTCGAAGCTGTTCATGTGCCGCCAGGAGCTGTTCCGGCCGTACCGGTGCCCGTCCGGCGGCGGCGCGGCGGCCGGGTCGCCGGTCAGCCACTGCTGCACGTCGAAGTGGTAGAACTGCTTGCCCCACATCAGTCCGGCGATCGCCTGCCGGGCCACCAGCGCCTCCTGCGGGGAGGCGCCGCCCGGGATCAGCCGGGCGAAGAACTCGTCCGCCTCGGTGCGCCGGGCCGCCATGACCGCGTCGTGCTCCGCCCCGAGGTCGAGCGGGGGCGCAGGTTCGCTGGCCGGCGGCGGGGCGGTCCGGGTGAGCCGCAGCCTGATCGTCGCCTCCGCCCGGGCCGGTACGTCCAGCACGTAGTGCAGCGCCCCCTTGGTGCCCTCACCGGCCGGGTTGACCGTGTCGACGCCGTTCACCACGTGGTCGTTGATGCCGTCCTTCGGGTACGCGCTGCGTCCGGGCAGCCCCCACAGCCGCTCGGTGTTGGTCTCGTTGTCGCAGAGCAGCGCGGCCGGCTCGCCGTCGCCTTCCAGCACGAGCTGGCCGAGCACCCAGTGCTCGCCGACCAGCCGGCCCGGGGTGCCGTGCAGCTTCGGCACCTGGTCGCGGCCCGGCAGCCCCCAGGACCAGGTGTTCCGGAACCAGAGGGTGGGCAGCACGTGCAGGGTGGCCGGCTCGTCTCCCCGGTTCGCCACGGTGATCGAGACGCACATGTCGGTCGGGGACGCCTTGGCGTAGTCGACGGTCACCGCCCAGTACCGGTCGTCGTCGAAGATGCCGGTGTCGACCAGCTCGTACTCCGACTCGTCCCGGCCGCGGGCGGCGTTGACCGCGACCAGTTCGTCGTAGGGGAAGGCGGCCTGCGGATAGTGGTAGCGCCAGCGCATGAAGGAGTGCGTGGGCGTGGAGTCCAGGTACCACCAGTAGTCCTTGACGTCCTCGCCGTGGTTGCCGCCGTCGCCGCCGAGCCCGAACATCCGCTCCTTGAGGATCGGGTCCGCGCCGTTCCACAACGCCAGGCCGAAGCAGAAGGTCTGCCACTCGTCGCAGATCCCGGCCATCCCGTCCTCGTTCCAGCGGTAGGTCCGGGACCGGGCGTGGTCGTGCGGGAAGTAGTCCCAGGCGGTGCCGTGCTCGCTGTAGTCCTCCCGGACCGTGCCCCAGGCCCGCTCGGCCAGGTATGGCCCCCAGGCCCGCCACGGCTCCTCGCCGGCATCGGCCTCGGCCAGTCGAGCACGCTCCGGGTCCAGTCCGGCACGCTCCGCATCCCGCCCGTCAACCATTCGACTCCCGCCCGTCATCCGACCGATCCGTTACGGTCATCCTTCCGATCATTGTGATCGGTCCCGGCTCACCCGGCCAACGATCGCGGTGACCGTCACCACCGCCCGTGTGCGGCGGGTCACCAGAGCGGGCATCATGAGCGCCATGCTGCCGATCGAGTTCGGGCCGCGGGTCTGCGGTCACCTGGAGGCCGGCGTCGACCGGGAGTGGTTGGTCCCGGACGGCCTCGGTGGATACGCGATGGGCACGGTGAGCGGGCTGCGTACCCGGCGCTACCACGGGCTGCTGATGGTGGCCGGACAGACCCCGGCGGACCGCCGGCTCGGGCTGGTCAGCCTGGATCCGGAGCTGATCCTGCCGTCGGGCGCGGTGGTCCGGCTCGGCGCGCACGAGTGGCGCTCCGGCGACGTCGACCCGCGCGGCTTCGAGCTGCTGGAACGCTTCGACCTGGTCGACGGGCTGCCGCGGTGGCGGTGGCGGATCGGCGACCTGGTGCTGGAGCGCGAGCTGGCGATGGCGCACGGCCGGTCCTGCCTGGCGGTCCGGCACCGGCTGGTCGCCGGTGGCCCGGCCCGGCTCGGCCTGGCCGCGGCGGTGACCTGGCGGGACGGCCACGGCGAGCGGCGGGCGGACGGCCCGGCACCGACGGTGGAGCCGGCGGCCGGCGGAGCGGTGGTCGAGGACGCGTTCCGGCTGGTCGGGCCGGAGTGGGTGGCCGAGGGGCAGTGGTGGCACGGCGTGCATCACCGGGAGGAGGCGGCCCGGGGGCTCGCCCCGGACGAGGACCTCTGGTACGCGGGCCGGTTCACCGGCACGCTCGACCGCCCCGGAGACAGCGTCTCGGTGCTCGCCTGGGCCGGCGACCTGGCCGAACAGCCGCCGCCGGCCGACGAGCTGATCGAGGCGGCCCGGCGGCGCAACCGCCGGGTGGTGGCGGCCGGTAGACCGGCGGACGCGGTGGCGGCGACGCTGACCCTGGCGGCCGACGCGTTCGTGGTCGGTACCGGCTCGGGGCCGGACGTGGTGGCCGGATATCCGTGGTTCGGCGCCTGGTCCCGGGACACGATGATCGGGTACGAGGGGCTGTTCCTCGGCACCGGCCGCGCGGACGAGGGCCGAGAGCTGCTCCGGGCGTACGCGGGGACGCTCTCCGAGGGGATGCTGGCGAACACCGCCGACACCGGGCGGGTGGAGTACAACACCGTGGACGGGACGCTGTGGTTCCTGCACGCGGTGGCCCGGCACGTGGCGGTCGCCGAGGACACCGACCTCGCCGCCGAGCTGCTGCCGGCGCTGCGCGCGGTGGTCGACGACCACCTGCGGGGCACCCGGTACGGCATCGTGGCCGACCCGGCCGACGGGCTGCTCACCCAGGGCCGCCCCGGGGCGGCGCTGACCTGGATGGACGCCCGGGTGGACGGCGAACCGGTGACCCAGCGGGCGGGCAAGCCGGTCGAGGTGAACGCGCTCTGGGTCAACGGGCTGGCGGCGCTCGCCGAGTTGGCCGGGCGGCTCGGCCAGGACCCGGGTGCCGCCCCGGCCGCGCACCAGAGGGCCCGGGCGGCGTTCCGGCGCCGCTTCCCGGCCCCGAGCGGCTGGCTCTACGACGTGGTCGACGCCCCGCCGCCGGCCTATCCGCGCGGCGCGGGCGACCGGCACGACGACGACCTGCTCCGGCCGAACCAGCTCCTCGCCTGGTCGCTGCCGTACCCGCCGCTGGACCCCGATCCGGCGGTGCTGCGCCGGATCGGCGCGGCCCTGCTCACCCCGCTCGGCCCGCGCAGTCTGGCCCCGGAGAGCCCCGGCTACGTGCCGCAGCACCGGGGCGGCCCCGCCGAGCGGGACTCCGGCTACCACCAGGGCACCGTCTGGCCCTGGCTGATCGGCCCGTACGCCGACGCCTGCCGCCGGGCCGGGCTCGGTGTCGACGAGCTGTTCGCCGGGCTGGCGGCGCACCTGCCCGAGTACGGGCTCGGCTCGGTGAGCGAGACCGCCGACGCGGTAGCGCCGCACGGTGCCACCGGAGCGCCCTTCCAGGCCTGGTCGGTGGCGGAACTTCTACGGGTACGGCGGAACTGACCGGGCGGCGTTACATGCCCGCAACGGCCACGTCTTCGCCGGTTTTCCCGCCACCGGCAGTATTGGCACCAACCAATGACGCGTAGGCACCCGTAACAGGTGTCTCCACGCGCCTGCGTTGAAATCAACTAAAAGGGGGCTGGGCCATGTCACCGAACGCCGAGGTCATCAACTTCCCCGCGGCCCGCCCGCTCAAGGTGCTCATCCTCTCCTGGGAGTACCCGCCGGTGCTGGTCGGCGGGCTCGGCCGGCACGTGCACGCGCTGGCCACCGCACTCGCCGCCGCCGGGCACCAGGTCACGGTGGTCACCCGGCACGGCGAGGGTGCACCGGTGGAGGCATACGTCGATCGCGTGCACGTGCTGCGCGCCCCCGAGGACCCGGTCGGGTTCCCGCTGGCCACCCCGAGCCTGCTGGCCTGGACGATGGCGTTCAACCACACGCTGACCCGGACGGCGCTGCGGGCCGCCCGGACCGGCGACTACGACGTGATCCACGCCCACGACTGGCTGGTCGCGCACACCGCGATCAACATCGCCGATCACCTGGACATCCCGCTGGTCACCACGATCCACGCCACCGAGGCGGGCCGGCACCAGGGCTGGCTGCCGGACGAGATGAACCGCACCATCCACTCGGTCGAGCACTGGCTCAGCCACGAGTCGCACCGGGTGATCACCTGCTCCGGCTACATGCGCGACCAGGTGAACGCCCTGTTCGGTCTGCCGGCCGGGCACGTCGAGGTGGTGCCGAACGGGGTCGACGACCGGGCCTGGTCGGCCCAGCCCCGGGCGGTCGCCGCCGCCCGCAAGCGGTACGCCGGAGCCGGGCCGCTGATCGGGTTCGCCGGCCGGCTGGTCTACGAGAAGGGCGTACAGCACCTGGTGCACGCCGTGCCGAGGCTGCGGGAGCGGCACCCGGAACTGCGGGTGGTGATCGCCGGGGACGGGCCGTACCGGCAGGAGTTGCAGGACCAGGCGCAGCGGCTCGGGCTGGACCGCAGCGTACGGTTCGCCGGCTTCATGACCGAGCGGCAACTGCCGGCGGTGCTGGCCGCCACCGATGCCACGGTGGTGCCGAGCCTCTACGAGCCGTTCGGGATGGTTGCCCTGGAGGCGGCCGCCGCCGGGGCGCCGCTGGCGGTCGCCGCGACTGGTGGGCTGGCCGAGATCGTCGAGCCGGGGGTCACCGGGGTGACCTTCCCGCACAGCGACCCGGAGGCGCTGGCCGGTGCGGTCGACTCGCTCCTCGGCGACGAGGTCTTCGCCCGCCGGGTGGCCCGCCGGGCCCGGACCATGGTCGCCGAACGGTACGGCTGGACGAGCATCGCCGCCCGCACCGCCGCCGTGTACGCCAGCGCGGCGAACGCCGGCCCGGCGCCGCGTACCCGGGCCGGGAGCGGGGCGGGGCGGATCGTCGTACCCGAGGGGAACCTGCTGGCCCTCGACGGCGCCGCCTGCTGACCCGCGCCGGCACCGCCGGGCCCGCCGTCGGACGGGTCCGGCGTTCGGCGATTCGGTGAATTCTTTTCGGATCAAGGTTGCGAGCAGTGCCTGCGCCGCCGGATTTGATGCGGGAGGCGATGCCGGCTCGCTATCGTGTACCGCGGGTAGCAGAGAGGGACACCGCCGGTGCACCAGGGACGGATCGCTGATCGTTACCTGCTGCTGCACACCATCGGCACCGGCGGAATGGGGCGGGTCTGGCTGGCCCACGACGAGACACTGCGCCGCCCGGTCGCGGTCAAGCAGGTGGTGCCGCCGGGCTGGATGACCCCGGACGAACGCGACGAGTTGCGCTACCGGACGCTGCGCGAGGCGCGCACCGCCGCCCGGCTCAACCACCCCAACGTGGTCCGGGTCTACGACGTGGTGCACGACGACGACTCCCCGTGGATCGTGATGGAGTACGTCCCGTCCCGCTCGGTCCAGCAGATACTGGAGACGGACGGGCCGCTGTCGCCGGTGCGTACCGCCGAGGTCGGACTGGCGGTGCTGGCCGCGCTGCGCGCCGCGCACGCCTCCGGGGTACTGCACCGGGACGTCAAGCCGCACAACGTGCTGATCGCCGACGACGACGGCCGGGTGGTGCTCACCGACTTCGGGCTGGCCACCGTGGACGGCGGGGACGGTGCGCTGACCCGGGACGGCGTGGTGCTCGGCTCACCTCAGTACGTCTCGCCGGAGCGGGCCGCGGACGGCGCATCCACCGTCGAGTCCGACCTCTGGTCCCTGGGCGCCACCCTGTACGCCGCGGTGGAGGGCCGGTCGCCGTACCGCCGACCGACCACAATGGCCACCCTGACCGCGCTGGCGGTGGCGCCGCCGGATCCGACCCGACTGGCCGGTCCGCTCCGCCCCGTGCTGGCCGGGCTGCTCCGCCGCGACCCCCGCCAGCGGCTGACCGCCGACGAGGTCGAACGGCTGCTGCGCCGGATCACCCATCCGCCGCCCCGGTCCGGCCGGCATCCGTTCGCCCTGGCCCGCAGCCTCGCCCGGCGGCCACCGACCCCGCCGACCGCCGACCGGCCGGTTCCGGAGGAGGCCCCGGCCGACCCGCCGGTCGAGCGGCCGCAGCCGAGCCGGCGACGGCCGCCGAACCAGCGCCCGCAGCCCGACGAGCGACCGCAGCCGAACCAACGGGCTGCCGGGAACCAGTCGCCCCGACCGACCCACCGGGGCCGGCCGGACCAGTACGCCGCACCGGACCGTTCGACCACCCCGGCCGGACCGGCCGACCTCGCCGCTCCCGGTGACCCGTCGAGGCCGGCCGGCGCGGGGGTTCCGGGGCGGGCCGGGGCGCGTCCGCCGCACCCGGTGTCGGGTGCGCGGCGCGGCCCGGAGCGGCAGCCGGACCTCGACCGGCCGGAACCGCCGGGCCGGGACCGGCGCCGGCGGCGTCCCGGCGGGCGGGTCTGGCGGATCGCGGCCACCGCACTGGCCCTGACCCTGCTGGCCGGGCTCGGCACCGAGTTGACGCTGCGGGCCAAGCGGGCCGGCGAGAGCCCGCCCGACACACCGGGTAGCCGGCCGATGGCCGAGGTGGTCGGCGCGTTCCCGTGCGCGCCGCCGCCGGAGCGGACCGTACCGGTGACCGCCGCGCCGCGCCCGCCGGAGGAACGCTTCGGACTCGTCGACAACTGGACCTGGTACACCGACGCGTCCGGGTTCCGGATCGCCGTGCCGATCGGCTGGCACCGCTACACCGACGGCCGGGTGGTCTGCTTCCGGGAGCCGGTGGCCGGCACCGGGCGGATGCTCAGCATCGATCCGAGCACCCCGCCGACCCGGGACGGCGAGCGGTACTGGCTCGCGGAGGAGCGGCGGCTGACCGGCGCGGGCCTGCTGGCCGGGTACGAGCAGGTGGGCATCGGGCCACTGGACATCCGGGCCGGTGGGGCCATCTGGGAGTGCCGGTGGACCAACAAGCGCGGCGACCGGGTGCAGATCGCCCGGATGCTGATCAACACCTCGCCCGGCCGGGCGTACACCGTCTCCTGGCTGACCCGGGAGTTCGACTGGGGCGTGAACCAGAGCTACCTGCGGATGGTGCAGACCAGCTTCCGGCCGGTCGACTGAGCGGAGTTGGTGGCCGGGCCTGGCGACACGCCGGAGCCCACATGCCGACACGGTTTCCCGGTGCCGCCGTGCCACCCCGAGCGCCGCGGCACGCACCGGCGCACACCCCCGCCGACCTGCCCGGCGGTCCGTTCCGGGCACCCGTTCGCGCAAACCGGAACGAGGCGGTGGATCCGACCGTGACATCGGCGACACCACTGTGGATCAAACGGTGATTGCCTCGCGATCCCCGGTTTGGCACAGTGTCGCCAGCCGTGAGGGATGTACCCGGGGGAGGATGCACGACGATGATGGGACCATCCCATGCGCTGTCCGGTGCTGCGGTCTGGTTGGCCGGGTCCTGGGGGCTGGACTACTTCGCCGGCTACGAGCAGTCGCCGCTGGCGATCGCGGTCGGCACGGCGGTCTGCGCCGGCGGGGCGCTCTTCCCCGACCTCGACATGTCCGGCAAGGTCACCCGCAACCAGGGTGGCGCGACCGTCGCCCGTACGTTCGGCGTGGTGTCGCTCTTCTTCGCCGAGGTGATGGAGAAGATCTCGCTCGGCGTCTACCACGCCACCAAACTGAGCAAGGATCCGCACCGGAACAACGGCCACCGCACGTTGACCCACACGCTGCCGTTCACCTTCCTGGTCGGCTGGGGCACCACCGCGCTCTGCACCGCGTACGGCAAGTGGGCGGTGATCGGCATCCTCTTCTTCATGATCGGTCTGGCGCTGCGTGGGCTCTTCGACGAGTGGGCGAAGCGGGCCGGCTGGGTGATCGTGACGATCGTGTCGCTGGCGGCGGCGTACTTCACCTTCCTGCATCTGCCCGGCGATCGGGGCTATCCGATGCTGGGGCTGGCGGTCGGGGTCGGCTGCTTCGTGCACATCATGGGCGACATCATCACCAGCAACGGGGTGCCGATCCTCTGGCCGGTGCCGATCAAGCGGCGGATGTGGATGATGATCGGCATTCCGAACAAGATCGCCGTCAAGGTGGGCGGCAAGGTGGAGACGGTCGTGCTGCGCGGTGCCTTCACCGTGATCTCGATCCTCTCCACGCTCGGCCTGGTCGCACCCTCCGTACTCCGGCGGTTCAACATCGAGGTCTGAGCCGCCCGCGTCCGGTCTGGCTCCGCCGGGCGCTCGGACGCCTGGTTCAGAGTGCCGGGCCGAGCCCCACCAGGCGGGCGCTCTCGTCCCAGAGTCGGTCGCAGCGCGCGGCGTCGGTGGTGTGCGGTGCGGTGCCGACCCGCTGACGCTTGACGAAGAAGCTCCCGCTGATCCCCTCGACGTCCGGTGTGGTCGCCAGCCAGGCCGGCGTGTCCGCTCCGGCGTCCGGCCCGGGTGCCGCGGGGTTCAACCGCAACAGCAGGCTGTAGATCCTCAGGGTGCCGCGCAGCGCCCCCTTGCCGAGCCCGGTGTCCGTGACGACGCCCGGATGCGCGCCGTTCACCGTGATCCGTGTTCCCGCCAGCCTGCGGGCGAGCGCGTACCCGAACATCGCGTTCATGTTCTTGGTGCGTGCGTAGGCGACGAACGGACGGAAGCTGGGCAGCGGACCCAGCCCGCGTCCCGTCCGGCTCCCCAGGTCGTCCAGGTCGACCGGCACCCTGGCGAGCCCGCCGGGATGCCCGCCCACCAGGACGAACCGGGCCGCCCGCCGGCCGATGGGCCGCACCAGCGAGCGCAGCAGCAGGTACGGCGCGAGGTGGTTCGTGGCCAGGATTCGGGAGATTCCCTCCGAGGTGACCTCCCGGAAGTCCGTGATCACGGCGGCGTTGCTGACCACCACGTCCGGCGGGGGTTCGGCGCCGAGGCGCTTCGCGAGTTCCCGCACCTCCGCCAGCAACGACAGGTCCGCCCGTTCGAGCAGCAGCTCGGCGTCCGGCACGGCGGCGGCGATCCGCGCTCGCGCCCGGTCGAGGCGCTCGTCGCTGCGGCCGACCAGGACCACCGTCATGCCCGCCGCCGCCAGCCGGCGGGCTATCGCCTCGCCGATGCCGCCGGTCGCCCCGGTCACCACGGCCCGTTTCCCTCGATGCGACACCGCACTCCCCCGTCCCGTCGGCCGGCCGCACCGCGACCGGCCATCCTGGCCGCCGGTCGACCGACTCGACCGGCTAGGTTGACGTTGTCAACCTAGCCGGTCAGGTTGACAACGTCAACCACGGATAGCATGGTCCGGTGCCCCCTGGTACCCGTGACGCGCTGGTCGACGTGGCCGCCCGCCTCCTCGACGAGGGCGGCGTGCCAGCCGTCACGCTCCGCGAGGTCGGGCGGCTGGCGGGGGTGTCGCACAACGCCCCGTACAAGCACTTCGCCAGCAAGGAGAGGCTGCTCGCGGCGATCGCCGCCCGGGAACTCGCCCGGCAGGGCGCGGCCCTCGGCGCGACGATGGAACGCGAGCGGTCGCCGGAGGCGATCCTGCGGGCGACCCTGCGCCACTACGTCGCCTGGGCCCTCGACCATCCCGCACGCTTCAAGCTGACCTTCGGCAAGTGGTCGATCGACTCAGACGAACTCGACAGCGCCGCACGGGACGCACAGACGCTGCTGGTCCAGATCGTCACCAGTACCCAGGAGGCCGGCGCGTTGCCACCCGGCGACCCGGTACGGCTGGCGTCGCTGCTGCGGGCCCTCGCGCACGGGGCGGCCGACCTCGCCTCCACGGGTCATCTGGAGTCCGGCGGCAAGGGCCACGCCGGCCCCGAGGAACTGATCGACGACCTGCTGGGCTACCTGCGCGGCGCGGCGGCGCACCGGCCTCGATAGCGCCCCCGAGGTGGCCGGCGACGGCTGCCTGAGCGGATCGACCGGGGGCGGGTCCACCTGGCTCGGGAGGGTGCCGGGCCGCCGGTGCGTTCGCCCCGGCGGCCGCGCGGATTCCGGCCGCTCTGCACCCGGACGGCCGCCGAAACTCAGACGGCGACCCGCTGGGCCGGGACCGGGACGGTCAACCCCCAGGCGGCGAGCAGTTCCGGGGTGTTCGCCCGGCTGCCGTCCGCCACCGTGTCACAGGCGATGTCGACGATCTCGTCCTTGTGGGCCATCAGGTACGGGCGGGCACCGACGTCGGCGTTGGCCAGCGCCGCGATGCCGGGCCAGTGCCGGCGGCCGAAGAGCATCGGATAGCCGCGCAACCCCTCGTAGGTGGCGCAGACCAGGGCCTCCGGATAGGGCAGCGCCGCCACCCGGCGTACCGCCGCCTCGGTCAGCCCCGGCATGTCCACCGGGACCACCACCACCGCCTCGATCCGTCGGTCCGGTACGGCGTCCAGCCCGAGCCGGATCGACGAGCCGATCCCGGTGCCCCAGGAGCGGTTCACCACCACGGTCGCCCCGGAGAGGTCGGCGGTGGCGCGCACCTGTTCGGCCGCGGCCCCGAGGACCACGACCAACGGCCCGCAGCCGGCCGCACGCATCGTGTCGAGTACCTGGTTCACCAGGGGTCGCTCTCCCTGGTGCAGCAACGCCTCCGGGCCGCCGATCCGGCGTCCCCCGCCCGCGGCGATGATCATTCCTGCGATCCGACTCAGCGCCATCACCTTCCGCCGGTCGCGCGACCCCCGCCGCGCGCACAACGGTCCCAACGAGCGGGCACCGCCCAGGTATCGGCACTAATCGGACTAATTCGCAGCTATGCCGCATTTGCATAACAGTCCACCACCGAAACGTCCAGCGGGAACCGCACCGGGGTCTCGCCGAACAGCAGCCGCCCGGCCTGCGCCGCCGCCTCGTGCACCAGCGCGGTCACCTGGTCGGCCTGCTCCGCCGGACAGTGCACCAGCACCTCGTCGTGCTGGAAGAAGACCAGCTCGGCACGGCCCGCCCCGGGTTCGGCACCGAGCCCGGTCAACCCGTTGCGCAGCCCGGCGAGCAGGGTCAGCGCCCACTCCGCCGCCGTCGCCTGGATGACGAAGTTCCGGGTGAACCGGCCCCGAGCCCGCGCGGCGGCCCGGGCCCGCGGCCCGAACGGGTCGATCGCGGCCGACTCCACCACCGGCCCCTCGCCTTCCTCCGACTCCCGCACCGAGACCGAGGCGGGTGGACAGGTACGCCCCAGCCAGGAACGGACCAGCCCGCCACCCTCACCGGTCCGGGCCGCCGCCTCGACGTACTCGAAGGCCGTCGGATAGCTGCGGCGCAGCACCGCCAGCGCGGGGATCGCCTCGCCACCGGTCTGGCCGTACATCGCGCCGAGCAGGGCCAACTTGGCCCGGGCCCGGTCACCTCCGAAGCTCTCCCGGGCCAGCGCGGTGTAGAGGTCACCCGCACCACCGGCGGCGGCGAGCCGGGCGTCCCCGGAGACCGCCGCCAGCACCCGAGGCTCCAACTGGCCGGCGTCGGCGACCACGAACCGCCAGCCCGGATCCGCCAGCACCGCCCGCCGGACCACCTTCGGGATCTGCAACGCGCCGCCACCCCGGGTCGCCCACCGCCCGGAAACCACTCCGGCCGGCACGTACTCCGGACGGAACCGGCCGTCCCGGACCCAGGCATCCCGCCAGGCCCAGCCGTGCGCCGTCCAGATCCGGTAGAGCTCCTTGTATTCGAGCAGCAGCGGAACCGCCGGATGGTCGATCCCGCGCAGCACCCAGGCCCGGGTGCTGGGCAGGTCGTAGCCGGCCCGGGCGAAGGCCCGGAGCAGTTCGGCGGGCGACTCGGCGTGCAGTCGGCGTACCCCGAAGGCGGCCGCGATCCGCGCGGAGAGCTCCGCCAGCCGGCGTGGCGGCCCGCCCACCGGCGACGGCTCGCCGAGCAGGTCGACCAGGAGCGCGTCGTGCACGTCGGCCCGCCACGGCAACCCCGCCGCGCTCATCTCGACGGCGATCAGCGCACCCGCCGACTCGGCCGCGACCAGCAGCCGGAACCGCCCGGGATGCGGCGTCGCCGCGATCCGGGCCTGCTGGTCGGCGAAGACCCGGAGGAGCGCGTCGAGGCCGACCGGTGGTGGTCCGGGCGCCACGTCGAAGAGCGCGGCCTGGCCGTCGCCGGGCGGTGCGGCGGCCCGGGGCGGCGGATCGGCCGGCACCGGCGCACCGGTCAGCCGGGCGAACGCGGCGGGCAGACCGCGCGGCTCGCCCCAGCGCCCGTCCTGGCCGAGCAGCAGCGCCTCGGTCAGCTCGACGTCGTGACAGCGCTCCGCCCGGACGCCCCGGCGCAGCAGCGCCGGATAGATCGCGGCGGTAGAGGCCCAGACCCAGCGCGGCGGGTTGACCCGCTCCCGGGCCACCATCGCGACGCCGAGGTCGGGGACCAGTTCGGCAGGGCCGGCGGGACGCCCATCCGGATGCAGCGGCGCGAGCCGGCCTCCATCGCCCTCCTCGTCTCGAACCACCGCCACCAGCACGCCGACGATTCTGCCGGTCCCGACCGACATCCCCGCCGCCCAGGGTGAACTCGGGCCGGTCCGCCGCCACCTCGGCGGGCGTAGCCAGCGGCAGACGGCATGCCGGGATAGCGGCGATGGCACCCAAAGATTTGTTATGCCTGATTGCTCAGAAAGCGCATCGCCGAATGGTCCGGCTGCGGCCGGGAGTCCGCCGATCATGGGCCGGTCAGCGGCATCCCGGCGACCCGAGGGCACCGCGGGCCACGCTCCGGCGACTCACCGACGTGGCACGACTTCGCCGGTCAACCCGAACGGCATGCTGGCCGGGCTGACCCGAAACCTGCCGGTACGCCCCCTCCGGGCTGCTGGTGACCTACCTCATAAAGCGATACGCTGAGTCCTTCAGAATCAGCCCCATCGTGATTGGGCGGGGGAGCCTCAGCCGAGGCGGTGCGTGCTGGTGCCCTTAGACGCCGCCCTCCAGGAGGTTCGACAGGAGGGCACAGGGTGTCACAGGAGCGGCCGACTGAGTGGGACGTCCCACTGGGCGACCGAACCCTCGCCGTCGAGACTTCGGGGGACGTGAACGGATTTCCCGTCTTCCTGATGCACGGAATGCCCGGCAGCCGCAGTGGCCCGAAACCCCGGAGCATGATCCTCCATCTGCTCGGCATCCGGTTGATCTGCTATGACCGACCCGGCTACGGCAGATCCACCCGCAATCCCGGGCGCCGGGTCGTCGACGCCGCACTGGACGTGCAGGCGGTGGCCGATCATCTTGAGCTGGACGAGTTCGCCGTCGTGGGCCGGTCCGGCGGCGGACCGCACGCCCTCGCCTGCGCCGCCAGCGACCTCTTCACCGGCCGGCTGACCCGGGTCGCGGTCCTGGTCTCCCCGGCCCCCTCCGACGCGGCCGGCCTGGACTGGTACGACGGGATGGCCCCCTCCAACGTCCAGGCGTACCGGGAGGCGACGTCCGACCGACGCAGGCTGATCGAGTCGCTGACCATCCGGGCCGACCGCACCCGTCGGGACCCGTCGAGTGTCGTCAACTTCATCGACGGCGAGTTGAGCGCCGCCGACCGCAACGTGGTCGAGGATGTCGCACTGCGCCGCCTGCTGACCGAGAGCTACGCGGAGGCGGTGCGGTTCGGCGCCGACGGGTGGATCGACGACGCGCTGGCGCTCAGCCGGGACTGGGGCTTCGACCTCTCGTCGATCAAGGTGCCGGTCCGGCTCTGGCACGGTGCCGAGGACAACTTCTCGCCGGTCGCGCACACCCGGTGGCTCCAGTCGCAGATCCCGCACGCCGAGGTCGATGTGCAACCCGGGGTGGGACACTTCGCCGCCGTGCAGATCCTGCCGGACATCCTCGCTTGGCTCGCCCTCCCCGAGCCGGAACTGGTCGACCTCGGCCGGAGCGGCCCGGCCTGACCCGAACGGTCCACGGCTCGGCCGGGCGGGGTCCGACACACCCTCCCGGACCGGCGACCGGCGGATCAGGTCGGTGTCGGCCCCGCACGCCGTCGGGCAGGGCCGCCGATCAGAACGGGTGCGGATCCAGCACCCGGTCGAGCAGCGTCCGCCGCCCCAGCGTCCGCACGTCCGGATGGCTGCTGCCGAGCCGCTCGGTCAACTCCGCCAGAGCCGCCTCGAACTCCTCTGAGCCGGAGTCCGGCTCGCGCAGGTTGCGGATCAGGGCCAGGTTGGCCGCACCCCGCAGCGTGTCCGGGTGCTCTGGGAGGAGCGCCGTACGCATCACCTTGTGCAGGTTCTCCACCAACTCGAGCGCACCCGGAAGATCACCGGTCTCGGCCTTGCCGACCGCCAGGTTCATCTGGGCGGCGAACAGGAACGGATGCTGCGGGTGCAGCATCTCGGCCAGCCCGCTCACGGCCGCCTGTGCCGACCTGCGGGCAGCCTCCCGGTCGCCTCGGGCACGGGCCGCCACCGACAGGTTGTTCTCGCAGATCAGCATGTGCGGGTGGCGGATGTCGAGCAGTTCCTGGTAAGCCGCCTGCACCGCTCGCAACTCCTCCTCCGCCTCGGCGACCTGGTGCAACGCCAGCCGGTTCGTCGCCCGGCTCAGCCGGGCCGCCAGGGTGTCGGGACTGTCGTCGCCGAACGTCATCCGCAACATGTCGTACGCGGCGTCGAGCAGCCGGCCCGCCTCGACCGCCTGGCCGACGGTCCGCAGCGCCACCCCCAGGTTCACCTGTGCGGTCAGCGTGGCCAGCGCGTTCGGCCCGGACAGGCTCCGGTAGCCCGCCAGAGCCTCCTGCGACTGGCTGAGCGACCGCTGGTAGTCGCCGGTCTCCCTCAGGTCGCGGGCCAGGTTGACGGCGGAACCGAGCGTCCAGTGGTTGTTGCGGCCCAGCATCACCCGGCGCCGCTCGAACACCTGGTCGTCGAGGCGCTGCGCCTCCCTGATGTTGCCGGCCAGCCGCATCGAGGCGGCCAGGTTGTTCAGCGCGGTGAGCGTACGCGGAAAGTCCTCACCGAAGTCGCGCGACCACATCCGATGGGTCTGCTGGTCCAAGGCCAGCGCCTCGCCGTACCGGCCCAGACCACGCAGGTCACCGGCGAGGCCACCGGCGGTCATCAGCGCGTCGGCGTGCGTCTCGCCGAGCAGTTCCCGCTGCTCGGCGAGGGTCATCTCGTCGTACGCGTGCGCATCCTTGAAGTGGCCCTGGGAGCGCAGGATGTTGCCGAAGTTGAACCGCAACCGCAGCAGCGGCGGGCGGAGCATCTCGGATACGGCCGGATCGGCGCTCTCCTCGATCCGGTCGGTCCACGCCGCCAGGATCCGCTCGGCCAGCTCGCGGGCCTGGTGGAGTACGCCGCGCAGCCAGATGTAGCGGACCCGCTCGACCAGCAGATCCAGCACGGCCGGGTCGTCGGAGTCGAGCGCCGCCTGCATGGCCTCCTCGGACTCCTCCAGGTGCGGCCAGAGTAGCTGGAAGCGGTCCCAGTTCTCTGCCACGTCGACGTCGCTGTCCGGCCGGGCGGCGGCCAGCGCACTGATCACCTGCTGCCGGATGGTCTGCTGCTCCTCGCCGGTCATCCGTCGCTGGACGGCGTCCCGCAGCAACCGGTGCAGCTCGATCTGCTGCGCGCGGGTGTCGAGCCGCAGCAGCGCCAACCGGTTGGTCCGCTGGATCAGCTTCGCGGCGCCCGACCGGGTCGGCACCGACGGATCGGCCTGCCGCAGCAGCTCCCCGATGCCCTTGCTGTTGAGCAGCTCGATGGAGACCTTCACCGACAGCACCGAACAGATTTCCAGCAGCCGGTAGGCGCCCGGCGAGTCCTGCTTGAGCCGGTCCAGGGACGGGCCCCAGGTGTCCAGCGAGGCGCCCTGCTCGGCCAGCTGCACGAGGTAGTCGTCCACCGTGATGCCGCTGTCGGCGATGTAGGCGCCGGCGGGGGCCAGCGCGATCGGCAGGTCACCGAGCGCCTCGGCGACCCGGTCGGCGTCCCGGTGCGAGATGTCGGGCGCCCGGCGCTGGAGCTGCTCGATGCTCTCGGCCCGGCTGAACGGGCTGATCTCGATCGTCTCCGCGCCCTCCTCCCAGGTCTTCTCCCGGGCGGTGATGATGATGTGGCCCCGACCGCCCTGCGGCAGGAAGTCCTCGATCTCGCGGTAGTCGGCGACGTTGTCGAAGACCAGCAGCCAGCGCGGGTACCGGTCGCCGCGGACCAGCGTGTCGAGCACCTGGCGAATGGCGGCCGGGACGTTGGCCTGCTCCGGCAGGCCCATCCGCTCACCGAGCTCGACCAGTTGGGTGTCGATGAAGATCTGCGGATCGGCCTCGATCCAGAACACCAGGTCGTACGCCGTCCGGAACCGGTGGACGTACTCCAGGGCGATCTGGCTCTTGCCGACCCCGCCCATCCCGTGCAACGCGACCAGCGAGTAGCCCCGACTGGTGCCGGAACGGAGCAGTTGCCGCAGCGTACGCAGGTTCTCGTCCCGCCCGGTGAACTGCACGTTGGCGACCGGTGTCTTCTGCAACTCCGGCCCGGCGCCCGGATAGCGGGCCACGGTCGCCGCATTGGCGTCGTCGGCGGCCGACGCCACCCGCCCGACCAGCCGCAGCAGGCTCGCCACCGCGTCGCCCGCCTTCGTGACCCCGGTCAGGAAGACCGACGTTTCGGGCAGGAACTCGGGTAGTGACCTGACGTCGTCGACGTACACCGCGAGCGGGGCACCTGAACCGGGGGTCTCCGCCGGCGGCAGGGAGTCCAGCGCGCTCTCCGCGTAGGCGGTCGAGACGATGGTCAGCGTCCGGATCGGCGAGGTGTCCCGGCCCGGACTCCCCTCCCTCGACCAGACGTCGACGGCGCCGATCCCGGCCGGTCCGAGTACCCGCTCGATCCACTCCGCCCAGACCTGGTCCTTCGGCGAGTACCGCAGCAGGATCTCGCCCTGCGGCAGGAACCTCTTGCGCTCGAACTGGGACCGCAACTGGTCCCGCAGGACGTCCTCCATCCGGGGCAGCGACCGGACCTGGCCCTCCGTGATGGCCGCGGTCAGCCGCTCGTACGCCGAGAGCATCGCCCGGTCGGTGCCGAACGTCGCCAGCGTCTCCTCGTACGCGTAGTAGGCCACGTAGGGGACCTCGACCTCGGCCCAGTAGTCACGCCGGTCGGCCTCGGTCAGCCCGGCGGGCAGGCCCGCGAACCGGTGCATGGCGAGCGCGCGGCCGGCGTTGGCCTTGTCCTGTTCGGCCGGGTCGACCCGCATCGGGGCCGGCAGCACCCGGATCCGCCGGTTGACGTACCGCTTGGTGACGTCCCGGGCGACCCGCGCCGCGCCCTCGATTCCCTGGTCGCTGAGGGTGAAGCAGTCGACCAGCACGTCCGGCAGGTGGATGGTGCAGATGCTCGCCACGTCGCTCAGCCCGGTCCGGCTGTCGATCAGCGTGTAGTCGTAGTTGCGCCGCATGTCCTCGCGCAGCGCGTCGATGAACGCCGCCCCACCCAGTCCGTCGTAGAAGACGTCCCAGTCCAGGCCGCTGATCCCGGCGGCGTAGTCCTGGTTCTGCCGGCCCGCGGAGAGGAAGTCGAGGCTGCCCCCGCCGGGGAAGGTGTAGTTCAACGAGAAGGCGAAGTGTTGTACCCGGGCGAACTCCGCCTCCCAGCCCGCGGGCAGGAACCGGATCTTGGGTACGCCGGCGCCGTCCTTCGCCGAGGCCTGGGTCTCGAATCCGCGGATCATGTCGATGACCCCGCCGGTGCCGACCAGCACGCTCAGGTCGATGAACGGGTGATAGAACCGGTGCAGGCCGGGCGATTCCAGATCCCAGTCCGCGACCAGGACCTTCTTGCCGTTCGCGGCGAGGATCCAGGCCACGTTGGCCAGTGCCATGGTCCGGCCGGTGCCACCCTTGAACGAGTAGAACGTGACCACCTGGCCGTTGCGTTCGTCAGTCATCGTTCCTCTTCCGTGCCTGCGGGGATATCGCCGGACGGTTCGGGCCGGCCGAGCTGCGGGCGCCGGACCCGGGGCCGGTCCGGCGGGAGGACGGGAGCGTTCTTGAGGTACTGCCGGCGCGCCTCGGTCACCAGCTCCGGCATGATCTGCACGAACTCCGGGAGCTGCCCGACGCGCTTCGCGGGGGGCCGGTTCGCCGCACCGAGCATCCGGGCGACCCGGTCGGCGAACCGGGTGCCGACGGTCGCGGTGTGCGGATCGCTCTCGTTCAGCACCACCAGCGGGATCACCCACCGGGGCAGGCGCTTGAGGACGAGCGCCAGGTCGTGCTCACCGGCGCTGTCGCTGACCACCCACGGGTCGATGAGCAGGACCGATGGGCAGCGGACCATCGCGTCACCGGCGTCCGCGAAGCTGGTGACGTGGGTGGCCAGCCCCAGCCGCTCGGCGGTGCTGGCCACGTATTTCGCGGCGGGCAGCGCCTGGTCCTGCCCGAACGGGCGCCACTGCTCGCTCCGCTCGGTGTAGACCCCGGGCTCCCGGTCCGCCGGCGCCTCGGCCCGGGTCGGCGCCGCGACGACGACCACGAACTGGGCGTCCGCCAGGGAGGTGTGCTGCGCCTCGGCCACCCTGGGCACCCGGGAGGGCGGCAGCGGGTAGCGCTGCGCGATCTGCGTGACCTCCGTCGCGAGCCGGCCCAGGATCTCCTGGTACGCAGCGCGGTAGCTGGTCAGCATGCAGAGCGCCCGCAGGCCGTTCTCCGCGTACCCGGGGACGTCGCTGGCGAGTTCGAGCGCCTCGCGGGTCTCGGCGCTCTGGTCCCAGGACGGCAGCGGGATCCAGAGCACCGGAATGATGTGCCGGTATTTCTCGGCGATGGGGGACGCCTTCAACCGACGGCGGAACGACTCCAGTTCGCCGAGCGGCCAGGAGTTGCTGAGGTAGGCGGGCGAGTAGAGCGGCACGAAGACCTGCGTGTTGCCGAGGGCCGTGGTCAGCGCCTCCTCCCAGTCCGCGCCGGAGTGCAGTTGTGCGTCGAAGAACCCGACCTGCCGCTCGTCGGAGGTGGAGATCCGGCTGCGGATCGTCGCCGACAGGTCGTCGAAGAAGACCTTCACCCACTTGTCGGGATCGAGCCGGGGATCCTCGAGCATCGGAGCGGAGTGGGCGTAGCTGAGGAAGAAGTAGGTGCCGTCGTCGATCGCCGCCGCTGCCGCCGCGCCGCTCCCGGTCATGTGCCCCTCCTGGAGAACTTCCGGGCAATTCCGCCAGGTGTGGTCAGGACCCGCGGCTCGACCCAGTGCGATCGGGACAGTTCGACGATGCGCTGCGCGAGTTTCCAGAGCACCACGTCGCTGGCCGGGTCCTTCATCGAGAGCAGGCCGTAGAGGCCCTCCTGGTGATAGGTCGGCACCAGGTCCTCGTCGGGGGTGCCGTCCGGGGAGAACCGCTGGACGTAGTTCGGCGGCTCGCAGGAGTCCGCCGGGGTCCAACTCACCGGCAGTATGCAGGTCTCGTTGCTGGGCCGGCCGTCCCGGCGTACGACGGTGCGGCTGGCGAAGAGGTTCCACTCCCGCGCGCACCACTCACTGTCCAGATAGGCCGGAGACAGCAACGCGACGAAGACCTGGCAGGTGCCGACGGCCTCCAGCAGGTCCGGGGTCCACCGCTCGCCACCGCGCATGTTCCGGTCGATGTAACCGGGGTCCGCGCCGGTCGGCCGGCTCACCAGGGCGTTTACGTGAATCGACAGCTCGGAGAAGAGTCGCAGCGCATTGGTGTTGGCCTCCCGCCGGCCTCCGGGAGTGCGCCGCGGCGGCTTGATGACGGCGTAGCTGACAAAGAACAGTGGAGCGAGTGGATCGTCCACCACCCGGCCGTCGTCCAACTGCCGCTCTCCCGCCGTCGACCATGCGTCACCCCACACCCGTCGCCCAAGGTAAGCACACGGGTACCGGCCGGTCTATCCAGCTTTACGGTCGGCGGTGCTCCGCCATCCAGCTTGTCGCGAAATCGACCGCAGCGCGAAGATCCAGAAGTCGCGCCGTCACGGCACCGACCGGGCCCCGGCCGACCGGCAGGCTGCTCTCGATCGCCGCACCGATCCGGGGAAAGTCGCTCATGTCGAGCACCGGCGCGCGGAAGTCGCGCCGCTCCCGCCGGCCGTTCGCCAGCACGTAGCAGCGGTACGCCCGCTCCGGCGGCGGGCCCGCCGGCCGGCGGGCGTCGGGCCGGTACTCGGCCAGGTGCAGCGCGGTGCACCTGTCGTAACCGACACCGAGCAGCAGGACGGCGGCGCCGGCCCCGTAGAGGCGGCCGAGTGGGGAGCGTTCCCCGAGAAGGCAGTCGAGGTCGTGCGTCTGCGTGAACTCCACCGCGCGCCGGCCGAGGGCGGCGAAAGACGTGATCGGGTGTCCGCTGCGCGCCGCACCCGGCTGTCTGCGCAGGTGTTCGGCGAAGGCCCCCATCCCCTCCGAGGGCGTGCTCGCCGGGTCGAAGCCGGGCATCCGGGACTCGTAGGCGGCCCGCCCCGCCGCGTCCAGCCGCTCGGTGGCGGCCCGGAACGCGGGCCCGGTCGTGGAGTTGCCGGCCGTCTGCGCGGGTACCACCACCGTCGCCTCCGGGCCGACCACCCGGCGCAGCGCGGCCAGCAGGGTCGCCGGGCCGCCCGGGACCGGCCCGAGCCGCCGCATCGAACAGTGCACCAGCACGTCCCGGCCGGCCCGTACGCCGATCGCGGCCAGGTCGGCGGCGAGCCGCTCGGTCTCCTGGGGATCGGCGTACGCGGTGCGGGTCGCCGGATCAGCGCTCATCGGGCCAGGAGTGCAGGGTCTCAGCCATCTGCCGGACGAACCGCTGCCCGTGCCCGGTGAGTGCGCCGCTCGCGGCGAGCCCGTCGATCGCTCGTGCCGTCCACTCGTGGTACCGACGGTAGTGCTCCGCGGCCTCGGCGCCCGGCCGCGCCCGCCAGATGTCGGCGATGGCCAGATGGGCGTAGCTGCCCTGGAGCGCCCCCTCCAGCGGTCGCGGCGCGTCCCGCCACGGCACGCGCAGCCGCTCCGGGTACGCCGGGTCGAACAGGACGGTGAGGTCCAGCAGGGCGCCGAGCTTCACGTGCTGGAACTCGTGCACCAGCAGCACGGCCAGCGAGTCGGGATCGGCCGCGACGGTGCCGACCGCTCCGAACGCGTCCCGGGAGGTGGCGCTGCGCAACCCGCCGGTGGGATCGGTCCGCAACGGTGTGACGGCACGCAGGCCGGCACGCAGGCCCCGCGCCTGGCCCGGCACCTCCCGCTGGATCCGGACCCAGGCGGCGGCCAGCGACCGCCGCCAGGACGCCAGCGCCGCCAGGTCGAGCCGATCCGCCGCCGGCCACTCGTAGCAGTCCCGGTACGGGTCGAGATCCTCGACGAGGATCTCCCAACCGTCCAGCTCGGCCCGGCGTACCGGTCGCCAGGCGGCCGGCGGCGGCGCGTGCCCGGCCGGCGGCACGACGACGGCCGAGGGTCCGGCGCGGGCGGTGAAACCGCCAGCGGCGATGGACAGCAGTACGCCTCGCTCCCCCGGTTCGTCGAGTTCGAGCGCGCCGAGGCCCGGCAGGTGGACCAGGCCGGCCCGGACCGGCACCTCGAGGTCGGCCTCGACACCGGCCCGGGCCGCCACGGTCGCCGCCAACCCGGCCAGGTGGGCCGGGTCGGGGATCCCGCCGGGGCGGGAGGCAAGGCACTGCCGCGCCCAGCGCCGCAGGTAGGGGTGGGCGAGGGTCGCCGACACCACCTCGGGCGCCTCCTCGTCGAGCCGGGCGAGCAGCTCCCAGGCGCTGGCGGTCGGGGTACCGGCGACCCGGTCGGCCAGCTCGACCAACAGCCCCCGGACGTATCCGAGCTGGGCGGCGGCGAGCCGCCGCAGGCTGGCCACCGAACCGTGGCCGGCACCGAGGTCTTCGAGCAGGTCGCCGGTGGGCAGACCGTCGAGCAGCAGGTCCCCGCCCGCTCCGGCCGCGGCGGCCACCCCGGCCGATGTCGCACCGGTCGCCGTTTCCCGGTTGATCGAAATGATCAGCTCCTTCAGGTCGGCACAGTAGACGGACGGATTGTCGAATCCGCCGGCGTCGGAGTAGCGGTGCGCCCGGAGCCCGCCGCCGCACTGCGCGACGACGGGGCACTGCCGGCAGGTCCGGCAGAGCCCGGACAGACCCCGTTGGCTGTCGACGAACTCCGGATGGGAGAGCACGGCGTCCGCCGGATGCTGGAAGACGTCCAACCCGATCCCGGCAGCGCCGTCGTACGCGGTCTTCATCGAGTCGGCCAGTTCCCAGGCACCGTCCGTCTCGACCACCGCGAGGTCCGCCGGGTCGAGCCCGACCGACTCGGTGCCGCTGCGCCCGCCCGCCGCGGTGGCCAGCAGCGAGTCGAAGAGCCGGATCTCGACCGGCCTGCCGTCCTGGATCCACCGCCGGTAGATGCGCAGCAGCCAGCCGGCGTACGGGGTGGCGGCGCCGTCGGGCCGCGACGGCGGTGCGTTCCAGGTGGCGTGCGGAAGCAGGAAGTCGATCCGGGGCGGCGCCTCGGCCAGCAGCGCCTCGTACACCCGGATCGGATCGTTGCGCACGTCGATGGTGCAGAGGATGCCCGCGTAGCTGTGCCGGTACTCCGGGCGGCGCAGCAGGGCCAGCGCCCGGCGTACCGGCGGGTGGCTGCTCGCCCCGCCCGCGAAGCGCCGGTGCCGGTCGTTGGCGGCGGCGTCGCCGTCGAGCGAGATCCCGACCCGTACGCCGTGCGCCACGAACAGGTCGCACAGGCGCGGGGTCAGCAGCACCCCGTTGGACTGCATCCGCAGGTCGAGCTCGGCCACCGGCTCGATGGCGGCGCGCAGTCGGCTCAGCACCGCCGCCAGCCTGACCGGGCCGAGCAGCAGCGGCTCACCGCCGTGCAGCACCAGATGGATCCGGCGTAGCCCGTGCTCCCGGGCGTGCTCGGCCATCCGGGTGGCGGCGGCGTGCACGGTCTCCGGGGCGATCTCCCGGGGCCGCTCGCGCCAGCTCTGGTCCGCGTGCTGGTAGATGTAGCAGTGGTCGCAGGCCAGGTCACACCGGCTGTGTACTTTGAGGACAAACTGGCTCAGCGCGCGCGGCCGTACGTCGGAGTGGCCTCGCGCGGTGGGACTCACGCGATCAGATCGACGATTGGAACGCCGCCACGTCGACCGCCTCGGCCCGCTCGCGGTCTTCGACGATCCGCCGTACGACGGGGCGGACCTGGTCGGCGGAGAGCTGGCGCAGCGGGGTACGCAGGATCGCGGTCAGGTCGGTGGACGTCTGCTGGGCCTCGACGGGTGCGGCATGGGCCACGACGGTTTCCCCCTCAATGCCGGTGACGCGGGCGGTGCGGTCGCCGGAACGACGAACCTCACTCCATTCAGTAGCATAGGGGCCACCCGTCGTCATGTCACCGGCCGTCGCCACAGCGCACGCCAAGGCCGCGCCGCAGCCGGCAGCCGGCCGGGTCAGGCCGGGCGGTCGCCCTCCTCGCGCAGCCGGGCATGCAGGTGTACGTCGTGCCAGCCGTCCGCGTGCCGCCACGCACCGCGCAGCATGCCCTCCACCGCGAACCCGAGCTTGTCGGCCACCCGGCAGGACGCGCGGTTCGCCGACGAGTGCCGCAGTTCCAGCCGGTGCAGCCCGAGGCGGTCGAAGGCCCACGCCTGTAGTGCCCGTACCGCCCGGCCGGCGAGGCCCCGGCCGCGCGCGGCCGGCAGCACCCAGTACGAGATTTCGGCCGACGCCTGGTCCAGCCGGATCTCGCGCAGCCCCACCTGGCCGAGCGGCTCGCCGGTCCGCTCCGCCGTCACGGCCCAACTCGCGTCGGTCTGCGCCGCCCAGCGGGCCGGCCACTGCGCCGTCCACTCCCGCGCCTCGTCCTCGCCGTCCAGCCGGCGCAGATGCCACCGCTGGATTTCCGGGCACTCGAACGCGGCCCGCACGGTGGCGGCGTCGTCCACCCGCCACGGCCGCAGGGTCAGCCCGCCGGCGGCAGTGAGGCGGGGTTGGCGGATCGTGCGCAGCGAGTCGAGCGGCAGGACCGGCGGCACCAGCAGGGGCATCCGTCCATGATGGCCGGGCACCGGCCCGGTGCCGGCGTACCGGCTCCGATGCGCAGACTGCTACCCCGGCGCTACCGGCTCGGCCGGTCGGCCAGGTGCGCCGGCATCGGTCCGTGGCGCGCGACGGCCGGTCGTCCAGGAAGCGGGCCCCGATCTCCTCGTGAGAGATCGGGGCCCGGCTGGTAGGACGGCCCGCCGGTACGCGGCCGGCCGAGGAGTGTCGCGTCCGGTCGGCCGCGCTACTTGACCGCGCCGGCGGTGAGGCCGGACTGGATCTGCCGCTGGAAGATCGCGTAGACCAGGATCATCGGCAGGATCGCCATGGTCAGCGCGGCGAACAGCCCGGACCAGTCCGCCTCGTACCCGGCGTTGACCGAGATGTCGGCGATGCCCTGGGTGAGCACCCACTTGTCCTCGGCGTTGGAGAGCAGCACCAGCGGCAACTGGTACTGCGACCACTGCCCGATGATGTTGAAGATCCCGACGCTGATCAGGCCGGGCTTGGCCATCGGCAACATCACCTGGAAGAAGAGCCGGGTGTGCGAGCAACCGTCGATCATGCCCGCCTCGGCGACCGAGGTCGGCAGCGTCTTGAAGAACGCGGCCAGGAAGAAGACCGTGAACGGCAGCGAGTACGCGATGTAGACCAGGACCAGTCCGGTGTGCGAGTTGAGCAGGCCGAGGTTCTCCACCACGAAGAAGAGCGGCACCAGGGCCAGGAAGACCGGGAAGGCCAACCCGGAGACGAAGAGGTAGTAGATCACCCGGTTGCCGACGAACTTGTAGCGGGCCAGCACGTACGCGGCCATCGAGCCCAGCAGCATCGTGCCGAGGACGCCGCAGGAGACCACGATCACGCTGTTGACGAAGAACCTGCCGACCCGGGCCTGGGTCCAGGCACGGCCCCAGTTCTCCCAGCGCAGCTCGGCCGGGAGCGTCCACGGGCTGCTGAAGATCTCCGCCGTGTTCTTGAACGAGGCCAGGAAGGTCCAGAGGATCGGGACGATCACGATCACCGCCCAGACCACCAGGGCGACGTGGCCCAGGCTGGACAGCAGTCGTACCTCGGACCTGGCCTTACGGTCGCGGCCCTTGCCGGCCGTGGTGGCCGGCTTGCCTTCCCCCGGTCGGACCACCGGGCGCTCGGTCTGTGTCGTCATCTGGGGTCCCATCTCAATACTCGATGCTCTCCCGCTTGGACACCCGCAGCATCAGTGCCGCGAACGTGATGGTCAGGAAGAACAGCGCCACCCCCATCGCCGAGGCGTAGCCGGCCCGGCCGTAGGTGAAGGCGTTGCGGTAGATCTCCATCGCGAGCACCGTGGTGGCCCCGTCCGGGCCGCCGCTGTCGATGGAGAGCACCGCGACGATGGCGAAGCAGTCGAACGCCGCGATGCCCAGATAGACCCAGGCCACCTGGAGGGTGTCCCAGAGCAGCGGCAGGGTGACCCGGAAGAAGAGGGTGACCTTGGTGGCCCCGTCGATCTCGGCGGCCTCGTAGATCTCGGTCGGGATGGAGGCCATGCCGGCCGAGAAGAGCACCACGTAGAAGCCGACGCTCTGCCAGACCAGCACCGCGATGATCGACCAGAGGGCGAGGTTCGGGTTGATCATGAAGAAGATCGGCTCCAGTCCGATCTTCGTCAGCACGCCGTTGATCAGGCCGGACTCGTCCGGCCGGTAGACCATCTGGAACAGCACCGCGATGACCGCCACCGCCAGGACCTGGGGGAAGAAGAACACCACCCGGTAGAAGGCGGACCCCCGGACCCCGACCCGCTGCCCGCCCCTGCTGCCGCCGCCGACGTTCAGCATGAAGGCGAAGAACAGCGCGATGGCGATGGTGATCAGCGGCAGGGCGAGCAGGATTATCCCGTGGTGCTGGACCGCCTTCCAGAAGGCCGTGTCGTTGAACAGCCGCTGGAAGTTCTCGAACCCGATCCACTCCGGCGCGCCGATGCCCCGCCAGTTCGTCATCGCGAGCTGGAAGGCCTGGGCGTACGGCGCGATCACGAAGATCGAGTAGAGCGTGACCGGCAGGAAGAGAAAGCCGATCACGAACGGGTACTTGCCCTGCCGCATGATCACTCCCATCCGGTCAATCAGCGCGAGAACTTGGCGACGCTGCTGTCGGCCTTGATCGCGTCAGCGCGCTTCTGGATCCGCTCGGCCCACTGCTCGGCGGTGGCGCGGCCGAACATCAGTTCGTTGGTCGCCGTCCGGGCCTCAGTGTCCAGCTCCTTGTACCAGTTGTCGAACATCATGTTGAACACGTTCGCCCCGGCCGCCTTCAGCGCGGCCTGCGAGCTGGCCACGCCGGGCGGGAACGAGTAGCCCTCGCTGCCGGCCGGCACCACGGTGGCCGCCCCGACGGTCTCGGTGAAGCCCCGGGCACCTGCCTTGGAGAGCATCTGCCGCATGTACTCCATGCCACCGCGCGGGTTCTTGCTCTTGGCCGAGACGAAGTACCCCTCGCCGCCGGCCGCCCGGATCGCACCGGCCGGCAGCTTGTCCGCAGGCGTCAGGCTCGGCACCGGCATGAGCTGGTACTCGAAGCCGGCCGGCGTGTCCTTCTTCTGCTCGTTCTCCAGCCAGTCACCGCTGGGGTAGAAGGCGACCTTGTACTGGTTCTGCCGTAGCTGCACGTCGGTGTGCTTGAGGCCCTCGAAGCTCTTGTCGCCGTACTTGGCGCCGATCTCGGCCCAGGCCTTGGCGGACTGGATCACCGCGTCGGCCTTCCAGGCGTTCGGCTCCAGGTTGTCGATGCTCTTCAGCACGTCCGGGCCGCCCACCTTGGCGGCCTGGGTCAGGATCACGTTCCACATGTAGTACGCCGCGTTCGCCCCGGCGTAGCCGAACGGGGTGATGCCCTTGGCCTTGATCTGGTCGCAGAGCGCGGTGAACTGCTCCCAGGTGGTCGGTACGGTCCAGCCGTTGTCCTTGAAGAGCTTGCCGGAGTACCAGATGCCGTAGACGGTCGAGACGTAGTAGAGCACGAAGGGCTTGCGCGCCCCGTCCTTGGTGTTGAACATGCCCTGCTCGAGCACGCCCGGGATGACGGTGTCCCGGACCTTCTTGTTCGGGTCGTCGACCGACGGCGCGTCCCACAGCTCGGTCAGGTCCTGGAGCTGGTTGTCGTTGACCAGGGCACCGAAGTCGAGGAACTTCTCGCCCGAGTTGTTGACGAACTCCGGCGGGTCACCGGCGGTGAACCGCGGCTGGAGCACCGTGGAGACCGCCTGGGTCGCCTGGTGCTTGATCTGCGCCTTCGGGAAGGCGGTCTGGTAGAGCTTCTCGTGCACGTCGGTGGCGTACTTCTCGCCGTAGCCACCGTTGAAGATGATCACCTCCAGCGCGGCGTCCTCCTTGACGCCGAGCGGGTTGGTGGCGCTCTTCTCCCCGGTCTCCTGCTCGGTGTTGCCCTCGTCGTCGCCGCCGGTGGCGCAGGCGCCGAGCAGCCCGGCGGCCGGGGTCACGAGCAGCCCGGCGGCGGCGGCCCGGCGCAGCACCGTACGGCGGCTGGCGCCCAGTGCCGCCGGCAGGTCCGGCCCGGTCATGGTCGACGGATCAACGCGGTCCGACGTGCGGTCGGAGGTTGCGGACATCTTCATCTCCTCAGTTGAGAATCGGGTCGGGCCAGCCGGACGACTCCGGATGGCCGGGACCTGCCAGCGGTGCGGTTACTGAACCTCTTCCGACCTCCCCCTGTGCTCTGCGGCGATCGCAGGTGGAGGTCGGGGCGCAGGCAACGCGCCGTCCAGGTGGAAAAGGGTCCACTCGTCCCCGCCAGGGGGCGATCGGGCCGGAGGCGGACCCCGCCCCCTCCGTCCCGACGTGTCGGTGTCGGATGCGTGTCACGGCCGCGCCTCCTTGGTCGCCTTGTGCCCGCCCACCGCCCGGGCCGTCCGCTGGAACGCGGCGTGGGCCCGGTCGTGGGTGCGTTGGGCGACGGCGATGTAGAGCAGGTCGAGCACGACGAGTTGCGGGTGCCGGGCGGAGAGCGCGTCCGGCCGGAAGGTGGTCGCCTGGCTGGCGGTGAGCAGCACGATGTCGGCCAGTTCGGCCAGCGGCGAGCGGGGGAACCCGGTCAGCGCCACCGTGGTCGCGCCGTGACTGCCCGCCTCGGCGAGGGTCTCGATGGTCTCGCGGGTCTGGCCGGTGTGCGAGATGCCCAGGGCGACGTCACCCTTGCGGAGCAGCGCGGCCCCGGCCAACCCCTCGTGTACGTCGTTCCAGGCCCACGCCGCCACGCCGATGCGGTGCAGGCTGAACTGCATCTCCTCGCCGACCAGGGCACTGCCGCTGGCGCCGAAGATGTTCACCCGGGCGGCTCCGGCGATCGCCTCGGCGGCCCGCTCGACCTCGACCAGGTCCAGCAGCGTGGCGGTGTCGTGCATGGCCTGGGTGTCCGCCGCGATGATCTGGCCGAGCACCCGCTCCAGCGGGTCGGTCGGCTGGATCTCCCGGCCGATGTCCACGGTCCAGCCGGCGGTGTGCGCCCGGCCGGTCTCGGCGGCGATGCCGAGCCGCAGGTCGGCGTAGCCCTCGAACCCCAGTGCCCGGCAGAACCGCGTGACGGTGGCCGGGGACGTGCCGCTGCGCTCCGCCAGCTCGACGATGGTGGCCCGGGCGGCGGCGGACGGATCGCTGAGCACCTGCTCGGCCACCCGCTGCAGCGCACCGGTGAACTCGGTGAGTCGGGACCGGACCCGGACCAGCACGCTGTCCGCCGGTGAGAGCCCGGCGGCGGCCCGGCGGTCGCGCTCGGCGTCGACCACCGCGGTCCCCGCGATGGTGTCCGCCTCCTGCTCGACCATGGGCACGCCTTTCCGAAAAGGAAGTTAACTGTTAGTGGTAAAAGTTCTTACTAACCCCCCCTCCTTGTCAAGACGATGGGTGAAGTTTTCAAACTGTTACCTGGGCCGCCCTGGCGCCGGACGATCCACGCTTGCCCTCCCGGGCCACACCGAGCAGCATGGACGCCGATCAACGGACACGACGCGATCAACGGACACGACGCGATCAACGAACGCGGCGCAGCTCGACGAACGCGGCGCAGCTCGACGAACGCGGCGCAGGAGAGCGGGCGGAGTCCACGCGACAGGGAGGTAGCTGCCGGTCATGTCCGACGGCATAGTGGTGGGACTCGACGTCGGCGGCACTTCGACCCGGGCCACGGTGGTCTCGCTGTCCGGCGAACGGATCGGCACCGGCCGGGCCGGCGGCGGCAACCCGACCAGCCACGGCGCCGAGCAGGCGGCCGAACAGCTCCGGGTGGCGCTGACCGACGCCCTCGCCGAGATCGATCCGGGACTGGTCTGGGCCGGCGTCATCGGGCTGGCCGGAGCGGGCCGGCTGCTCGCCGATCCGGCCGGCCGGCTCGCCTTCGCCCGGGTTTGGCAGGAGGTTGGGCTGCGCTGCGAGTACGAGATCGTCGGCGACGCCCTCGTCGCGTACGCCTCGGGCACCGCCGAGCCGGACGGCACCATCCTGATCGCCGGCACCGGGGCGATCGCCGCCGAGGTACGCGACATGGCGCTGGACCGGGTCGCCGACGGACACGGCTGGCTGCTCGGCGACGCCGGCAGCGGCTTCTGGCTCGGCCGGGAGGCCGTCCGGCAGGCACTGGCCGACCTCGACCGGCACCAGCCACCCGGGCCGCTCTCCACGCTCGTGCTGACCGAGCTGCTCGGCTCGACGGAGGTCGCCGCCCGGCCCCGGGACACCGTGGACATCCTGGTGCAGACGGTGACCCGGCGACCTGCCGTCGAACTGGCCGCGCTCGCCCCGCTGGTGCTCAGGGCCGGCATCGCCGACGACCCGGCCGCCATCGCGATCCTCGACGAGGCCGCTCGGCTGCTCGCCGGCAACGTGGAGCGGATCCGGCCGGCGGACGCACGTACGCCCATCGTGCTCGGCGGCGGGCTGTTCTTCGTCGACACGCCGCTGGTGCACGCCGTACGTTCGGCCCTGGCTGCGCGCTGGCCGGACGCACCGCTGCGGTACGCCGACGACGGTTCGCTCGGCGCCGCCTGGCTGGCCGCCCGACGCCTGCCCGAGCTGACCGACCCGGCGGAACTGCACCGCCGGCTGTTCGACCCGCTCGGCAGCTGATGTCGGTACCAATCTGTCGATCCGAGCCCCCATTCCAGTCAAGGCGGGTGTGCCGTTCAATTACGACCACTCACCGCATGGTGGCCGGATAGTGCGGGTCGCGGTAGAAGCGGATGCCGTGTTGGCTTCGCTGTTGGCCAACCACCGCCTGGCGGCAGTACGCGAGGTGATCGTCCTGCTGGCCGTCGTCGCCGACGACCTGAACCCCGCCACCGGGTTGGCGTCGCGGCTGGCATACACGACCGTCGACGGCACCCTCATCCCGATCGATCGGATCGCGGACCAGAAGCCGCGCTCTGTCCGCTCGTTCCCATTTTGACGACAGAAGTATTTTGCCCGTACCCGGCGCTTATGCGGCAGGCAAGGCCGCGACCGACAGCTCAGGCTCGGCGCCCCTGGGCGACGTACCCGCAGACAATGGCGACCGACGTCAACAGCGCCAGCCCACTAACGGTGATCTGATGCCACGAACCCGTCCACCACAGAGGTGTGCCACCACTGGCGCCGAATAGAGGCCGCCCGGACGGGGTGACCGGGTACTGCAGGAACAGCACGACGCCTGCAACGGCGAACAGCGCGGCGGCGAGGAGCGGGCAGCGCTGAGGCGCCGGCGGCAGGGCGGTGTTACGGATGGTCAGCCAGCGAGCCGTCAGCACGACCACGGCCACAAGCAGCGCGATTAGACCTATCCGCGCATAGGTATGCGTGGCAGCGACGCCGGCACCGCACGGGGCGATGGCGTCGGAGATGTCGGCCGGCACCCCGGGTCGCTCGGCGCACGATGGCAGTTGCTCGGGGTGCGCGCGCCGCAGCATCGCCACATCCAGGGCCTTGAGCAGAAATGTTGCGGCGAACAACACAGTGGCAAGCCCGGTGAGAAGCCAGGCGCCGGAGACCACCGGGGCGACGGCGAGGCCGCGCCGAGCACGGCGCAGATCGCCGGCGATGCGGTCCGGCGGCCCGAACCGCGTGACCGCGTTGCGTTCGGCTCGCTCTGCCGGCACACCCTGCGCCATCTCGTCGGCGACGGCGTCTCGCAGGTGGTCCTCAACCTCCGCCAGCAGTCGCCGGCCAACTGCTCCAGTTCCGGCCAGTTGGTCGAACATCTCGTCGAGGTGACGGGCGACCACGCCGACTGCTGCCGGCTCGTCCTGGTCGGACGCTTCCACGCGCTCTCCGTCACCCGTCACGCCGGCACCTCCGTAACGTCCGGTCCCAGAATGGCCTGTACGGCCCGTGCGAACGTGCGCCACTCGCGCCGCTTGGTTGTCAGCGCCGATACCCCGGACGGCGTAAGGCGGTAGACCCGGCGACGTCGAGACGCACCTGCGTCCCACTCGCTACTGACCAAGCCGTCGCGTTCGAGGCGGTGCAGTGCCGGATAGACGGTGCCCTCCGGAAGATCAAAGGTGCCATCGGATTGATCCCGCAACGCGACGATCAGCGCGTAGCCATGTGCTGGCTCAGTTCGGCGCAAGGTCCCGAGTAGCAGCAAGTCCAGATGCCCGCGCAGCTCCATGCCTAGCTAACCTAGGCATAGCCAATCTAGGTGTCAACCGCCGTCTGGGGTCCCCCATGCGTACGCGCTACAGCTGACGTGTTGACCAGGCCTCGTGGCTACGGCAAGAGCTGCACCACACCCACTGAGGTCCTTTCGTCCACCCGAGTGTGTACGGCGCGCACCCGCCACCGGGCCGCTGCGATCGGAACGGGTGCCTGCTCGGGCGTTCCGCCCTCAGGGTATGGAACGTACAAGTCGCTCCCCGCATCGACGGAGTCCATGAGGAGTGCCGGGCCGTCTGTCTCCCAGAAACCGCATTCGTGCCACTCGACAGCAGGATCACGGAGAACAGTGACGGCGGCCTTGATCAAGGCAGCGGCAGAGTCGGCTCCGAGCCAGCGGACGAAGGCCCGGTGCTGCGGTAGATAGGAAGTCGTGGCGGGTTCGTCCGCCAGGACAAGTCCTTGCCGCCCCTTCCCCCCAATCTCGATCGCCCCTGCCAAACCGTCCACCGCGCAGGCGCGGTCATAGTCGTCCGGCACTTCCGCGTCGCCGGCGGCAGACCTCACGCCGGTGCTGCCAGCCCACTCTTCCAAGGCCGAGACCGGCACCACGATCAGAGGACCACCTATCGACTCGACCCAAATAGGGGGAGACGGAGCTGAACTGGCTGACCTACACGAGGCGGTATCCACGACACCAAGTCTCCTCCCTGACCCATCGGCGGTCGTCATCCCGGACACCGGCACTGGGGTCGGTCACGAGGCGTAGCGGCTTCCAGGTGGATGGCGCGCACGGACGGCGGCATGACGGTGAAGCGCTGCGTGCCGGTCGCTACAGTCATCGAATGATCGCTGGAGTCATCGTCCCCGGACGCGGCTACGGTCCGCAGGCCCCTCTGCTCGACCTTGCCAGTGAGGCGCTCTCCGACCGTGACGTACCAGTAGAGACGGTGAGCTGGAGCGTCCCGGACGGCCTGCTTGGACATCGGGCCGGAACCGTTCGTTCGGGCGCACGTCTCTGCGGCACTACACCGGTTGGCCAGCGCGGTGCCCGCCGCGCAGCCCGTGATCATCGCAAAGTCGCTCGGCACCTATGCCGCCATGCTCGCGGCCGAACAGCAACTCCCAGCGATCTGGCTGACGCCGCTTCTGCATATCGAGGTCATAGCCGAGGCCGTCGGCCGAAACCCGGCGCCCACACTTCTTGTCGGGGGGACCCGCGACCCCAGTTGGCTACCTGACATCGCCGCAGCAACGAGCAAGAGGGTCCTCACCATCACCGGCGGCGACCACGGCTTGCGGCCACCCGGACCGCTACGGGCCTACACGCAAGCCCTCGGCGACGTCGGTACAGCGATCGAAGAATTCCTGTCCCAGCTCCCGTAGCCAGCACCGCTCTCCCGACTGCCGACAGCATCGACAGCACCGAGGTCAGGGTAGAGAGCTCTCATCGTGACTACCTCAACGGCCGGCGCACCTTTATCGCGGCAGAGTCATACAGTTGATCTTGAGCGGAAGCGGATTTAAATCCTGGTCGGCGCACCAGGTCAGGAAGACGCGTAGGTCGGAGCCGGTGTGCGACCGCGCGTCGCCTCGGTACCGACCGAGGTAAGCGGAACCGCCGCACGAAGAACCCGGCGATCAGGAGAGACAGCAACGAGATCTGAAGAGGGAGAGGCAGTCATGCCTCACGGTGCATCACCGTCACAATCAGTGCCAGCATCCGCCGGGCGGCGGATCCGCATGGGTCAGAATGTGCCGATGACGATCTCCGCTGACGACTCCGGTCCGGGCGGTCACCTCCATCGTCGACCGCGCCCCGGACGAGCACTGCGGGGGCGGGTTGGCGGCCGTGGACTCGGGTGACAAGTTCGACGATCACTTGAGATGCCGGGTTCTCCGTTGGCGGGTCCGTGGAGGGGCGGCAGTCGTAGCCGAGTAGGCGGCCTCGGCGCCTCACCCGGCTGGCCGTCACTGCGACGGCCAGCCCATCGAGATGAGCTTCGGCATGTCGACGATGCCGGTGGCGAGTGCTTCGCTGATTTCCCGTAGGGCCGCTCGCTGGTCTCGGGTGAGGCGGTCGAACAGTAGCGACCGAACCTGCTCGACGTGACCGCGAGCGGCTTGTCGGACCTTCTCCATGCCCTCGTCGGTGAGTTCCGCCAGCTGGCCCCGCGCGTCGGAGCGGGACGGCACTCGGCGGACCCAGCCGTCGCGTACCAGACGGTCGATCGCATGGCTCAGCCTGCTGCGGTCGAAGACGCACGCGGCCGCGAGGTCGGCCATCCGCATCGAGCGCCCGGGCGCCTCCGAGAGCCGGGTGAGGATCTCGTAGTAGGCGAAGGAAAGATCCGCGTCCTGCTTCAGCCCCTGCTCCAGCCGGTCGGACAGCAGCCGGCTGGCGAGCAGAAAGCTGCGCCACGTCCGCTGTTCCTCGTCGTCCAGCCACCGGGTATCCGTCATCACAACCTCCCGCCGATTGTTGAAACTTCAGCACTCGATGCTACCCTGGCGACCAGATGCTGAAAATTCAACTATCTTGAGGGAGGGATCTTCGATGAACCGCCTGGAAGGCAAAGTGGCGATCGTCACCGGTGCGGCCGGCGCTCTGGGTTTGGCGGGAGTGCGGGCGATGGCGGCCGAGGATGCGCGAGTCGTGATGATGGACCTGTCCACGACCGTCCACGAGCGGGCGAAAGAGCTCACCGAGGATGGCTACGACGTCACGCCCTACGTCGGTGACGTCAGCGTCGAGGACGACATCGCAGGCGTCGTGGCGCTCGCCAAGAAGACCTACGGACGGCTCGACGTGCTGTGGAACAACGCCGGACTGGTGTCCGCCGAGTGGATTCTCCAGGACACCGACGTGGTCGGCATCAGCCGTGACTACCTGATGCGGACCCTGGAGGTGAACACCGGCAGCGTCTTGCTCGGCAGCAAGTACGCCATCCCAGTGATGGCCGAATCCGGCGGTGGATCCATCATCAACACCTCATCGGTCCAGGCCGCAGGCGGAGACCTCGCACTGGTCGCCTACGGCACGAGCAAAGCGGCGATCAACTACCTGACGAAATCCGTAGCCACCTCCTTCGGCCATCTCGGCATCCGCAGCAACGCGCTGGCTCCGGGGCTGATCCCACCGCCCCCGTCAGCAGGAGGACCCGGCGGACCACACCGGCTCGAGGACGTAGCGCCGACAAAGCTCGTCCTGGACTCCCAGATGCTCAACGCTGTCGGACAGCCAACCGACGTCGCCAACGCCGTCGTGTTCCTCGCGTCCGACGAGTCGAAGTTCCTCACCGGCCAGCTCATCTATGTCGACGGCGGGGTGACCGGTCATCTACCGACACTCGCCGACCGTCGCAGGCTGGCCAGTACCTGAGCGCTCGCCCGCACTGCCACCAGAACCGCATTCGTCAAGAGAGAGGCCCACCCATGTCCAACCTCGTCAACCTTGCCGTGATCTACTACTCCGCGACGGGCACCGGCACGGCGATCGCCAAAGAAATCGCCGGCGCGGCCGAATCCGTCGGCGCCGCGGTTCGCGTCCGCAAGGCCGCCGAACTGGCGCCGCAGACCGCGATCGACTCGAACCCGCACTGGGCGGCTCACCACGCGGCCACCGCCGACGTGCCGACACCGAGCCCCGAGGATCTTACCTGGGCCGATGCCGTCGTCTTCGGCTCACCGACCCGATTCGGCAACATCGCCGCCCAGCTGAAGCAGTTCTTCGACACATTGTCGCCGCTGTTCCAGGCAGGCAGGCTCGCCGACAAGGTCTACAGCGGCTTCACCTCGACCGGAACCCGACACGGTGGGCACGAGTCGACCCTGCTCGCCATGTACAACAGCATCCACCACTTCGGCGGAATCATCGTGCCGCCGGGATACACCGACCCGGTCAAGTGGGTCGACGGTAACCCCTACGGCACCTCCCACCACGCGGTGCTGGGCCCCGACCTCGGCTCGATCGACGAAGACACCCGCAACGCCGCCCGCCACCAAGCCGAACGGGTCGTGCGGATCGCGCGGGCGCTCAAGCAGGGAAGCCCCGCCTGAGACATGGCCTCCGACCGGCAACCACCGACCACACCGTGGAAGCCAGCTCAGAAAGAAATCACCATGGCACGCATCTGGCATACGAACGACTGGGGGAAGTGACGCGCGTGCTACCCCTCGCCTACTTGAGCTGCCCAGCCGTCAGCCCGGACTGGATCTGGCGCTGGAACAGCACGTAGACGGCCAGCACCGGCAGCATCCCGAGGGTGAGCCCGGCGAACAACCCGCTGAAGTCGCCCTGGTAGCCCTGGCTGACCGCCAGCGCCGCGAGCCCCTGCGCGAGCACCCATTTCGACTCGTCCCCCTGCATCAGCACCTGGGGCAGGATGAACTGGTTCCACTGGCTGAGGAAGTTGAAGATGCCGATGCTGACCAGGCCCGGGCGGGCCATCGGCAGCATCACCCGGAAGAAGAGCCGGAAGTGTCCACAGCCGTCGATCAGCGCCGCCTCGGCGACCGAGGTCGGCAGGGTCCGGAAGAACGCGGAGAGGAAGAAGACCGTGAACGGCAGCGAGTAGGCGGCGTAGACCAGGATCAGCCCGGTCCAGGTGTTGAAGAGCCCGGCGTTGCGGACCACGAAGAAGAGCGGCACCAGGGCGAGGAAGACCGGGAACATCATGCCGCCGACGAACAGGTAGTAGAACACCTGCCGGAACCGGAACTCGTAGCGGGCGAAGACGTACGCGGCGGTGGCGCCGAAGAGCATCGTCAGGGTCAGCGAGCCGGCCACCACGACCGCGCTGTTCAGGAAATATTGCCCGATCCTGGCCTCGGTCCAGGCCCGCGCCCAGTTCTCGAAGCGCAGCGCGCCGGGCAACCCCCACGGGTCGCTGAGGATCTCGCCGTCGCTCTTGAACGAGCTGAGGAAGACCCAGAGCAGCGGCAGCGTGGTCAGCAGCGCCCAGAGCAGCAGGAAGCCGTGCGAGAAGACGTTCACCACGCCCCACTCGCGGCGGGGTGCCCGGTCACCGGGCCCGGACCGGCCGTCGGCGCCGACGGTGGGCGGAGCCGACGCGGGGGTGTCGACGGTCGTCACGAGTACTCGATTCGGTCCCGGCGGCTGGCGCGCAGTGCCAGTACCGCCACCGACAGGGTCAGGAAGAACATCACCACGCCGATCGCCGAGGCGTACCCGAACTTGGTCTCGCTGCCGAACGCCGTGTTGTACATCCGCAGGCCGATCACGTCCGAGGAGTGGTTGGGCCCGCCGTCGGTCATCTGCTGGATCAGGATGAAGCCGTCCAGCGCGGCGATGGCCAGGTAGATCCAGGCGACCTGCACGGTATCCCAGAGCAGCGGGATGGTGACCTTGGTCAGCGTGGTCCACCGGGAGGCGCCGTCGAGCATCACCGCCTCGTAGATGTCCTTCGGGATGGCCTGCATGGCCGCGCCGAAGAGCACCACGTAGAAGCCGACGTTGCTCCAGACCATCACCGCCAGCACCGCCCAGAACGCGGTACGCGGGTCGCCGAGCCAGGTCGGCGCGGGCAGCCCGATGCCGCGCAGCGTGGCGTTGAGCAGCCCGTTGTTGGGGTGGTAGACCTCCTTCCAGAGCAGCGCGATGATCACCACGGAGAGCACCTGCGGGAAGAAGTAGACCAGCTTGTACGCGCCGGAGCCAGGTACCCCGACCACGCCGGCGGTGCCGCGCCGGCCGCCCATGTTGAGCATGCTGGCGAAGAAGATCCCCAGCCCGATGGTGAGCACCGGCAGCAGCACCAACAGGATCGCGTTGTTCTTGACCGCGTTCCACAGCGCGCCGTCGCGCAGCAGGGTGGCGAAGTTCTCCAGCCCGACGTAGTCGGCGCTGGCCGAGTAGCCCAGCCAGTTGGTGGTGGAGATCTGGAACGCCTGGAGGTACGGCGAGAGTACGAAGATGCCGTACAGCAGTAGCGGCGGCACCAGGAAGGTGATGATCAGCGGATACTTGCCATGTTTCACGGAACCGACATCCTGCCCACTCCACGCGGGAAGACCTTCCCCGCGACGATCGCGCCGGAGGGGCCGACCACACCGGCCGACCCCCACGACGTCACCGACGACCTACTGGCGCTTGTACTTCTTCATGCTGCTGTCCCCGGCGATCTGGTCGGCGCCCTTCTGGCACTGGTCCAGGAACTCGGCCGGGCTGGTCCGGCCGCTGAAGAACTCGCCGCAGGCCGCGTCGACCAACTCCCGCTCCAGTTTGCGGTAGTAGTTGTTGTAGACCCAGTTGAAGCCGTTGCTGCCGGAGGCGTCCAGCGCCTTGACCACGCTGGTCAGCCCGAACGGCAGCTCGGCACCCTGGGTGGCGCCGGCCACCACGCTCAGGCTGGAGACCTTCTTGGCGAAGTCCTGGGCGCCCTTCATCGAGAGCATGGTGCGCAGGTATTCCAGGCCACCGGTCCGGTTCTTGGCCTTGGCCGGCACGATGAACGGCTCGCTGGCGGTGCCGCGCATCGCCTCGAACGGCAGCTTGTCGCCCGCGCCGAGGCTGGGCGTCGGCGCGACGGTCATGTTGAAGCCGGCCGGGGTGACCTTGGCCTGCTCGCTCTCCAGCCAGGAACCGCAGGAGATGAAGGCGGCCTTGCCCCGGCACCACTCGGTCTGCGACTGCACGTGGTCGAGACCGGGGCTGCCGGGCATGATGAAGCCGTCCTTGACGATCTGGTACCAGGCGTCCGCCGCCATCTTCATCGGCTCGGACTTCCAGGCGTTCGGCTCCAGGTTGTCGATCGCCTTCGCCACGTCCGGGCCACCGAACTTGATCGCCATCGAGATGACCGGCCAGCTCATGTACCGGGGGTGCTTGCCGGCGTACGTCCAGGGGGCGATGCCGGCGGCCTTGATCTGCCGGCACAGCGCGATGTGGTCGTCCCAGGTCTTGCCGTACTGCCAGCCGCGGTCGGCGAAGAGCTTGCTGGAGTACCAGATGCCGTACGCGGTGTACGCGTAGCTGAGCACCAGGAACTTGCCGTCGTACGACCCGACGTCGACCACGCCCGGCAGCAGGGTGTCCCGGACCTTCTTGCCCGGGATGTCGAGGCTGGGCGCGTCGAGCAGCTCGCCGAGGTCGGCCAGGGCGCCCTGCGAGACCAGGCCGTTGAAGTCGATCTGACCGGCGCCGGAGTTGTTCACCACGTCCGGCGGAGTGCCGTCGACGAACCGGGGCTGGAGGGTCTTGTTGATCTCCTGCGTCGCGGAGTGCTTGATCGTCGCCTTTGGATATTTCTCGGTGTACATCGCCTGGTGGGCTTTGGCATACTCTTCACCAAAACCACCATTGAAGATGACCACCTCGAGCGGCGCATCCTCCTTGACGCCGAGTGGGTTCTGCTCACTCTTCGTGCCTTCGAGCGACTCGCCGCCGCTGTTGTCGTCGCCGCCGCCGAGGGCGCAACCGGTCAGCAGGCCGGTGGCGGGGACGGCCAGCAGGCCGGCCGCGGCGGTACGACGGAGGATGTCACGCCTCTTCATAGCTTCTCCTCGGATCCGGTCCAGGTGGACGCCGCCGCCGGTTGGGGCGGCGCCCGCCAACGAGGCTCGGGGTCATCGGGTCGGGTGGCGCTGGCGGTGCTGGTGCTGGTTGATGCTGTCGGCGGCGCGCCGTCGACCGGTGGTGCGGGGCGGTGCCGCGTCGACAGGTGCGAACGCTTCGGCACACTGGTGCTTGTCTTCACTTAACACAAAGTTACTGAAGGATTCTTACGGAAGAGGGTGCCGGCAGCAAGCCCCGGCGGCCGAACCGTTACGGACCGGCAATCCACCCGGGTTGGCGCATAGCGCGGCGGCGGGCCGACGGAGTAGATAACCTGGCCACATGCGCCGCCTGCGGGAGATCGCCGGCCGCACGCCCACCCAGCGCGAGCGCTACGTCGACCTGCTCCGCGCGGTGGCGATCACCCTGGTGGTGCTCGGGCACTGGCTGATCGCCGTCCTCGACAACGACGACGCGGGGCGGCTGCGCGGCCACAACGCCCTCGAGGACATCACCTGGGCCCGACCGGGCACCTGGCTCTTCCAGGTCATGCCGCTGTTCTTCCTGGTCGGCGGCTACGCCAACGCCGCCTCACTGGAGAACCACCGGCGGCGGGGCGGCGACGCCGGTGGCTGGCTGACCGGCCGCAGCGGGCGGCTGATCCGGCCCACCACGGTGCTGCTGGTGTTGCTCGCCCTCGCGGCCCTGGGCGCCCGGCTGCTCGGCGCCGGCCCGACCCAGGTCCGCGAGGTCGTCTGGTACGCCACAGTGCCGCTCTGGTTCCTCTCCGCGTACCTCTGCGTGGTGCTGCTGACCCCGGTGACGTACGCCCTGCACCAGCGGTACGGCCTGGCCGTGCCGGTGGTGCTGCTCGGGCTGCTCACCCTCGGTGACCTGGCCCGGTTGCTCGGCGAGAGCCGGCTCGGGTACGGCAACTTCCTGTTCGGCTGGCTCGCCATGCACCAGGTCGGGTTCGCCTGGCGGACCGGCAGCCTGCCGATGCGTCCCCGGGTGGGCTGGCCGCTGCTGGTGGCGGGACTGACCGCGCTGCTCCTGCTGACCCTGGTCGGCCCGTACCCGACCAGCATGATCAACCAGCCGGGCCAGCGGATCCAGAACATGTCCCCGCCGAGCCTGGCGCTGCTCGCCCTGGCCACCGCGCAGCTCGGACTGATCATGCTGCTCCGCGCCCCGGCCGAGCGCTGGCTGCACCGGACCCGCCCCTGGACGCTGGTCGTCGCGGTGAACTCGGTGGTGCTGACCATCTTCCTCTGGCACCTCACCGCCGTGATCCTGCTGGCCGGCGCGCTGGACGCGCTCGGTGCGCTGCCCACCCCGCAGGTCGGCAGCACCGCCTGGTGGCTCTGGCGGATCCCCTGGTGGATCATGCTCGCCGTGGTACTGGCCCTGCTGGTCGCCGTCTTCGGCCGAATCGAGCTACGCGGCTCCCGCCGCCCGGCCGGCCGGCCCCGCGCTCTGCCGGCGGCGCTGTGCCGGACGCTCGCCCGCCCGCTGCCCCGGCTGCTGGTCGTCGTGCTCGGCTTCGCCGCGGCCGTGGTCGGGCTGTTCAGCAACAACGTCGCCCCGAAGAGCGGCGACTACCTGCTCGGCCTGCCCACCGGCGCCCTCGTCGCGTACCTCTTCGGAGCGGGCCTGCTCCGACTGCTCCGCTCGGTGCCCGCCGCTGGTCCGGACTGACCGGCGGCCAGGCAGCTCCCGCGCCGGCTCGGCGACTGGCCAGCTACCGTACGCGCCCGGCGAGCGCCCCGCCTCGGCCGTCCAGCGTGAACGTCGCCGGCGGGACCCGCTTCGACGGGCGACAGCCGTCCCGCTAGTGCGCCGGGTCGGCGACCGCCCCCGCCTCGGCATCGGCGAGCGCGACGGCCTCGGCGAGGATTCCCAGCGCCTCCCGAGCCTCCTCCTCGGTCAGCGTCAGCGGCGGACCCATCCGCACCACGTTGCCGTAGAGGCCACCCTTGCCGACCAGCAGGCCGCCCCGCCGGCACTCCTCGAAGACGCGGGCGGTGGCCGCCGGGTCGGGCTCGGTGGCGCCGGGCCGGACGAACTCGACGCCGAGCATCAGCCCCCTGCCGCGTACCGCGCCGACGATCGCGTGCCGGTCGGCGAGCTCGCGCAGTCCGGCGAGCAGTACCGCGCCGACCCGGGCCGCGTTGGCCTGGAGGTCGTGCTCCAGCAGGTAGTCCAGCACGGCGTTGCCGGCCGCCGTCGAGATCGGGTTGCCGCCGAAGGTGGAGAACGAGACCGCGTGCACCTCGTTCAGCACCTCGGCCCGGCCGACCACCCCGGCCAGGGCGAAGCCGTTGCCGATGCCCTTGGCGAAGGTGAGCAGGTCCGGGGTGACCCCGTGCGCCTGGTAACCCCAGAAGTGCTCCCCGGTACGCCCCCAGCCGGTCTGCACCTCGTCCGAGATGAGCAGGATGCCGGACTCGTCGAGTACCTTCTTGAAGGCGCCGAAGAGCCCGTCCGGCGGGGCCACGAACCCGCCCACCCCCTGGATCGGCTCGGCGATCAGGCAGGCCACGTCCCCGCTGGTCTGGGTGGCCAGCACCTCGCGCAGGTCGTCGACGGCCGCCTCGACGTACTCGTCCGGGCCGAGCCGGGACAGCAGGCCGCGCAGCCGGTCGGCGGAGTGCAGCCAGCTCACCTGGAGCGGGTTGAGGCTGCTCGCCGACCAGCTCCGGTGGCCGGTGATCCCCATCGCCGCGTACGACCGGCCGTGGTAGCTGTTCCGCACCGCCAGGATCTGGTTCGACCGCCGGTGGTTGGTGGCGACCAGCAGCGCCGCCTCGTTCGCCTCCGTGCCGGAGTTGGTGAAGAAGACCCGGGCATCCGGGATGCCGGAGAGTGCGGCGATCTTCTCGGCCAGCTCGACCTGCTGCCGGATCAGATAGAGGGTCGAGGTGTGCACCACCCCGGTGCCGAGCTGGCGCCGCACCGCCTCGTTCACCTCGGCGACGTCGTAGCCGAGCATGTTCGTCAGCACCCCGCCGAAGAAGTCCAGGTAACTGCGCCCCTGCGCGTCGGTGACCCGGCGACCGGAGCCGGCGACGATCTCGATCGGCTCGGCGTAGTACAGCGGCATCCAGGACGGCATAACGGCCCGGTGCCGCGCCAGCAGCTCGTCGGTGGTCATGGTTCTCAACCCCTCACCGGTGGGAACGCGGACCCCTGCACGCTCCCACCGCGCGGGGACGCCGGACAACTGCCACTCTGTCGGGCACCGGGGTCCCGACATTGACATGCCGTCAACCCGGGCGGACTACTATTGCCTGTGCCCAACGGACAGCTCCGGCGGATGGACGCCTTCTCCTTTCCGGCCCACTCCTTCGACCCGGCCACCGGGGAGGCGGCCCTCGAATACGCGCTGACCGGCCCGGACGGCGAGCTGCGGTTCACCGAACGGATCACCTTCCCCCGGCCGGAGACCCCGCCGTCGCCGGCGGCCCTGGCCACCTTCGGCCGGGTGTTGGAGCTGCTGCACCTGGTCGCCGGGGTGAGCTACTACAAGGTCGCCGCACCGCCCCGGCTGGTCCTGCCGGCGCCGCTGGGCGAGCAGGCCGTCGCGCTGGTCACCGCCGTCTACACCGCCGGCCTCGCCGAGTACGCCTACCGTAACGACCTGCCGCACGTGCTGGAGCTGACCCCGGAGGTGCCGTCCGGGCGGGTCGCCGAGCCGGTCGGGTGGGACAACTCGGAGCGCCGGCCGCTCTCCACGGTGGGTGGTGGCAAGGACTCCATCGTCAGCCTGGAGGCGCTGCGCCGGGCCGGTTTCGACCCGGTGCCGTTCTCGGTCAACCCCAACCACATCATCGTCAGCGTCAACGACGCCTCCGGGCTCACCCCGCTGGCCGCCCGGCGCCGGCTCGACCCGGCGCTGATCGAGCTGAACGCGGCCGGGGCGCGCAACGGGCACATCCCGGTCACCGCGATCAACTCGCTGATCGCGGTGGCCACCGCCGTACTGCACGGGCTGGGCCCGGTGGTGATGTCGAACGAGCGCTCCGCCTCCGACCCCAACCTGGTCTGGCACGGCGTCGAGGTCAACCACCAGTGGTCCAAGGGGGTCGAGGCGGAAGGGCTGCTCCGGGCGGCGCTGGCCGGGCACGCCGGGCTGACCGAGCCGTACTTCTCGCTGCTGCGGCAGCTCTCCGAGCTGCACATCGCCCGGCTCTTCGCCCAGTTCAGCCGGTACGACGACGTGGTGACGAGCTGCAACGCGGCGTTCAAGCTGAGCGATCCCAGCGACCGGTGGTGCGGGAACTGCCCGAAGTGCCGGTTCATCTTCCTGGCGCTGGCCCCGTTCATGCCCCGGGCCCGGCTGGTGCAGATCTTCGGCGCCGACCTGCTGGCCGACCCGGCCCAGTCCGCCGGCTATCTCGAACTGCTCGGCATCGACGCGCACAAGCCGTTCGAGTGCGTCGGCGAGGTCGAGGAGTCGGTGGTGGCGCTCGGCCTGGTCGCCGAGCACCCGGACTGGCGGGACGCCACCGTGGTCCGCACCCTGCTCGATGCCGTCCCGGCCGAAGCCTGGACCGCCGCCAACGCCACCGACGTGTTCACCCCGGCCGGCCCGCACTTCGTCCCGCCGACGTACGCCAAGGCGCTGACCGTGATCTCCTGAACCACACGGCGGTCCGGGCGGTTCATCCGTCCCGGACGGCGTCCAGGGCGAGCAGGGCGACGTGCAGCGACAGACAGTCGTCCACCGAGTCCAGGTCGACCCGGAGGATCCGGGAGATCCGGGCCAGCCGCTCGTAGAAGGCCGGCCGGGACAGGTGCGCCGCCGCGGCGGCGGCCGACTTGTTCCGGCCGCTCTCCAGATAGCCGCGCAGCGTGCCGAGCAACTGCTCCCGGGGATGTTCGGCGTCGTGGGTCAGCAGCGGCCCGAGTTCGCGCTCGACGAAGGTCTGCAACCTCGGCTCGTCCCGGAGCAGGTGCAGCAGCCCGGCCAGCCCGACCTGGGGCAACCGGTACACCGGCAGGTCCCGTCGACCCCGGCGGGCGGCGTCGGCGACCTGGCGGGCCTCGATCAGCGACCGCCGGGCCTCCCGTACGGTGCCCACACCCGAGCCGGCTGCCACGATCACCGCACCCGGTGCGCCGTACGGCCGGACGGCGGTCGGGCCGGCGTCCAGGCGTACCCGGTCCAGGGCCGCCGCGAAGGCGGCCAGCGCGCGCTCCTCGTCCCCGGCGTCCCGCAGCGCCAGCACGGCACCGACCGCCTGGTCGTCCAGGGTGCTGGCCAGCCCGCTCAGCTCGGCGTCCCGGAGCGCCTGGCTGACCGCCTCGGCCAGGTCCCGCAGCCGGGCCTGCCCGGCCGGGCCGCCCGCCGCAGCGCCCGCGCCCGCCTCGTCGGCACGGTACCGGACCACGACCCCGACCAGGTGCCGCCGGTCCAGGGGTACGCCGAGGGCGCGGGACCGCAGCGCCACCTCGTCGACCGGCCGGGTGTGGTCGAGCAGCGCGGTGAGCAGGGTGCGATGGATCTGCCGCTCCAGCCCCTCGGCGTCCCGCCGGATCAGCCGGCCCAGTGCCAGGGTGGAGGCGGCCCGCTCGATCAGGATCGTCAACCGGGTCGACGGGCCGCTGGACGCCCCGGACGGCAGCTCACCGGTCGGCCAGCGCAGCAGCAGCCGCCCCCAGTCCTGCCCCCGGGCGCCGACGGTGGTGTAGAGCCAGCCGGCGTCCGGGTCGTAGCCGGTCCGGCCGGTCGAACGGATCCGCCGGGAGTGCTGCTCCCAGCCCCGCAGCAGCAGCTCGGCGCTCTCCCCCGCCGGGTCGTACGCCAGCACCTGCCGGGAGAGGTTTTCCAGGATCACCGGGTAGCCGGCCAGTACGGCGGCCTGCCGGACCACCTCGGCCGGCTCGGCACCCTCGACGGAGAGTTCGGTGAACCGCTGGTGGATCTCCTCCGTCGCCCGCAGCTCGGCGAGCTGGGCATCGACGATCAACCCGTGCACCGCCTCGGTGATCCGGACGAACGGCGTCACCCGGCATAGTTCGACCAGCGGCAGGTTGCGGCGCTCGGCCGCGGTGACCATCGCCCGGGGTACCGCCGCCGGATAGCGCCGGCCCAGCTCGACCAGGAGCCCGGAGACCCCGACGTCGGCCAGCTCGCCGATGAAGGCGCGCAGCCCGGCGTCGTCGCCGGGCAGGCCGATCCCGGTGGTGAGCACCAGTTCGCCCCCGCTGAGCAGGGCGGCGATGTCCGGCACCTCGGCGGCGTGCACCCACCGTACGAGCCGGTCCAGCCCGGCCGCGCCGGCGACCACCCGGGGGCCGCCGTGCCGGACCGGGTCGAGGGCCAGCACCTCACGCACGGTAGGAAACACGGGCTCGACGGTACCGCCCGGGGCGTGCCCGCCCGGCCCGCGCCGCCCGGCTACGGCGGATCGACTACGGCGGATCGGCTACGGGGGATCGGCTACGGGGGATCGTCCCGACCCAGTTCCCAGAACGCGACGGCGGCGGCCGCCGCGACGTTGAGCGAGTCGACGCCGCGCCGCATCGGGATGACCACCCGGGCGTCGCTGGCGGCCTGGGCGGCCGGGGTGAGACCGGCACCCTCGGCCCCGAGCAGCAGCGCGGCCCGGTGCCGCTGTGCCGGGGTGAGCCGCTGGATCGGCACCGCGTCCGGGGCCGGCGTCATGGCGAGTACGGCGAAGCCCGCCGCCCGCACCTCTGCCAGCCCGGCGGGCCAGCGGCCGAACCTCGCGTACGGCACCGCGAAGACCTCGCCCATGCTGACCCGGACACTGCGCCGGTAGAGCGGGTCGGCACAGGTCGGCGAGAGCAGCACGGCGTCCACCCCGAGCGCGGCGGCGCCCCGGAAGATCGCACCGAGGTTGGTGTGGTTGTTGACGTCCTCCAGCACCACCACCCGGCGGACGTCCCGGAGCACCTGCGCCACGGTGGGCAGCTCGCGACGGTGGAACGACCCGAGTACGCCCCGGTGCACGTGGAAGCCGGTGGCCCGCTCCAGCACGGCCTGGCTGGCGGCGTAGACCGGTGCGTCGCCGGTCACCAGGTCGCCGAGCTGGTCCACCCGTTTCGCGTCGACCAGGATGGAGCGGGGCCGGTAGCCGGCCCGCACCGCCCGGCGCAGCACGAGTTCGCCCTCGGCGATGAAGAGACCGTTCGGCGGTTCCCACCGGGTACGCAGCTCGACGTCGGTGAGCGCCCGGTAGTCGGCGATCCGGGGGTCCTCCGGATCGGTGATCACTTCGGCGGGCACGGTGGTCGGTGCGTCGGACACGGCGCTGATTCTTCCCCCGTCCCCACGCCACGGCTCGGGCGACCCCGACAGGTAGGAGATTTCCTACCCTTGACTGGTAGGGCATCGCCTACCTATTGTCTTCGGCATGGCTATCACGCAGATCCAGTTACTCTCGCTGCCGGTGACCGACCAGGACCGGGCCCGGGACTTCTACGTCGACACCCTCGGCTTCGAACTGCTCGGCGACAACCGGATGGCGCCGGACCAGCGCTGGGTGCAGGTGGGCCCGAAGGGCGCCCCGACCTCGATCACCCTGGTCACCTGGTTCGACACCATGCCGCCCGGCTCGGTCAAGGGACTGGTGCTGGAGACCGACGACCTCGACGGCGACGTGGCCGACCTGACCCGCCGGGGCGTGGCGATCTCCGGCGGCATCCAGGACGCGCCCTGGGGCCGGTTCGTCAGCTTCGACGACCCGGACGGCAACGGCATCGTGCTCCAGGCGACCGCCGCCCGTGGCTGAGGTCGACGTCTTCACCGCGGTCGCCAACCCGACCCGGCGGCAACTGCTCGGCCTGCTGCTGGACCGGGGCGAGCGGCCGGTGCAGGAGTTGGCCGACCACTTCGACATGCGCCGGCCGAGCCTGTCGGAGCACCTGCGGGTACTCAAGGACGCCGGCCTGGTGGTCGAGCACCGGGCCGGCCGGCAGCGGCTCTACTCGCTCCGCCCGGAGCCGCTGCGGGACGTGGCCGAGTGGCTGACGCCGTACGAGCGGTTCTGGCGGGAGAAGCTCGCCGGGCTCCGCGACCTGCTCGACGCGATGGGCGTCGAGGAGGGCACCGACGGCCCGCAGCAGACCGCGGCCGTGACATCCGAGCAGGGCCGGGCTTCCGGCGAGCAGGAGGGGAAACAACGATGACCGAGCGCGGTGTGGTCCGGGCCGACCAGTATCTCGCGCATCCACCCGGACGGGTCTGGCAGGCGCTCACCGAGCCCGACCTGCTGACCCGGTGGTTCATGCCGAACGACTTCAAACCGGTGCCGGGACACCGGTTCACCTTCCAGACCATGGCCCGGCCGGACCAGGACTTCGACGGCGTGGTGCACTGCGAGGTCCTGGAGGTCGAGCCGGAACACCGGCTCCGGCTCTCCTGGAGCGGCGGGCACCTGGAGACCACCGTCACCTGGACGCTGGCCGCCGAGGGGCGGGGCACCCGGCTCTTCGTCGAACACGCCGGGTTCGACCCCGACGACCCGGTCCAGCAGCACGCCTTCACCATCATGTCCGGCGGCTGGCGCGGTATGGTCTTCCGCCGCATCGCGGAACTGCTGACCGAACTGGACGGCCCGGCGGAGCGCGAGCCGGGCCGGTAGCGCCGCTGCGGGACGGGCGGACAATCCGACAGGGACGGGACAGGCCTCTCCGGCGGGTTTGGACAGGACTGCAGGTCCGGACAGGACGGTCGGGTTGTCCCGGCCGGACAGGACGGTCGGGTTCCCCGGCCGCCCAGGAGACGGTCGGGTTGTCCCGGCCGGACAGGATGGTGGTCGTCGGGTTCCCCGGCCGGCCAGGAGACGGTCGGGTTGTCCCGGCCGGTCAGGACGGGGCGGGGCCGGTCGTGGCGGGGCCGAGCCCGCCACCTGCCGGCGCGACACCGAGGCCGCCGCCGGAGACCCTCGCCGCCACCGCGCCGGCCGTACCTGGACGGGTCAGCGCGGCCCGGCCGACCGCCGGCACCAGCCGCCGGGCCCGCCAGGCGATCCCGATGCCGGCGGCGAGCACGAACATGGCGCCGAGGGCGTGCAGTGCCGAGGCCAGCATCCCGCCGACGCCGAGCAGCGGAGCCGCGATCATCAGCAGTACGCCGTCGGACTGGCTGAACACTCCGGACCGGTGCAGCGCCAGACCGGTCAGCCACCAGCCGAGGGAGTAGAGCACTCCGCCGCTGACGGCGATGACCTGGCCCGCCCTGCCGAACGCCGCCGTGGAATCCGGCAGCCCGCCGAACGGGAGTACCAGCATCGTTCCGGCGACCGCGACCAGCAGGCCGGCCGTACCGGCGCGCCGGGTGCGGGTGGTGACCAGCAGGCTGGCCAGCGCCATCAGTGCGAGCAGACCGAGCCAGAGCGCACCGATCCAGCCGAGCAGGTGGGCCGGACGCTGCTGGGCGAGGAACGGGGCGTTCCCGGCGCCGACCAGGGTCACCGAGCCGTACACAATGGCATAACCGGGCAGTGACCAGACGGCGAGCCGGGCCAGCCGGCGTAGCGACCAGGCCCAGCTCACGTCGCTGGCCGGTTCGCTGGTGCCACGCTCCACCACGAACGGCAGGAAGCCGAGGCCGCCGTACGGCCAGCGCCCGGAGACCGGGTCCACCGCGCCGCCGGCGCCCGGTCCGACGCCGGCTGTCCGCTTCGGCGCAGTCGGCGGCTCTACGGGCGCGGAATCACGCTTGGGGTTCGAGGGGTGGTTTTCCGGTTTCGAGGGGTGGATCACGCGCCGTCACCTCGCTCAACGTGCTGCGCGGGCGGGCGCGGGCGCGATCCGCTTCGACGCCCCGCTCCTTCACACCACCCGTCGCTAGACCGATCGTGTCAGGTGTCGGGGCGCCGCGCGGACGCTTTGCTGGAATAAGCCGGACAGGGCCGGGACGTGGGCCGGTCAGCCGCGCTCGGGCTGCTTATCCACAGTGGAGTCGCCGAGCAGGTTGGCCGGCGGGACCGGTTCCGGCGCCGGCAACTCCTGGATACCGGTGGGCCGGGACGTCACCTGCGCCTCGGCGGCGCGTACCTCGGCGTTGACCTCCTGGGCCGCCTCGGCCGCCGCCCGGGCCGCCTCCGCCGCCTCGCGCTCGACCGCACCGGCGTCGACCCTCGCCCGGGGCTCGTCGCCGACCATCTGGCTGAGTCCGCCCAACGCGCCGCCCAGCCCTTCGAGCGCCTTGTTCAACTCGGCGGGCACGATCCAGACCTTGTTGGCGGTCCCGTTGGCGATCTGCGGCAGCGCCTGGAGGTACTGGTACGCCAGCACCTTCTGGCTCGGGTTGGCCTGGTGGATCGCGTCGAAAACCGTACGGATCGCCTTGGCCTGGCCCTCCGCCTGGAGGATTCGGGCCTGCCGGTCACCGTCGGCGCGGAGCACCGCGGCCTGCTTCTCGCCCTCGGCGGAGAGGATCTGCGACTGCTTGTGCCCCTCGGCGTTCAGGATCGCTGCCCGGCGGTCCCGCTCGGCGCGCATCTGCTTCTCCATCGAGTCGCGGATGCTCGGCGGCGGCTCGATGGCCTTGATCTCCACCCGGGTCACCTTGATGCCCCACCGTCCGGTCGTCTCGTCGAGTACGCCGGAGAGGTGCCGGTTGATCTCCTCCCGGCTGGTCAGCGCCCGCTCCAGGTCGAGCGAGCCGATGACGTTCCGCAGGGTGGTCACCGTCAACTGCTCGATGGCCTGGAGGAAGTTCGAGATCTCGTAGGTCGCCTTCACCGAGTCGACGACCTTGAAGTAGAGCACCGTGTCGATCGAGACGACCAGGTTGTCCGAGGTGATCACGGGCTGCGGTGGGAAGCTGACCACCTGCTCCCGCATGTCGACCTTGGTGCGTACCGCGTCGATGAACGGCACCAGAAGGTTGAGGCCGGGGTGGAGCGTGCGCTTGTACTTCCCGAGCCGCTCGACCACATCCTGACGCTGCTGGGGGACGATCCGCACCGCCCGGATCAGCGTGACCACCACGATCAGGGCCACGGCAGCCAACAATATGCCCATCACAGTATCCATACCGCTCACCTCTTTGTATCGGGCTGCTCATCAGTAGCGTCGAAATCCTCGTGCCACACCAGCGCGGTCACACCCTTGACCTCGATCACCCGCACCCGGTCGCCGGGGCCGAACACCTGGGTCGCATCGTAGGAACGGGCGGTCCAGATCTCACCATCGATCTTCACCACCCCGCTGTTGGCGTCCACCCGTTCGAGCACCAGCGCGGTGCTCCCGGCGATCGCCTGCACGCCGAACGGCTGCTCGTCGCCGGTCAGCGCGGACTGGCGGTGCCGTTGGATGACCGGGCGGGCAAAGACCAGGGTCAACGCCGAGACGGCGGCGAAGACCACCGCCTGGAACGCCAGCGGGGCGCCGAGGGCGGCCGCCCCGGCCGCGGCGAACGCCCCGACCCCGAACATGACGAGGAAGAGGGTCGTCGTGAAGATCTCCGCAACGACCAGCACGACGCCCAATACGATCCACAGGAGCGGCTCCACACGTCGATCCTGGCACGCCCAGGCACCTAACGGCGACCCGCGATCGACGCACCTAGATCTCGCATGCCGAGATCCGGGCAATCGGCGTTCCCGACGCACAGGTCCAGCCCGGTTCCGCCCCGCACGGTCCGGTTCGGATAATTCAGTCCGGTTCCCGTACCCGAGTCCCAGGAGGCAGCCAATGGCCGCCCTGCCGCCGGAGTCCGGCCTACTGCCGGAGACCGCCCGCCGGATCGACGCGCTCGTCGCCCAGGCCCAGGCCGCCGGCCGGGCGCCCTCGCTGATCCTCGGGGTGCTCCGGGCCCCGGCCGCCGCCGGACCCGGTCCGGGCGGCGGGCTCGTGCACGTCGCCACGGCCGGCGAGACCCCACCGCCGGCCCCGGACGTCCAGTACCGGATCGGCTCGATCACCAAGACGATGACCGCGGTACTGCTGCTGCGCAAGCGTGACGAGGGACTGCTCGACCTGGACGATCCGCTGGACCGGTACCTGCCCGGCAACCCGGTCGGGGGCGTCCGGCTGCGTCAACTCCTCGGCCACGCCGCCGGCCTGCAACGCGAACCGGACGGCGAGTGGTGGGAACGCTCCGCCGGTGCCGGCCTGGACGCCCTGCTGGCCGGTCTGACCAGCGACAAGCTGGCCTTCCCGGCACACCGCACCTTCCACTACTCCAACCTGGCGTACGGGCTGCTCGGGGCGGTGCTGGAGCGGGTCACCGGGGAGTCGTGGTGGAAGCTCGTCCGGTCCCGGCTACTCGATCCACTGGGGATGGTCCGCACCTCCTACCAACCGGCCGAGCCGTACGCCCGCGGCTACGTCGTACATCCCTGGCACGGCACACTGCGCGAGGAGCCGCGTACCGACACCGGGGCGATGGCACCGGCCGGGCAGCTCTGGGCCAGCCTGGCCGACCTGGCCCGGTGGGCCGGCTTCCTCGCCGACCCGGATCCGGAGATCCTGGCCCCGGACACCCTGGCCGAGATGTGCGTTCCGGTGGCGATGGCCGATCTGGACGCCTGGACCGCCGGGTACGGGCTCGGCGTGGAACTGCACCGAATCGGCGAACGGGTGTACACCGGGCACGGCGGCTCGATGCCCGGCTACGTGGCCACGCTCTCGGTGCACCGGCCGTCCGGCACCGGCGTTGTCGGCTTCGCCAACGCGTACGGGCTGCGCGCCGGATCAGTGCCGGTGCTCGGCCGGCAGGTGCTCAGTACGGTGCTCGACGCCGAACCCCTGCCGGTCCGGCCCTGGCGTCCGGCGACCGCACCGCCGGCCCCGGAGATCGCCGAGTTGACCGGCCGCTGGTGGTGGATGGGCCGGGAGTTCGAGATCGCCTGGGAGCCGAACGCCGAGGAACTGGTGGTCACCCAACTGCCGGTCGGTGCCGCACCGCGCTGGCGGTTCGGCCGGGACGCCACCGGGCGCTGGCAGGGCCGCTCCGGCATGAACGACGGTGAGATCCTCGCCGTCCGGCGCGACCCGGCCGGTGCGGCCACGGCCCTGGACATCGCCACCTTCGTCTTCACCCGCGACCCCGACCGCCTCGACTGAGCCGGCACCGGAGGTTCGCGGAGAACGTCTCCGTCGCGCACCGGCACGCCGCCTTGCCGATGGCGGGTGGCGGTCAGGGCGCGGACGGTGCCGTGACGAAGTCGATGAGCCGTTCCATCGCGTTGATCAGGGGTGTCTCCACGTCGTGGAAGTTGTCCACCCGGGCGAGGATGCGCCGCCACATCTCGGCGGGCTCGGCAACCCCGAGGGCGGCACAGACGCCCTCCTTCCACGGCCGTCCCGGCGGCACCACGGGCCACGCCCGGATGCCGAGCGCCGACGGCTTCACGGCCTGCCACACGTCGACGTACGGGTGGCCGGTGACCAGCATGTCCGGCGAGGTGACCGCCGCGACGATCCGGCTCTCCTTCGAGCCGGGCACCAGGTGGTCGACGAGCACACCCAGCCGCCGTCCCGGCCCCGGGCCGAACTCGCGGACCCGAGACGCGAGCGCGTCGATGCCGTCCAACGGCTCCACCACCACGCCCTCGATCCGCAGGTCGTCGCCCCAGATCCGCTCCACCAGCGCCGCGTCGTGCACGCCCTCCACCCAGATCCGGCTGGCCTTGGCCACCTGGGCGGGTACCCCGGCGACCGCCACCGATCCGGAGGCGGTCCGCCGGCGCGGCGCCGGTGCCGCCGACGGTGCCGGCCGGCGCAACGTCACCGGCTGCCCGTCGAGCAGGAACGCCGCCGGCAGCAGCGGGAAGTTGCGCCGCCGGCCGTGCCGGTCCTCCAGCACCACCGCACCGGACTCGAAACCCACCACCGCGCCGCAAAACCCCGAATCGGCGTCCTCGACCACCAGGTCGGCCTCGGCCGGCACCTCCGGTATCACCTTGCGCCGCCGCCAGTCCCCGGCGAGCACGTCGTCGCCGTACATCCTCCCCATGGAAGGCGACGGTAGCCGCTCGCGGCCGGCCGGTCGGCGTTGACGCGCCGCCGGGCCCGCACCCGAGACAGCCGACACAGGAAGCACGTACCCTAGCCGCATGTCCCCCGCAACGGGCGCGGCGACTCTCGTGGCGCGCCGGTCCAGCCGCTTTGTGGCCTGGGTACGCGCATGGCGTGCCGGGCTGGTGCCGTACGACGAGATCGCCGACGAGATCGCCGCCGGTGAGGAGCACCTCGTCGCCGACGCCCCCGGCGCCTGGACCGACATCCCGCTGCGCGACGCGCTCTCCGCCTTCTCCAAGCTCTCGCCCGACGAGATCCGGCTGGTGCTGCCCGCTCCCGGCGATCCGCGCGGGCTCCCCGGCCCCGGCCCGTTCGCCTCGGCGGCCCTGCTGGCCGGCGAGGCGGTGGTGGCCCGCGGCCTGGGTGTGATTCCCGAGGTACGCACGCACACCAGCGGGTCCGGCGTGACGTTCGAGACGGTGCTCTGGCGGGTCTATCCGCTGCCGGAGACCGCTCCGGCCGCCTCGCTGGGCAATCCCGGTGCGGCCGAGGCCGAGGCCGAGCTGGCGGTGACCCTGGCCGAGGCGACCGCGGCGCTGACCCGGCTCGACGTCGCCCAGTGGCGTCCGGAGCTGGCCGGTGCGCTCGCCGCACTGCGCCGCCCGGACAACGGGATGGACCTGCCGCCCGGCTTCGACCCGCGCTCCCGCCGGCTGTTCGCCCGGGCCAGCGTGCTGGACCAGGTGCTCGCGCTGGCCGAGCACGCCGCACCCGGTGGTTCGGTCAACGGTTACGAGGCACAGCAGCGCGACGCCGCGCTGCGCCCGCTCACCGCCGCCTGCCGACGGGCGGTCGTGGCCGCCTGCAACGCCCCGCTCTCGGCCTGACCCCGCCGGCACCACTCGGTTGTCGGCGGACCGGCCGGGGCCGGACTCAGATCTCGTCGATCAGGTCGGCGACCGAGGAGATGATCCGGGACGGCAGGTACGGGTAGCGTTCCGCCTCGGCCCGGGTGCTGATCCCGGTCAGCACCAGCACGGTCTGCAACCCGGCCTCCAGCCCGCAGAGGATGTCGGTGTCCATCCGGTCACCGATCATCGCGGTCGTCTCGGAATGCGCGTCGATGGTGTTCAGCGCCGACCGCATCATCATCGGGTTCGGCTTGCCGACGAAGTACGGCTCCACCCCGGTCGCCTTCGAGATCATCGCCGCCACCGAACCGGCGGCCGGCAGGGCACCCTCGGCGGACGGGCCGGTCGGATCCGGATTGGTGCAGATGAACCGGGCCCCGCCGTCGATCAGCCGGACCGCCTTGGTGATCGCCTCGAAGCTGTACGTCCGGGTCTCGCCGAGCACCACGTAGTCGGGTGCGAAGTCGGTCAGCACGTACCCCACGGCGTGCATCGCGGTGGTCAGCCCGGCCTCCCCGATCACGTACGCCGTGCCGCCGGGGCGCTGGTCGGCCAGGAACTGTGCGGTGGCCAGCGCGGCGGTCCAGATCGCATACTCGGGGACGTCGAAGCCCATCCGGTTCAGCCGGGCCTGGAGGTCCCGGGCGGTGTAGATCGAGTTGTTGGTGAGGATCAGGAATGGCTTGCCCGAGGCGCGCAGTGCCCGGACGAACTCGGGCGCGCCCGGCACCGGCTGGCCCTCGTGCACCAACACCCCGTCCATGTCGGTGAGCCAGCTCTCCACCGGCTTCCTGTCACTCATGCCGGCACTCCGCTGCGCTCCGTGCCGCCATGAGGCACATCCACACCGAACTGGCCGATTCGCTCGCTACGCTCACTCATGCCGGCACTCCGCTGCGCTCCGTGCCGCCATGAGGCACATCCACACCGAACTGGCCGATTCGCTCGCTACGCTCACTCATGCCGGCACTCCGCTGCGAACGGCGTGCGGGCTGCTCTCGTTCATGACTCTCCTACCGGGTGGGGTCAGGGGCGCCGGACCGGCTGGCAGCAACCGGCCGGGCAGGTGTCCCAGGCGGGCAGCGTACCCAGCCGGCGTCGCGCCGCCGTGTCGGCCGGGTTAAGCCGCTCGGTCACCAACTCCCGGACCATCGCCACGAACCTCGGGTCGGTGCCCGGGGTACCGGCCCGGACGAAGTCGAGGCCGAGCTGCTTGGCCGTCGCCGCCGCCTCGGTGTCCAGGTCCCAGACCACCTCCAGATGGTCGGAGACGAAGCCGACCGGGCTGACCACCACCGAGGAGACTCCGTCGGCCGCGAGCGCCCGCAGGTGGTCGTTGACGTCCGGCTCCAGCCACGGCACCTGGGGAGGGCCGGAGCGGCTCTGCCAGACCAGGTCGTACGGCAGGCCGGGGGCGGCCCGCTCGGCCACCAGCGCGGCGGTCTCGCGGAGCTGGGCCTCGTACCGGCCGCCCTGCGGTCCGGCGGAGGCGGCCATCGAGACCGGGATCGAGTGGGCGGTGAAGACCAGCCGGGTGCTCTCCCGCCGGGCCGGGTCGAGGGTGGCCAGCGCGTTGGCCAGCGCGTCGGCGTGCGGCTCGACGAACCCGGGATGGTCCCAGTACTGCCGCAGCTTCTCGATCCGGGGCGCGTCCGGGCCCACCGCCGCGCGGGCGGTCGCGATGTCCTCCAGGTATTGCCGGCAGGAGGAGTAGCCGCCGTAGGCGCTGGTCACGAAGCCGAGAGCCGAGGTGACGCCGTCGTCGCGGAGCTGGGCCACAGTGTCGGCGAGCATCGGATGCCAGTTGCGGTTGCCCCAGTACACCGGAAGGTCGAGCCCGTGCGCGGCGAAGTCGGCGCGGATCGCGGCGAGCAGGTCCCGGCACTGCTGGTTGATCGGCGAGACGCCACCGAAGTGCTGGTAGTGCTCGGCGACCTCGGCCAGCCGGTCCGGTGGCACGTTCCGCCCCCGGGTGACATTGGCCAGGAACGGCAGGACGTCCTCCGGCCGTTCCGGGCCACCGAACGAGATCAACACAACGGCGTCGTACGACATGCCACCATTGTTCCCACCCCGGCCGAGCCGGCCGGCAGGGCCCCGCCCGCCGGCGGCGCCGGACGGACGGGACCTTCGTCACATCGCGGCGCCGAGCGCGTGGTAGCCGCCGTCGACGTGCACGATCTCACCGGTGGTGGCCGGGAACCAGTCGGAGAGCAGGGCCAGGCAGGCCCGCGCGGCCGGCTCCTGGTCGGTCAGTGCCCAGCCCAGCGGGGCCCGCTCGGCCCAGGCCTCCTCGAACTGCTGGAAGCCGGGAATCGACTTCGCCGCCATGGTGCGCAGCGGTCCGGCCGAGACCAGGTTGCTGCGGATCCCCTTCGGGCCCAGGTGCAGCGCCAGGTAGCGGGAGGCGGACTCCAGTCCGGCCTTGGCCACGCCCATCCAGTCGTACACCGGCCAGGCCTTGGTGGCGTCGAAGGTGAGCCCGACCACCGCGCCGCCCGCGCTCATCAGCGGCAGCGCCGCCACCGCGAGAGCCTTGTAGGAGTACGTCGAGACGTGCACCGCGGTCGCCACGTCCTCCCACGGCGCGTCGAGGAAGCCGCCGCCGAGGCAGCTCTGCGGCGCGAAGCCGATCGAGTGCACCACCCCGTCCAGCCCGTCGACGTGCTCGCGGACCCGGTCCGCCAGGCTGGCCAACTGCTCGGCGTCGGTGACGTCCAGCTCGATCACCGGGGCCGGCTCGGGCAGCCGCTTGGCGATCCGCTCGACCAGCGACATCCGGCCGAAGCCGGTGAGTACCACCGTCGCACCGTTCTCCTGGGCGAGCTTCGCGACCGAGAACGCGATCGACTGGTCGGTGATGACACCGGTGACGAGCAGCCGCTTGCCGGCCAGCAGTCCAGACACGTGAAGATCCTCCATACCCTCGTGGTCCCCCGCGTCCCGTGGCCGGTCCGGGTCCGTCCCGGCCGATCACGGCGCCTGGGCGATTGTGCCAGTCGGTGCCCCGGTCCCGGGCCGGTCAGTGCCCCATACCGAGGCCGCCGTCCACCGGGATGACCGCCCCGGAGACGTAACCGGCGGCGTCGGAGGCCAGCCAGGCCACCACCCCGGCCACCTCGTCCGGGCTGGCCATCCGGCCCGCCGGGATGGACTTGCGGATCTCCGCCTTGCGCTCCTCGGTGAGCACCGCCGTCATGTCGGTGTCGATGAACCCGGGCGCGACCACGTTCGCGGTGATGTTGCGGCTGCCCAGCTCGCGGGTGATCGACCGGGCCACCCCGACCAGGCCGGCCTTGCTCGCCGCGTAGTTCACCTGGCCGGCGCCGCCGGAGAGGCCGACCACCGAGGAGACGAAGACCATCCGGCCCCACCGGGCCCGGAGCATCTTGCCGGATGCCCGCTTGGCGCAGCGGAACGCGCCGGTCAGGTTGGCGTCGAGGACCCGGGTGAACTGCTCCTCGGACATCCGCAGCAACAGCGTGTCGTCGGTGATCCCGGCGTTGCACACCAGCACCTCGACCGGGCCCAGCTCCGCCTCGACCGCCGAGAACGCCTCGTCGACCTGGGCACTGTCGGTGATGTCACACCGGACGCCGAACAGGTCGGCGGGCGGGTTGCTGCCGCGGTGGGTGACCGCCACCCGGTCGCCCTGCTTGGCGAAGGCCTGCGCGATGGCCAGGCCGATGCCCCGGTTGCCTCCGGTCACCAGCACGGTTCGGGCCACGGATGTCCTCCTCACGGACGGTACGGACGTGCGGGTTGGAGACTAGGCGCTACCGGCAGGTAATCCGTAACCCGGGTGGGGTGCTACCCGGGTACTACCGGCGGAATCGTGCCACGGGGTGACGACGGTCCGGCTCCGGCACCCGTACCCTGCCCCTGATGGAGAACGGCACCGCTGCGGTCCTGCGCGTCGGCCGGGAGGACCTGCGCCGGCTGCTGGTCGGGGCGGACTTTCCGCTGTCCCCGCCGCTCGGCCCGCCCGGCAGGTGGCGGCGGTGGTGGCAGCGTGCCCGGCCGTTCCTGGCGCCGGTGCTGGTCTTCGCCCTGGTCGGCATCACCATCGCCGGCATCCAGTACCTGACCGACACCCGGGGGCTGCCGGAATGGGTGGCCATCCCGCTCGCTGTCGGCGGGACCCTGCCGGCGGTGCTGGCACCGGTCCGCCCGCTGTTCGCCTGGCGGTTCGGCTACCCGATGCTCTACCTCGGTGTGATCGACGCGCTGCCCGGCGAGTCCTGGCCGTGGAGCCCGGTGCAGATCATCGCCTTCCTAATCGTCCTGCTGGTGCTGGCCGCCCGGACCAGCCTGGGGATCGCCGCCTGGGCGGGGCTGCTCAGCGTGCTGCCGGCGTACCTGTTCGTGCCGACCCAGGCGAACGCGCACGGGGTCGCCGTCCTCTTTCTGGCGATCCTGATCGTCGGCGACCAGGTGCGGCGACGCCGGCAGAGCCAGCGGGCCCTGGCCGAGCAGGCCGAACGCAGCGAGCTGGAGCAGGCCCGCCGGGCGGTGCTGGAGGAACGGACCCGGATCGCCCGGGAGATGCACGACGTGGTCGCGCACCACATGTCGATGATCGCGGTGCAGGCGGAGACCGCGCCGTACCGGCTGACCGGGCTGCCCGAGCCGGCCCGGGCCGAGTTCACCGCGATCGCCGGCTCGGCCCGGGAGGCGCTGGTCGACATGCGCCGGCTGCTCGGCGTACTCCGCAGCGAGTCGGCGGCACCGGAGACCGCGCCGCAGCCGGGGCTGGCCGACGTACCGGAGCTGGTCGACGCGGCCCGCCGGGCCGGCATGGCGGTGACGGTCACCACCGGACCGGAGCCGGAGCAGCGCCGGGCGGTGCCGGAGGCGGTCGGGCTGGCCGCGTACCGGATCATCCAGGAGGCCCTCGCCAACGCGGCCCGGCACGCGCCCGGGACCGCCGTCCGGGTGTCGGTGGACGCGGACGACCGGGCGCTGACCGTCGGCGTCCGGAACGACCCGGCCGGTCCCGGCGCCGGCCGCCCGGGAGACGCCGCCGGCCCCGCCGGGCACGGACTGACCGGGATGCGGGAGCGGGTCCGGCTGCTCGGCGGCCGGCTGCGGGCCGGCCCGACCGACGACCAGGGGTACGCGGTCACCGCGCACCTGCCCTACGACCCGGAGCCGACCGAACGGTGAACCTTCGCCAACCTGAACCGCGCGAGGTGCGCGCCCCGACTGCCACCCCCAGCCGCGACGGACCGCAGGGGACGGTTGACAGCGGTCCGGTGCGGACGGCCGGCGCCGAGCACGACGGAGGTACGGCCCGATGATCCGGGTGCTGATCGCCGACGACCAGGCGATGGTCCGGCAGGGGTTCGGGGCGCTGCTGGCGGCCCAGCCCGACCTGCTGGTGGTCGGGGACGCGGCGAACGGCGCCGAGGCGGTCACCGCGGCCCGGCGGCTCGACCCGGACGTGGTGTTGATGGACGTCCGGATGCCCGTGCTGGACGGCCTGGCCGCGACCCGGCAGCTCCTCGGCGACCGGCCGGAGGCGGACCGGCCCCGGGTGCTCATCCTGACCACGTTCGACCTCGACGACTACGTCTACGAGGCGCTGCGGGCCGGCGCCAGCGGCTTCCTGCTCAAGGACGCCCCGGCCGCCGACCTGGTGCAGGCGGTCCGGGTGGTCGCGGCCGGGGACGCGCTGCTCGCCCCGGCGGTGACCCGCCGGCTGATCGCCGAGTTCGCCGCCCGGCCCGGCCGGGACCGGCCCCGCCCGGTCAGCCTGGCCGGGCTCACCCCCCGGGAGACCGAGGTGCTCCGGCTGATCGCCCGGGGCCGCTCCAACGGCGAGATCGCCGCCGATCTGGTGGTCGCCGAACAGACCGTGAAGACCCACGTCGGGCGGATCCTGAGCAAGCTCGACCTGCGCGACCGGGCCCAGGCGGTCGTCGTCGCGTACGAGTCCGGGCTGGTCACCGCCGGCGACTAGTACCCCGGTCCGCCGAGCCGGCGTGCTACACCTCCCGGCGGCGGGCGGCCCGCACCGGTCGGGTCGTCCTCCGGTAGCCCTGCGGTAGTCCCCGGGTAGCCCGCCGGAAGCCGTCCCGTGGCGTGACGCGGCACCCCATGCCGACCACGCATTCTCTGCTCCGGAGGCGATCGGAGGGAGATCGGGATGGTGTGGCGACCGGCGGTACGGGGAGCGGTGGCCGGGCTGCTCGCGCTGGGGCTGATGGTGCCGCCGCCGGCCGGGGCGAGCGAGGTGGCGGTGGCGCGGGCCGGGTTCGTCGAGGCGTACCCGGCGGTGGCGGCGGCGATGCGGACGGCCGGTACGCCGTACGCCGGCTGGGTGGCCGCCGGCCGCTCGTTCCTGGCGTTCGATCCGCACGGTGACGGGCTGGCCGTGGAGGTGCTCGGCGACCTCGGCACCGCCGACCGGATCGCGGTACTGGTGCCGGGGGTGGACAGCACGCTGCGGGACTTCGACCGTGGCCTGGGCGGGATACGTCGGCGTGCTCCGGCCGCCCAGGCCCGCGCCCTGTACGACGAGATCCGCGCCACCCGGCCCGGTGCCCGGGTGGCCGTGCTGGCCTGGCTCGGCTACGACCCGCCGAACGGGCTGGGCCGGGCGGCGGCCCGCTCGGAGCACGCACGGGCCGGGGCGGACGCCCTGGTCGAGCTGACCCGGACGCTGGCCCGGCACCGCCCCGACGCGACGGTGACGCTGGTCGGACACAGCTACGGCGCGCTGGTGGTCGGGCTGGCCGCACCGGAGGTGCCGCCGCAGGTGACCGACCTGGTGACGCTGGCCGGGGTCGGGATGGGCGTGGACCGGGCCGCCGATCTGGGCACCGGGGCCCAGGTCTGGGCGGCCGAGGCGCCGGACGACTGGATCCGCCGGCTGCCCCCGGTGCGGGTGTTCGGCTTCGGGCACGGCGTCCGGCCGGCCAGTCCGGAGTTCGGGGCCAGGCCGCTGCCGGTGGAGCGGGTGACCGGCCACGACGGCTACCTGGTGCCGGGCACCGCGACGCTGCACGCGGCGGCCCTGGTCACGCTCGGTGCCGCCGGCACGGCCACCGGGGCGGCCGGGACTGCTGCCCGGGCGGCGGTGACCTCCCGATGAGCCTCCTCGAACGGCGACCGACCGACGGCGCGGCCCCGCACCCGCCCTCCCGGGCCGGATCGGACGGTGGTGGCCGGGACCGGGGCGTCGACGGGCTGCGGGCGTACGCGATCGGCGGGGTGGTGTTCGGGCACTGGCTGGTCACCGCCCTGGTACTCGGCCCGGACGGCGCGCTGCGCCCGGCCAGTCCGCTGGCCGCGATGCCGGCGCTGGTCCCGGTGACCTGGCTGTTCCAGACGCTCGGGCTCTTCTTCTTCGTCAGCGGGTACGCCTCGGCCCGGTCGCTCCGCTCGGCCGCCGCCCGGGGCCTCGGCCCGGCACGGTGGCTGCGCCGGCGGCTCGGTCGGCTGGGCCGGCCGGTGCTGCTACTGCTCGGCGGCTGGCTGGCGGTGCTGGCCGTGGCCGCCCTGCTCGGCACTCCGGCAGGCACCCTGCGTACCGCCGCCACGCTGGTGGTCAGTCCACTGTGGTTCCTGCTGCCGCTGGTGGTGCTGATCGCGTCGACCGCCCCGCTGGCCCGGGCGCTGGACCGGTACGGGCCGGTCCGGCTGGCCGTACCGGCCGTGGCGCTGGTCACGCTGAGCGACCTGGCCGGGCGGAGCGGCGATCCGTCGGGCTGGCCGGTGCCGCTGCCCGGGGACGGGGTGTGGCGGGTACCGGTCGCGGTCCTGGCCGGCTGGCTGCTGCCGTACCTGCTCGGGATGGCCCTCGCCGACGGCCGGCTCGGCGGCCGGCGGACCGCCGTCGGACTGTTGCTGGCCGGTGCCGCCGGAATGGCCGGGCTGGGCGGGGCGGGCTATCCGCTCAGCGCCGTCGGGGTGCCCGGGGACGGCATGTCGAACCTGGACCCGCCGTCACTGTTCGCGGTCAGCCTGGCGCTGGCCCAGGTCGGCGCGGCGCTGCTGGTCCGGCCGGCGCTGGCCGGCGCGCTGGCCCGGCCGGGCCGGTGGGCCCCGGTGAGCCGGCTGAACACCGTGGCGATCAGCGTCTACCTGTGGCACCAGAGCACCCTGCTCGGGGTGACCGCGCTGGCCACGCTCGCGGCCCGGCTGGCCGGCACCGGTCCGGTACCCGGACTGCACACGGTGCCGGACGGGCCCGGCTGGGTGGCCGCCCGGCTGGCCTGGCTGCCGCTGCTGGTCCTGGTCCTGTCCGTGCTGGTCGGACGGGCCGGCGGCGACCGTCGGCGGCGGCGGCACCGCCACGCCAAGGGCCGGCGTCCGGGAGGCTTCCGGACGCCTCGGACCGGCACGGACAGTGAACCCTCTTCAACCTGAAGCGCCTGGTGCATGCGCCCCGACCTCCGCCTCCGGCCACGCCGGACCGCAAGGGGAGGTTGAAAGGGTTCAGTGACGAACGGAGCCTGTTCCGCGCCCGACAGCGGTCGGAGAGTCGACACCCGGGGACCCGGATGGCCGACTGCGGCCACCCGGCTCTCCGGGTGTACGATGACTCACGTTCCAGGTCCGGTCGACAGGTGGAGGTGATCGCTGTGCGAAATAGCGATCCTCCCAGTCGTGGCCGGGTCCTTGGTCAGTCCGCCTGAGCCGTGACATATCCCGCCGGCTGACCCAGTTCCGCTCCACACCGCATCCCCGGACCACTCCGGCATCTGCCGGCGTGCCGTCCCGGCTGTGCGAATCCGATGGCTGTCGCCGAGCCGAGGTGTGTGGAGCCGCCCGGTCACGACTTCGTGTGCGCGTCCACTGATCCCCGAGACACCCCGCCCCGCCCTGCGCCGGCCCGGGACGTCTCCAGTCGCCACCCGGAGAGCAGAATCATGCAGCGTTACGTCGCCCCGCTGGGCTTCACCCTCGCCGCCGCCTGGGTCGTGCTGGTCTTCATCCTGGTCCGCGCGACCCCGTGACGACCGCCACCCCAGGGCCGACCGTCGACCCCGCCACACCGACTCGTCCGAGCGGCAGTGGTTCGTCCGCAGGTACCCGGCCGGGCCGGTGACCGGCACCGACCGGGTACGGCCGCACACCTGTCCCCGCCCCGGTCGGCGCCCGTTCGTCAGACCAGGCGGGACGTCCAGAGCAGGCTCAGCCCTGCCGCACAGAGCGCGAAGAGCAGCGCGATCCCGGCGTACCACTGGGTGATCTCCCGGGCCTCGGTCCGGAACCCGATCGAGCTGCCCATGTCCTGGTAGACCTGCTTCAGCTCGTTGACCGAGGCCGCCTCGTAGAAGAAGCCCTGCGTCGTCTCGGCGAGTTCGGCCAGGGCCAGCCGGTCGACCGGCACCCGCTGCACCTGGCCACCGATGTCGACCTGGCCGGAGTCGGTGCCGAACGCGATGGTCGAGACCGGCACGTTCGCCGCCTGCGCCGCCGCACCGGCCTCCTCGATCGAACGCCCCGAGGTGCGGTAGCCGTCCGAGAGCAGCACGATCCGCGCCGGTGGAATGCCCTGGGCGCCGTCCGCCGGCACCGACCGGATCGCCTCCAGGCAGGTGAAGACGGCCTCGCCGGTCGCGGTCGCCTCGGCCAGTACCAGGCCGTCGATGGCCTGGGTCACCGCCGGGCGGTCCTTGCCCGGCGGCACCAGCACGTTGGCCGACTTGGCGAAGGCGACGAGCCCGAGGTTGTAGGTCGGCGGCAGCTCCGCGACAAACTGCTTCGCCGCCTCCTGGGCCGCCTCCAGCCGGTTCGGCTCCACGTCGTCGGCCTCCATCGACAGCGACACGTCGATCGCCAGCATGATGGTGGCCCGCTCCAGCGGCTCCTTGGTGTCGACCGCCGGCCGGGCCATCCCGGTGGCCAGGATCAGCAGGCTGAGTAGCATCACTCCGGCCGCGGCGTGCCGGCGCCAGCCGATTCCCTTCGGCGCGAGGGTGCGCAGCAGCTCGACGTTGGTGAACCGCATCGCGTACGTGCGGCGGTGCAGTTGCCGCCAGACGTACGCCCCGGCGAGCAGCAGCACGGGTAGCACGGCCAGCAGCCACCACGGTTGCAGAAAACGGATCATCGTGTCGTCCCCCGGGTACGGGCGTGCCGCTGCGCTGCGACGAAGCGCACCATGTCCAGCAGCCAGTCGGAGTCGGTACGCAGCCGCAGGTGCGCCGCCCCGGCGGCCCGCAGCTGATGGGCGATGGCGGCGCGCTGGGCGGCCGCCGCGGCGGCGTAGCGGCGCCGCAACCGTGGGTCGGCGGTCTGCACCTCGTGCAGCTCACCGGTCTCGGGGTCGACGACGGGCAGCACCCCGACGTCCGGCAGCTCCAGTTCGCGCGGGTCGACCACCTCGACGGCGAGCACCTCGTGCCGGACCCCGAGCTTGCGTACCGGGCGTCCCCACTGCTCCGGCGGGGCCAGAAAGTCGGAGATCACCACGGCCATCCCGCGCCGCCGGGGCGGACGGTTGAGCGCGTCCACCAGCAGACCGAGGTCGGTACGCCCCGGCCGGGTCGGCGTGCCGGCGATGGTCCGGAGCAGTCCCTGCGCCTCCTTGCGGCCCGGCCGGGCCGGCAGCCGCAGCACCCCCGGTGGCGTGGACGGGGATCCGGTCCGGCCGTCCCGGGGCGGGCCGGTGCCGATCACCGCGCCGATCCGGTTGCCACCCCGCACGGTCAGGTGGGTGATCGCCGCCGCCGCCGCGATCACGAGTTCCCGCTTGAGCCAGCGGCCGGTGCCGAAGTCGAGGCTGGCCGACAGGTCCACCGCCAGCCAGGTCTCCAGTTCCCGGTCGACCACCGTACGCCGGACGTGCGGCACGGTCGTCCGGGCCGTCACCGGCCAGTCCATCCGGCGTACGTCGTCGCCGGGGCGGTATTCCCGGGACTCCCCCGCCTCGGTGCCGGGCCCCGGCAGCAGGCCGAGGTAGTCGCCCTGGAGCAGCCCGTCGAGTTTGCGGGTGACCAGCAACTGCAGCCGGGAGAGTACGGCGTCGGCCCGGGCCGGACTGCTGTCGGTCGCCGACATCATGCCGGCGGGCGTCCCGGCCACGCCGGGCCGGCCGCCGGTATCCCGGACGCGGGCCCGAGGGCGGGTCCGGAACCGTTCGGCGGGGCGGGGGTGGCGTTCTGCCGGGGCGCGACCGAGGGGAGCGGGATGGTGGACATCACCCGGTCGACGACGTGGTCGGCGGGGATGTTGTCGGCCAGCGCGTCGTAGCTGAGCACCAGCCGGTGCCGGAGGATGTCCGGGGCGATGTCCTGGACGTCCTGCGGCAGCGCGTAGTCCCGGCCGCGCATCAGGGCGAGCGCCCGGGTGGCCCGGACGATGCCGAGCGAGGCGCGCGGGCTGGCGCCGTACTGGATGAGCTGCGCCACGTCCGGCATCCCGTGCTCGGCCGGTGCGCGGGTGGCCAGCACCAGGCGTACGGCGTAGTCGACCAGGGCGTTGTGCACGAAGACCTTGTCGGCCTTCTGTTGCAGCCCGACGAGTTCGAGCGGGGTGAAGACCGACGCCGGCTCGGGGGCGCTGACCCCCATCCGGTAGACGATCTCGCGCTCCTCGGCGTCGGTGGGATAGCCGACGATGATCTTCATTAGGAAGCGGTCCCGCTGCGCCTCGGGCAGCGGATAGACGCCCTCCTGCTCGATCGGGTTCTGGGTGGCCATCACCAGGAACGGGTTGGGCACCCGGTGGGTCTGCCCGCCGATCGACACCTGCTGCTCGGACATCACCTCGAGCAGCGCCGACTGCACCTTGGCCGGTGCCCGGTTGATCTCGTCGGCGAGCAGGAAATTCACGAAGACCGGCCCGAGCTCGACGTCGAACTTCTCGCTCGACTGCCGGTAGATCCGGGTGCCGACGATGTCCGCAGGTACCAGGTCCGGGGTGAACTGGACCCGGGCGAACGTACCGCCGACCACCCGGGCCAGGGTCTCCACCGCGAGCGTCTTGGCCACCCCCGGCACCCCTTCGAGCAGGCAGTGCCCGCGGGCCAGCAGGGCGACGAACATCCGTTCCACCATCCGGTCCTGCCCGACGATGACCCGCTTGACCTCGAAGAGGGCTCGCTCCAGCAGGGTGGCGTCCTCGGCCGGGGTGCTGCCCACAGTGGGGACGGCACCGCCGACGTCGGGCGGGGTCGGGATGTCGGGCGTCGTCGGCTGGGCCACCGGTCCTCCACAGCGGGGTCAGGAAATCAGGGGTCGGCGCGAGCCGACGCCCCCAAGCGTCGCACGTCGAGCTGAGAGACCGCGAAGGGAGAACCGGATTTGCGGTTTCATCCCGCGCATTTGCGTCTCGCCGAGGCGCGCAATCCGGAAAACGGTCGATGGTGGGTAGACATAGAGGGGTTTTCTCTGTGTACGATGCAGCGAATCGCCGGGCGGCTCCCCCCGTGGCCGCCCGGCGATCTCTTTCCTCCGGGCCCTCCTCCAGCGCCGTAGACTCGCCGCCGTGAGTGACGGGTCCGCAGCCGCGAGCGGTGGCTCTCCGCCGGCAGACAACCCGCCCCGGATCTGCTCGGCCCGGGGCTGCCGGGCAGTGGCCGTCTGGGCGTTGCACTGGAACAATCCCCGGCTGCACACCGCGCAGCGGCGCAAGACCTGGCTCGCCTGTGCCGAGCACCGGCGCTCGCTCGGCGACTTCCTCGGCGCGCGCGGGTTCCTTCGCGAGGTAACACCGGCCGAGGGATCGCCTACGCTCGACACGTGAGCGAGCGAGGCGGCGACCGAAGCGAGCACGGCAGCGCGGACCGAAGCGAGCACGGCGAGGACGACCGAAGCGAGCACGGCGCAGCGTCGACCGGTGGGCCGGCGGCCGGACGGCCCACAGCCGGGCCGACCGACCCGCTGGAGCCGTGGCCGGAGACCGTGCACTGGCAGCCGGTCTCCACCGACCTGATCAAGGTGGAGGCACTGCGGCTCGGGATCGGCATGCTGGCCCTCGCCGCCGGCGCCGGAGTCGGCCTCGCGCTCACCGGTCACTGGTTCTTCGGCCTCGCGCTCGGCGCGGTGGTCGTGCTGACCGGCTGGCGGCTGGCGGTGATCGTCCGGGCCGTCCGGGCCTGGGGGTACGCCGAGCGCGACCACGACCTGCTGGTCCGACACGGCCTGCTGGTCCGGCGGCTGTCGATCGTGCCGTACGCCCGGATGCAGTTCGTCGACGTCACCGCCGGGCCGCTGGAGCGAGCCTTCGACCTGGCCACCGTGCAACTGCACACCGCCGCCGCCGCGAGCGACGCCCGGGTGCCCGGCCTGCGTCCGGCCGAGGCGTCCCGGCTGCGCGACCGGCTCACCGCTCTCGGCGAGGACCGGGCGGAGGGCCTGTGACGCCCGAGGAGGTCGCCGAACCCCGCAAGCGGCTGCACCCGCTGAGTCCACTGCTGCAAGGGGCGAAGTCACTGGTGGTGATCGTCGCCGCGCTCTCCTGGTCGACCCTGTCCCGGGTCGGCCTCGGCTTCTTCGCCCTACTGGTGGCGGTACTGCTGATCGGCGCGCTCGCGCTCTCGGTGGTCAGTTGGTACAACACCGGCTACCACATCGTCGGGCGGGAGCTGCGGATCCACGAGGGGCTGCTGTGGCGGCGTACCCGGGCGATCCCGCTGGAGCGGTTGCAGTCCGTGGAGGTGGTCCGGCCGCTGCTGGCCCAGCTCAGCGGCCTGGCCGAGCTGCGACTGGAGGTGGTCGGCGGCGGCAAGACGGAGGCGCCGCTGGCGTACGTCACGGTGGCCGACGCGGTGGCACTGCGGGAACGCCTGCTGGTGCTCGCCGGCCGGGCGCCGTCCGGCCCGACCGGAGCGCCCGGCGAGGCCGCCGGCCCCGGCACGGTACCGCCCGGGCAGCCCGGTGCGCCGTGGCCGGGTCAACCCGGCGTGCCCGGCCTTCCGGGGCTGGTCGGCACCGCCGAGCCACCGGCCGGACGGCACCTGCACGCGGTCTCCAACCGCGACCTGCTGGTCAGCCAGCTCCTCACCCCGCAGGCGTTCCTGTTGCCGTTCGGCCTCGCCTTCGTGCTGACCCAGTTCTTCACCGAGGGCTCCTGGTCGTTCATCGCGGTCGCCAGCACCCTCACCGCGATGGCCGGGGTGGTGCTCCAGCCGATCCGGCGGGTACTGGACGACTGGAGTTTCCGGCTGGCCCGCGACGACGCCGCGCTGCGGGTCCGGCACGGCCTGCTGGAGACCCGGGCCCAGACCGTACCGCTGGACCGGCTCCAGGCGATCGGGGTCACCTGGCCGCTGCTCTGGCGGATGAAGGGGTGGCTGCGGATGCGGCTGTCGGTCGCCGGGATCGCCAGCGGTGAACTGGACAACCGGAGCCACCCGGACCGACTGCTGCCGGTCGGTGACCTGAGCACGGCACAGATGATCATGTCGGAGATCCTGCCCGGGGTGGCGATCACCGGCACCCTCACCCCGCCGCCGGCCCGGGCCCGCTGGGTGCACCCGCTGGCCCGTACCGCGCTCGGCGCCGGACTCTCCGCCCGGGTCTTCGCGGTCCGCTCCGGGCTGCTGACCCGGGAACTCCTCGTCGTGCCGTACGCCCGGATCCAGAGCGTACGGGTGGTGCAGGGTCCACTCCAGCGCCGGCTGCGACTGGCCACCGTCTACGCGGACACGGCCGGCGGGCCCGGCGCGGCAGCCCGGGACCGGGACCTGTACGAGGCGTGGGCGCTGGCGGCGGAACTGACCGTCCGGGCCCGGGCCGCCCGGGTCAGCGACCCGCGCTGACCGTCCGCTCCGGCGCCGGCCCCGACTCCGGCCAGCTGTCGGTACCGGCCCCGGCACCTGTCCTGGCCTTCGGGGCGCTGTCGACGTCCGGCCCGGGCTCCCCGGCCGGCCCGGTTCCGGCCTCGGAGGTCGCCGCCCCGGCCGTTTCCGGCTCGACCGGCCGGCGGCGGGCCCTGCGCGCCGCCCACCAGCGCTCGGCGAGCCCGACGACCAGGAAGGTCAGGCCGACGTACGCCCAGCCGACCAGGACGTCGATCACGTAGTGCTCGCCCGCGTAGACCAGGGTGAAGGTCATCGCCAGCGGATAGCAGAGCAGCAGCGGCCACCAGCGTCGCCGGGTCGCGCCGAGGAAGAAGACCACCACGAAGAGCGCCCAGGCGGTGTGCAGCGACGGCATCGCGGCGACCGGGTTGGAGGCGATCTGACCGGCGTTGAGCAGGTTGCCGGCGCCGTGCATGCCGAACTCCCGCCAACCCCGGGTGGAGATCCGGGCGACCTCCTCCAGCATCCCGTACTGCGCGGCCCACCAGGGCGGCGCGGCCGGGTAGAGGAAGTAGGTCACCAGGCCGCTGGCACAGAGGAAGCCCCAGCGCCGCATGAACGCCGCCCAGCGGGGTCGCGAGGTCAGCCAGAGCACCACCGCCGCGGCCAGGGTGACCACGAAGTGCGAGAAGTAGACCCAGCTCACCCCGACGTCCCACCAGTGGATGCCGTCCGGGTCGTAGAGGTGCTGTTGCAGCCAGACCGTCGGCACCTGGCCGTCCATCGCCCAGCCGAACATCCACCGGTCGGTGACGATCAGCTCGTAGGCGTGCGGTGTCGCCCCGTTGTCCGCGAACCCCCGGGAGAGGTTGTACGCGGCCAGCAGCACCACCACCGGCAGCCAGTCCCGGGCGAATCCCAGGTGCGTCCGCCAGGGCCGGTCACTACGCCAGGCAATGGTGGCGGCCCAGAGCCAGGCGAAGGCGTACAGCGGGTCGGTGGGCAGGCCGATCAGCAGCCAGGCGGCGACGAAGGCCACCGCCCAGACGGACATGGCGACGAACCGGCGGCGCCGGCCGTCCGGGGCCGCCGGACCGGGCGGCGGCACGGGTGGGGTGTCGGTGACGGTAACGAGCATCGCCGTCCAGGTTAACGGCGCCGGTACGGCGGGCTCCGGGAGGGACGACGGCGCGCGGTACGGCGCCGGCCCGGCCCGTCCCGGGTTCATCCGGCGACGGGCTGACCGCGACTAACAACTCGCTTGCTAGCGTAGCAACTCAGTTGCTAGTGTCCCGGCCATGTCCGTTTCCCGGATCCTGCTCGGTCTTCTCGAACCGCATTCCCAACACGGCTACGTGCTGCGTCGCCGCTACGACGAGTGGTTCGGCAACAGCCGTCCGCTCAAGTCGGCACAGGTCTACGCCACCCTCGGCCGGCTGGACCGGGACGGGTTGATCGACCTGGCCGGCGTGGCCAGCGGGGTCGGCCCGGACCGTCGGGTCTACGCCATCACCGAGGCGGGCGTCGGCGAACTCGACCGCTGGCTCGACGAGCCGGAGGTGCCCGAGGTGACCGGCAGCCGCCGAGTGCTCTTCGCCAAGGTGCTGATCGCGCTCTCCAGCGGCCGGCCCGCCGAGCCGATGCTCGACCGGCAACGCCAGGCGCACCTGGCCCGGATGCGCGAGCTGCGCGCCCAGCGGCAGGCCGGAGACCTGCTCACGCAGCTCGACGCCGACTTCGAGATGTACCACCTCGACGCCGATCTCAAGTGGATCGACGGCGCCGTCGCCCGGCTCGCCCGGCTGGCCGCGCTGGTATCCCGCGTCGACGACGCGGAGAAGGAGTACCGATGACATCCCAGGGCAGCACGATGACCCTCCAGGGCCGTGACCTGACCATCCGGTTCGGCCGGACCGTCGCGCTCGACGGCGCCGACGTGACCATCTCCCCCGGCGAGATCGTCGCCATCATGGGACCGTCCGGCTCCGGCAAGTCGACCCTGCTGCACGTGCTCGCCGGCATCCTCCGCCCCGAGCACGGCGAGGTACGCCTCGACACACAGCGGATCGACAACCTCTCCGACAGCCGGCGCAGCAGCCTTCGGCTCCGGTCGTTCGGCTTCGTGCTCCAGTTCGGCGACCTGGTGCCGGAGCTGTCCCTGCGGGAGAACGTCGAGCTGCCGTTGCGGCTGCTCGGCAGGCCCCGGGCCGAGGCCCGGCGCCGGGGTGCCGAACTGCTCGGACACCTGGCCGTGGCCGAACTGGCCGACCGCCGCCCGGGGCAGGTCTCCGGCGGCGAGGCGCAGCGCGCCGCCGTCGCCCGGGCACTGGCGCACCGGCCGTCGGTGATCTTCGCCGACGAGCCGACCGGGGCGCTGGACAGCGCGGCCGGCGAAGTGGTGCTGGACGCGCTGACCGGGCTGGCCCGCAAGGAGGGCAGCGCGGTCGTGATGGTCACCCACGAGGCCCGGGTGGCGGCGTACGCGGACCGCACGGTCTTCCTCCGCGACGGGCGGGTAGCCGCATGAGGCGGTGGATCTGGCTCGGACTGAGGCTGTCGATCGGCTCCGGGCGGGGCGGGCTGCTGCGTACCGCGCTGATGTCGTCCGGGGCGGCGCTCGGCGTACTGCTGGTGCTGGCGTCGCTGGCCACGGTCTCGGTCGCCGGGGAGCAGCACGGGCGGGCCGAGGCACGCACGCCGGTACGGGAGGAGAAACCGGCCAGCCCGTCGGCGCTGCGGATCTACGACATCGAGGACGCGGTCGGCGGCCGGGTGCTCCGGCGTACCGCCGTGGTGGGCGCCACCGCGACCAGCCCGCGCCCGCCCGGAGTGGCCGTGCTGCCCGCGCCCGGGGAGATGGTGGTCTCGCCGGCCCTGCGCGACCTGCTCGCTACCGACCCCCGAGCGGCCGGGCGCCTCCCGCAGCGGGTGGTCGGCACGGTCGGCCCGGCGGGGCTGCTCGCCCCGGACGAACTGCTGGCCTACGTGGGCGCTCCGGCGGCAGCGGTACCGGAGGTGGAACGGATGCTCGACGAGCACTGGCCGGTGACCGGCTTCGGCCATCCGCTGGAGTACGCCCTCGGCGAGGGGGCCGGACCGGACGTCTTCACCCCGGCCCGGCTCCTGGCCGGCGCCTTCGGGCTCTTCGTGCTGGTCCCGTTCGGGGTCTTCCTGGCCACCTGCGCCCGGCTCTCCGCCTCCACCCGGGACCGCCGGATCGCCGCCCTGCGACTGCTCGGCGTCTCGGCCCGGCAGGCGACCCTGGTCAACGCGGTGGAGACCGGGGTGGTCACCCTCGGCGGCGGGCTGCTCGGGCTGGCCGGCTTCGCGATCCTCGCCCCGCTGTCGGAGGGCTGGCGGATCGGCCGGCTGCGCTGGTACGCCGCCGACCTCGCCGTACCGGTGCCGGTGGTGGTCGGCATGGTCACGGTGACCGTGGCGTACGCGGTCACCATCGGCGTACTCGCCACCCGACCGGCCCGGGTCAACCCGCTGGCGGTACGCCGGGACGCGCCGCACCGCCGGCCCGGCGTCTGGCGGGTGCTCCCGCTGCTGGCCGGGCTCGCCGGAGTGGTGCTGGCCGGCTGGACCGGACGGCACGAACCCCACCAGTCCGACGCCCTGCTCTTCGCCGGCTCGATGCTGCTCACCGGGCTGGCCCTACCGCTGGCCCTGCCCACTCTCGGGTACGCCGCCGCCGCGCTGCTGACCCGGCTGCCGGGTACCCCGGTCTGGCTGGAACTGGCCACCGCCCGGCTGCGGCACGCGCCCAGGGTGGCCCCCCGGCTGGTCGCCGCCTTCACCGTGATGATCTACGTGGCCGGGGTGGGCTCGCTCGGCGTCGGACTGGTCACCGACGACCGGGGCCTCAGCCCGACCAACGACCCGGCCGGACGCCGGATGCACCAGGTCCTCGGCCCCGGTCCGCTGCCCGCCGCCGAGCTGCGCCAGGTCCCCGGCGTGCAGGTCGTCGACCTGGTCAGCGTGCCGGCGACCGTCTCCGGCGAGCAGGACCACCTGATCGTCGGCGACTGCGACAGCTTCACCGGCATGTTCACGCTCGACGCCGGGGAATCCTGCGTGGACGGCCGCACCTACCGGTTGGTTCACGAGTACTCCTTCGGCGGCGCGCCGCTGCCGGAACCGGGCGCCGAGGTGGTTGCGCAGGACGGCACCCGGATCCCGGCACCCGAGCAGATCCTGCACGCCCGGATGCGGTTCGACGTGGGCATGGGCGGACCGCTACTGGTCACCCGGCAGGCGGCGGTCGCCGCCGCGCTCGACGTCCCGCCCCCCTCCTCGGTGCACCTGGTGGCGACCGACCAGGCCGCCGCCGACCGGGCCGCCCAGGTGCTGGCCGCCCGGGTACCGACCCGCTACCTGGCGGGCGACCTCGGCGCCCGGCGCGGCTTCGACGCGGAACTGCTGGTGACCCTGCTGGTCACCGGGCTCATGCTGAGCTTCGTCCTCGGCATCGGGGCGTTCGCCGCCGCCGCGATCGACCGAACCGTGGAACGGCGCCGGGACAACGCCACCCTGGCCGTGGTCGGGACCAGCCCGCGCACCATCACCGCCGGAGAGGTCGGGTTCGGCACCCTGCCGCTGGTGATCGGGCTCGGCCTGGCCAGTGGGGCGACGGTCACCATCGCACTCGTCCTGGCCCGTCTCTTCCAGCTCGATTCGGGTCGGGTCCTCGACCGGGTGGCCCCGACGCTCTGGCTGGCCGGCGGGGCGCTGGCGGTCGGGCTGGTGCTGATCGCCGTACCGGCCTGGCTGACGCAGCGGATCACCGCCGAACAGCTCCGCCGGCCCTGACCGGGGCGAGGCGATCGGGGGCAGCCGGTATCCGGGGCGACGCTTCGGCCCCGGATACCGGCTGGGTCGCCGTTATGGGCGGGCCACCGGCACCGTGCCGGCAAGACCCGCCAGGGGTACGGTCGCCGTTCCAGTCACTTCGCGGACGGCGCTGCCCCGTCGGTCGCGGATCGCTCGGGCGGAGTCGACGGTGCCTGTCGCGCGGACTGTCGAGCTGCCCCGCTTGTGCACCCGCCCGACCCAGGCGGTCGTCCCGGTCGACCACGGCGTTCGTTGTTATGGGCGAGCCGCCGGCACCGCACCGACGAAGACCCGCCAGGCGTACGGGTCGAAGCGCAGCACCGGCCCGGCCGGATCCTTGCTGTCCCGCACCGCCACCAGGCCGGGCAGGTTGCCGGCGACCTCCACGCAGTTGCCGCCCGTACCGTTGCTCCGGCTGCTCTTGCGCCACCGCGCGCCGGTCAGCTCCATCGCTCCGCCACCTCTGAGATCAACTCGATCGACTGCTCGTGCGGCAGGGCCACGCTGCGGATCGCCTCCCACGCCCGGTGCAGTGCGCCGACGTCCTCCGGCTGGTCGACGACCATGCCCCGCCGGGAGTTGTCCAGGAAGGCTACGTCGTCGCCCTCCTGCGGAGTGGCGATCGTGAATGGCCCGTTCAGGCCAGCGTACGCGCCGGCCGAAGGCGGCACGACCTGCACGCGGACCCGGGGGGTGCTCGGCGCAGATCCGGACGATCGCGCGCAACTGCTCGCGCATCACCGCCGGTCCGCCGACGGCGCGGTGCAACACACCCGCGTCCATCACCGCGAAGAGATGCGGCGCCGGCTCCCGGGAGAGCACCTGCTGCCGGTCCAGCCGGGCGACCACCTGCTCGGCCACCTCCTCCGGAGTGAGCAGCGCACCGCCGGCCAGTACGGCGCGGGCGTAGTCCTCGGTCTGCAACAGGCCCGGCACCACCAACGGCTCGTAGCAGCGCAGGATCACCGCCTCCTGTTCGAGGTTGGCCCAGGCCTGGAACCACGGCAGCACCGCCGCCTCGTGGCCGGCCGCCCGGAGGATCCGCTCCAGCAACCCGCCGGTGTTGAGCACCTGCTCGCAGCGGAGCGTGAAGTCGCGGCTCGGCCGCCGCTCGCACAGCTCGATCTTGGCGATCAGCGCCGCCGAGTACTTGATCCGCTCGCTCAGCCCCTGCTGCGACAGTTCCGCCCCGGCCCGCGCCCGGCGCAACTCCTCGGCGTAGATGACCAGTGCCGTCGACCGTCCCACGTCCGTCTCTCCCGTCTACTCAGGCCAACCCTGTCCTCGCCTCCGCACGCAGCGACACCTACGCCTTTGATCGATGCCGACGGAGCCCGAGAGTAGCGGGGCGATCACCGCACGAAAAGCACCTGGTCACGTACGGTCTCGACGGTCCGGGAAGTGGGCCGGCTGTGGATTATCCGATAGCGGTACGGCGTGTCGTCGCGTGTCGGCAACGGCGGTCGGCGGAACATCTACGCTTTGCTGATGGATCAGGAACACCCGGCCGAACAGTCGCCGGAGTCAGCGTCGGATGATTCGACGCAACCGCAGGTCAGCGCAGCGGCGCCGGAGCCGCAGAGCGTATTCCCGCCGGGCCTGACCGCCCGGGTCGAGCTGACCGTCAGCGACGTCGACACCGCGCAGGCGGTCGGCTCCGGCGACGTGCCGGTGCTGGGCACGCCCCGGGTGCTGGCGCTGGCCGAGGCGGCCACCGTCGCCGCCACCGCGAGCCGGCTGCCGGCCGGGATGACCACGGTCGGGATGCGGGTGGAGCTCGACCACCGGGTGCCGACCCCGGTCGGCCGGACCGCCGTGGCGCAGGCCCGGCTCGCCAAGGTCGACGGGCGGCGGCTGCTCTTCGAGGTCGCCGTCACCGAGGGCGCGACCACAGTCGCCGAGGGGCGGGTGGAGCGGGTGCTGGTGGACCGGCACCGCTTCGTCGAGCGGGCCCAGGGCACGGCATGACCGCCACCGTGGGTGTCGCCTTCACCGAGATCGCCGACCGGGTGTACGTGCTGCGCCAGCCGCTGCTCGACGTCAACGTGACCCTGGTGGTCGGCGACGGCGCGGCGCTGGTGGTGGACACCCTCTCCACCGCCGGCCAGGCAGCCGAACTGCTCTCCGCCGTCCGGGGGCTCACCGCCGACCCGCTGGTCGTGGTCAACACGCACCACCACTTCGACCACTGCTTCGGCAACGCGGCGCTGGCCGCCGGTGGCCCGGTGCCGATCTACGCCCACGAGGAGGCCGCCCGGCTGCTCCGCGAACAGCCCGCGCTGGTGCGCCGGCAGGCGTACGACGAGGTGCTGCCGGCCGACCCCGGGCTCGCCGCCGAGCTGGCCCGGACCACGATCCTCGCCCCCACCCACCCGGTACGCCAGGAGGCCACGATCGACGTCGGCGGCCGGGCGGTGCTGCTGCGCCACCTCGGCCGGGGGCACACCGAGGGTGACCTGGTGGTGCAGGTGCCGGACGCCGACGTGCTGGTCGCCGGTGACCTGATCGAGCAGAGTGGCCCGCCGGCCTTCGAGGACGCCTTTCCGCTGGAGTGGGTGGAGACGGTCGCGGCACTGCTCCGCTGCCTCACCCCGGGCACGGTGGTGGTGCCGGGCCACGGCACGGTGGTCGACACCGAATTCGTCCGGGTCCAGCACGACGACCTGGCGACGATGAGCTGGCTGATCCGCAACGGGGACGCCGACCGCGCCCCCGCCGAACGGGTCGCCCAGCGCACGCCGTTCGGCCCGGAGGCCGGCCTCGCCGCCGTCCAGCGCGGGTACGCCGAACTGCGCGGCGACGCCTAGCAGCCCGACGTTCGAGGGACGGGTGACCGAGGAGGGTGGCCGCCGGCTGTTACGCAGCGCGGCCACCCCGCAGCGGGCCACCTTCCTGGAGCTGCTGCTCGATCTGGTCTTCGTCTTCGCACTCACCCGAATCTCGGCGCGGTTGATCGCGGACTTCACCGGCGACCAGCGCGGCGTACCGGCCGGCGTCGGCCAGTCCCTGCTGCTCTTCCTCGCCCTGTGGGCGCTCTGGTCGCTGACGGTCTGGTCGACCAGTTGGCTGGAGCCGGAGGCGCCGGTGGTCCAGACCGTCGTCGTGCTGACCACCATCGGTGCCATGGTGATGGCCGTCGCGGTACCCGACGGCTTCGGCGAGCGGGCCCCACTCTTCGCGGTCACCTTCGTGGTCCTCCAGATCGGCCGGGTGGTGTACTTCCACCTCGCCGAGCACGGCCAACCGGATCCGCGGCAGTCCGTCCGGATCCTGTTCTGGCTCGGCCTGAGCGCGCCGCTCTGGGTGACCGGCGGGCTGGTCGAGGAGGGCACGGTCCGTGGACCGCTCTGGACCGTCGCGGTACTCGTCGACTACACCGGGCTGCTCCTCGGCTGGCCGACCCCTCGGCTCGGTGCGCAACGGCTCGGCGTCCGACGGATCGCGGCCGAGCACCTGGCCGAGCGGTACCAGCAGTTTCTCCTCATCGCGCTCGGTGAGGCGATCTTCGTCATCGGGCTGGCCTTCAGCGGCAGCCGGTTCCACGCCGAGCAGACGGTCGGGTTCGCGCTGGCGCTGGCGAGCACCCTCCTGCTGTGGCGGATCTACTTCCATCTGGCCGGACGGGTGCTGGGCGCGGCGATCAGCCGCTCCCGGAACACCTCCCGGCTCACCACCGACCTGGCATTCGCCCACCTGGCGATGATCGCCGGGATCGTACTGACCGGCGTCGGCTTCGAACTGTTCATCACCGAGCCGCTCGACGACCTCCCGGCGACCTGGCTCGTCGCCATCCTCGGCGGCCCCGCGCTCTTCCTCGCCGGACGATCGGTCCTCGAATTCCAGGTCTTCGGCCGGATCTCCCGATCCCGGGCGGGCGGTCTGCTGGCCCTCGGGCTGCTGACCCCGGCAGCCCTGCACCTGCCGCCGCTCGCCGTCGGTGCCGCCGTCACCGTGGTGCTGCTCGGCGTCGTCGGCCTGGACGCGCGGCGCTCGTTCGGCAGGCCGGTGGAGGAACCGGCACCACCGGTCTAGGTCGTGCCCTCGCGTCCGGCGGGGCGGGTCAGCGGGGGAAACGCCGGGCGACCTGCGCCCGGGTCGGCATCGATACCGCGCCGCCCGGGGACTCGCAGACCAGCCCGGCGACCTGGAGCGCGTAGCCGACCCGGTCGGACCAGCCGGCCGGGTCCGCCGGGAGGCCGTCGGCGAGCAGGTCGGCGATCAGGGCCGCCATCACCGAGTCACCCGCACCGGTCGCGTCGACGGCGTCCACCACCGGCGCCGGCAGGCGTACTCCAGCGGTGTCGGCGGCGGTCGAGACCAGCGCGCCGCGCGGACCCAGGGTGACCACGACGGTCCCGGCGCCGAGGTCGTGCAGCCGCCCGGCGGCGGCCTCGGCGGAGGCGTCGCCGTAGAGCACCTCGGCGTCGGCCACGCTCAGCTTGACCAGGTCGGCGGAGGCGACGAACTCGGCCACCACGTCCCGGAGCCCGGCCACCGCGGCCTGGTCCGGCAGCAGCCGGGGTCGCACGTTCGGGTCGAAGACCCGCAGGCCGGTGGCGAGCGTCCAGGCCCGCCGGGCGGCGGCCAGCACCGGCGGGCAGAGCAGCACGATCGAGCCGGCATAGAGTACCGAGGCGCCCTCGACCAGGGGTACGTCGAGATCGTCCGGCCCGAGCAGCCCGTAGGAGAGCGGTTCGCCGTAGAACCGGAAGTCGGGTTCCGCCCCGGCGAAGGTGGCCACGGCCAGCGCGGTGGGCACGGGGCGGACCACCACGCCCCGACGGCCCACCCCGGCGACGGCCAGGAAGTCGGCGATCCGCCCGGCGAGTACGTCGTCGCCGAGCGAGCCGGCGAACTCCACCTCCGCGCCGAGCCGGGCCGCCCCGACGGCCACGTTCAGCGGGGCCCCGCCGATCGCCTGCCGGTAGACGGGCTGCCCGTCGTACTCGCCGTCCAGCAGGTCGACGAGGGCCTCGCCCAGCACCACCGCGTATCCCATCCGAACCCTCCCGCACCGCATCGCACCGGCCGAGTCCGGTGTTCCCCCCTGACCCTGGCACACCGGCGGTTCCGTCGAGCCCACCGGGCTGACTCGGCGGCGGCACCCGCCCGGAGAGCATGATCCGCGACGGTGAACCGGACGGATCGGCCGGACGTCCGATCCGGCGACCAGCCGTTCCGCCCGGAAACATTTCATCGAGGGATTCCTATTGCCTCGGGCCGGGTTCCGTGATGCGATTGCCCGTACCGAGCCAGTGCGGGGGCTGACGCGCTGTGCCGGGTGCCGGCAAGGGGCCACGCGAAGGGCACACATCCGTGATCGGACTGTGCGCCGTGTCGCCCGTCTGCCGTCCGGCAGATACCAGCCCACCACCTCTGGCGGGGCGGACCGGCGATACCGCAACCAGTGTCGGAAGCGGGCGCCCGCCGTGTCGCGGGTCCCCCGCAGATCGTCCGCAGCGTCGGTTACCAGCTGCGACACTGAACCTTTTTCAACCCGAACAGTGCGGCGAGTGCGCCCGTTTTCCACCTACGGCCGCCACGGACCGCAAGGGGAGGTTGCAGAAGGTTCACTGCCCCCAGAAGGAGAACTCGGTGAAACGTCTACGCAGGATCGCGGTACTCGGCGCCGTGGCCGCGCTCACCGCCGGTGTCATCACGGTGGTCAATCCCACTCCGGTCACCGCGCACGGTGCCGCCATGGCACCGGGCAGCCGTACCTTCCTCTGCTGGAAGGACGGGCTCAGCCCGCAGGGCGACATCAGGCCGAACAACCCGGCCTGTGCGGCCGCGGTGGCGCAGAGCGGGGCCAACTCGCTCTACAACTGGTTCAGCGTGCTGCGCTCGGACGCGGCGGGCCGGACCACCGGCTTCGTCCCGGACGGGCAGCTCTGCAGCGGCGGCAACAGCAGCTTCAGCGGCTACAACCTGGCCCGCAACGACTGGCCGCTGACCCACCTGACCGCCGGTGGCAACTTCAACTTCAAGTACAGCAACTGGGCACACCACCCCGGCACGTTCTACTTCTACGTGACCCGGGACGGCTTCAGCCCGACCCAGGCACTGAGCTGGGGCGACCTGGAGTCCACGCCGTTCCTCACGGTGACCAACCCGCCGCAGCAGGGCGCGGTCGGCAGCAACGAGGGCCACTACTACTTCAGCGGGCGGCTGCCGACCGGCAAGAGCGGCCGGCACATCATCTACTCCCGCTGGGTCCGCTCGGACAGCGCCGAGAACTTCTTCGGCTGCTCCGACGTGGTCTTCGACGGCGGCAACGGCGAGGTCACCGGGGCCGGCCCGGGCGGCAGCAACCCGACCAACCCGCCCACCAACCCGCCGACCGGCAACCCGACCAACCCGCCCACCAACAACCCGGGCACCGGCGCCTGCACCGCGACGTACCGGTCGACCGGTAGCTGGAGCGGTGGCTTCCAGGCCGAGGTGACGGTCCGGAACAGCGGCACCGCCACGCTGGGCGGCTGGACGGCCGGCTGGACCTGGGCGAACGGCGAGACCATCGGCAGCCTGTGGAACGGCACGCACACCCAGAGCGGCAGTACGGTGACCGTCCGGAACGTCGCTCACAACGGCAGCCTCGCCCCCGGTGCGAGCGCCACCTTCGGTTTCGTGGGCAGCGGCAACACCAGCGGTGCCCCGACGCTGACCTGCACCAGCTCGTAACCACCACCGCACCACGCAACGGGCCCGGCGTCGGCGGCGCCGGGCCCGTTCGCTGTCCGCTTCGGGAGTCGGCCGGGTGGTCAGCGGACCATCGAGCCGACCACCGGCTTGGTCAGCAGGGCCGACTGGTTGCGCTGGATGCCCGGGTCCAGGGTGCGGGCCACGAAGATCGCGTGCCAGACACAGAAGATCAGCACGGTCCAGATCTTGCGAGAGTGGTCGGCCTCGCCCCGCTTGTGCTCGTCGAGCAGCCGCATCGCGTACGACAGGTCGAGCAGGTCACCGGCGCCGGAGATCGAGAAGATGTGCCGGGCCCAGTCGTACATCTCGCCGGCCAGCCAGACCCGGGTCGGGGTCGGGAAGCCCAGCTTGCGCCGGTTGACGATGGCCGGCGGTACCACGCCCTGCAACGCCTGCCGCATCGCGTACTTCGTCGCGTCGGAGCGGGGCGGCAGCTTCAGGTCCACCGGGATGCCGGCGGCGACCTCGAACACCTCCCGGTCGAGGAACGGCACCCGCACCTCCAGCGAGTGCGCCATCGAGATCCGGTCCGCCTTGACCAGGATGTCGCCGCGCAGCCAGGTGTAGAGGTCGACGTACTGCATCTTGGTCACGTCGTCCAGCTCGGTGCACTCGGCGTAGATCGGCGCGGTGACGTCGGTGTAGCGCACCCCCGGGTCGTACCGGCGGAGCAGCTTCTGCTTCTCCTCCTCGGTGAACATCCGGGCGTTGCCGTAGTAGCGCTCCTCGATCGGGGTGGTGCCGCGCTCCAGGAAGCTCTTGCCCTTGACCCCCTGCGGGATCGCCTTGGAGACCGCGCGCAGGCCCTTCTGCACCCCGCCGGGCAGGCCGTTGACCGCGCCGAGCGAGAGCGGCTCCCGATAGATGGTGTAACCGCCGAAGAACTCGTCGGCGCCCTCGCCGGAGAGCACCACCGTGACGTGCTCGGCGGCCTTCTTGGCGACGAAGTAGAGCGGCACCAGGGCCGGGTCGGCGACCGGGTCGTCCAGGTGCCAGACGATCTTCGGCAGCGCCTCCATCATGTCCCGGGGGCCGATCTTGGTCGGGATGGTGGTCACCCCGAGGTGCCGGGCCGAGTCCTGGGCCACCTCGATCTCGGAGTAACCGGGCACGTCGTACCCGACGGTGAAGGTGAGGATGTTGGGGTTGAACTCCCGGGCCAGCGCCACCACGGCGGTCGAGTCGATGCCGCTGGAGAGGAAGCAGCCGACCGGCACGTCGGCCCGCATGTGCATCCGGACGCTCTCCCGCAGCGTCTCCCGGATCCGGTCGTAGAGCTTCTGCGGCTCCTGCACCGGTGCGGGCCGGAACACCGGCCGGTACCAGCGGCGCACCTCGATCTGCCGGCCCGGGCTCCAGGTGAGGTATTCCCCCGAGCCGATCCGGTTGATGCCCTGGTGCAGGGTGCCGGGCTCGGGGACGTACTGCAACGTCAGGTAGTGCGACAGGTTCGCGGTGTCCACCCCGGCGTCCCCGGCGTGCGCCGACGGCGCGAACGGCAGCAGCGCCTTCTTCTCCGAGGCGAGGTAGACCCCGTCCCGGGTCTGGAGGTAGTGCAGCGGCTTGATCCCGAAGTAGTCCCGGGCACCGAAGGCGCGGCGCTGCTGGCGGTCCCAGATCACGAACGCGAACATCCCGCGCAGCCGGGTGAGCACCTGCTCTCCCCAGTAGTGGAAGCCGGCGACGATCACCTCGCCGTCGCCGGCGGTGGCGAACTGGGCGCCGTAGTCCCGGGCCAGCTCCTCGCGCAGCTCGATGTAGTTGTAGATCTCGCCGTTGAAGGTCAGCAGGTAGCGGCCGCCCGCGTACGGCAGCGGCTCGTGGCTGAGCGCCACGTCGATGATCGAGAGCCGCTTGTGCGCGAAGACGGCGTCGGTGTACCCGTCCGGGGTGGAAATCACCTCTACACCGGTCTCGTCCGGTCCCCGGTGGTGCAGGCATTCCAACGCACCGGCCAGGGCGTCTCGATGTGCGCCGGCGTTGCCGTGCGCGCTGAAGAAGGCCAGGAGTCCGCACATGGCGGTCATCTTTCCACGCGGACCCGCCCGCTGTGCCGGCACCGCCACCGAGAACGACCCGTCCAGGCACGGTACGGTCGGGGCACGCCAGAAGCGCAGATCAGGTCAGCCGGACGAGGGACCGGGTCGCCGGCCGGCGGGGAGTCGGATCGATCCCCCGGCCGCGCGCCGATCACCCTCGCGCGGAACGGGCCGGACGAGGGAGGAGCGGCGATGTCAGACGAGCGCACCGACATCACGGCGGAGCCGGCCGAGGTGGACGGGACCCGGACCGAGTCACACGACCCGGACTTTCCGGAGAGGTTCCTTGAGTTCATGCGGCAGGGCTGGCGGGACACCACCCTGCCGGTCGGTCCCCGCCCCGAGGTACCCAACCACGCCAAGCGGCGGGCGGCGCTCTCGGCCGCGCTCCCCGGCGAGACCCTGGTGATCCCGACCGGGCCGGAGAAGGTACGTGCCAACGACACCGCCTACCGGTTCCGCCCCGGCAGCGACTTCGTCTATCTGACCGGCGACCACGACCCGGGCAGCGTGCTGGTGATGCGCCCGAACGGCTCCGGCCACGACGCGGTGCTCTACATGCGTCCCCGGTCGTCCCGGGAGAGCGACGAGTTCTTCCGCAGCCGGGACGGCGAACTCTGGGTAGGCCGCCGGCACACCCTGGCCGGGAAGGCGACCGAGCTGGGCGTCGAGACCGCGCCCCTGGCCGACCTGCCGGCGGCGCTGGCCGACTGCGCCCCCGGACGGACCCGGGTGCTGCGCGGGCTGGACCCGGCGGTGGACGGTGCGGTGCGGCCGTACGAGCCACCGAGGAGCGGGGCGGCCGAGGACTCCGAACCCCCGCTGGGCCGGGACCGCGAACTGGCCGCGCTGCTGTCGGAGCAGAAGCTGGTCAAGGACGAGTGGGAGATCGCCCAACTCCAGGAGGCGATCGACGCCACCGTACGGGGGTTCGAGGACGTCGCCCGGGTGCTGCCGGCCGACCGACCGGTCAGCGAGCGGCTGCTGGAGGGGGTCTTCGGGCTGCGGGCCCGGCACGACGGCTACGACGTCGGCTACAACTCGATCGTCGGCTCCGGCGAGCACGCCACGATCCTGCACTGGATCCACAACACCGGCATCACCCGCCCGGGTGAGCTGCTGCTGATGGACATGGGCGTGGAGGGGCGGCACCTCTACACCGCGGACGTGACCCGGGTGCTGCCGGTCTCCGGCACCTTCTCCCCGCTGCAACGCCAGGTCTACGACATCGTGTACGCGGCCCAGCAGGCCGGCATCGACTTCATCCGGCCCGGGGTGACCTTCAAGGACGTGCACCGGACCTGCATGAGGGTGCTCGCCGAGGGGCTCGCCGAGCTGGGCCTGCTGCCGGTCGGCGTCGACGAGGCGATGGACGAGACGTCGATGGTCTACCGCCGGTGGACGCTGCACGGTTTCGGGCACATGCTCGGGCTCGACGTGCACGACTGCGCCAACGCGCGCAAGGAGAGCTACCGGGACGGCACCCTCGGCGAGGGGTACGTGCTGACCGTCGAGCCGGGGCTCTACTTCCAGCCCGAGGACGACCTGGTCCCCGCGGAGCTGCGCGGAATCGGCATCCGGATCGAGGACGACGTACTGGTGACGGCGGACGGCGCGGTCAACCTCTCGGCGGGGCTGCCAAGGCGGGCCGACGAGGTGGAGGCGTGGCTGGCAGCCCAGCGCGCGGCCGGATTCCGGCTGCCGGGCTGACCCGAGCCGGCATGCGCCGCCGGCCGGGCACCTCCCCGGCGGGCGACGCGCCGGCACCAAGAAATCCCTCGATCGTTTCACGTTCGCTGCGGGCAAACCCCGACGGTACGATGGCGCTGCGTCGTCGCACGCACCGGACAGCAGGAGAGGTGTGGTGCCCGGAAACAGCCTCGGCGAGCCGCCCCGCGCACCGACCAAGAGTGTGCTCAGACTGGTGTTCGCGCTCGCCGGGGTGGTCGCCTTCGTCTGTGGCTACATCGGGCTCTACCAGCACATCAACCGGATCGGCGGGTACGGCGACACCCCGTACGACCTGATCTACTACGACCTCCAGCTCTTCGTACTCGGCTCTCCGCCGCTGGACGAGGGCGGGCCGTTTCCGGCGCTGCTGGACTTCGCCCGGTTCGCGGCACCGGCCGTCACCGCGTACGCCGTGGTGGAGGCCTGCCGGCTGCTCTTCGCCACCGAGCTGCGCCGGCTGCGCGACCGCAACGCCCGGGGGCACGTCATCGTCTGCGGCGACGGCCTGGTGGCGGACACCCTGGCCCGCCGGCTCCGGGCCGCCGGGCACCGGGTGGTGGCGGTCCGCTCGGACGACACGACGCCCTCCGGCACCGGCCAGGTGGCCCGGGCCGCCCGCGACCCGAACGTGCTGCGTGGTGCCGGCATCGGGCGGGCCAAGGCGGTCTACGCCTGCACCGACGACAGCGCGACCAACGCCGCGATCGGGCTGGCGGCCGCCCGGCACGGCCGGTCCCCGCTGGCCGTGTACGCCCAGGTCGCCGACCCCGAACTCTGCCTCGCCCTCCAGGCCCGGCACCTGGGGCTGGCCCGGCACCCCGGTGCCCGGCTGGACTTCTTCAACATCGACGACCTGGCCGCCCGGAAGCTCTTCGCCGAGGATCCGCTGACCGCGGTGGACGGCCGGCCGCCCCGGGTGGTGGTGCTCGGCGCCACCGCGTTCGGCCGGGCGGTGCTCGTCGAGCTGGCCCGGCGGTGGCGGGTACGCGACCCGCACGGCGCCCGGCTGGTCCCGCTGGTCCTGGTCGACGAGGCGGCGACCGAGGCGGCGGCCCAACTCACCCACCGCTATCCGTTCCTGTCCCGGGTCTGCCGGATCATCCCGCTCGACGGCGGGCTCCCTGAGCTGCTCGGCCAGCTTCCCCGGGCCGGCTTCCCGCTCCCGCCGGACCGGGTCTTCATCTGCTACGACGACGAGGAGCGGGCGTTGAAGACCGCGCTCACCGCCGAGCAGCTCTGGCACGGCGGGCCCGGCTCGATGGTGGTCCGGCTGGACCGGCTGGCCAACCTGCGGGAGGCGTTCGGCAGCGGGCACGGCCTCGGCGTCCTCGACGACCTCTCCGGCGCGCTCCGGCTCTACGGCGTGGTGCACGCCGCCTGCGACCCGGCGCTGATCGGAGACGACCTGGTCGAACGGCTGGCCCGGGTGATCCACGAGAGTTACGTGGTGGCCCGGCGCCGGCACGGTGATCGGCCCGGCGGCAGTCCCGCGCTGGTGCCCTGGGAGGAGTTGCCGGAGTCGCTGCGCCGGGCCAACCGGGCCCAGGCCAAGGACATCGGCCGGAAGCTCCGCGAGTTGGGCTGCGCCCTGTCGCCCCGGGTAGGGCCGGGCGACGAGCACGCCCTGGAGGAGCCGGAGATCGAACGGCTGGCCGTCCTGGAGCACCAGCGCTGGCTGGCGGAGCAGGTGGCGAGCGGGTGGCGGTACGCGCCACACCGCGACGACGAGCGACGACTGCATCCGGCGTTGAGCCCCTGGGAGGATCTACGGCAAGATCTCCGGGAGCGTAACCACGAGGCGGTCCGGGAACTTCCGGTCATCCTGGCCGACGCGGGCTTTCGGATCGTCCGCGTCGGGCACGCGTAACCACGAACGGACGGTGCTGGATGGCCCGCATCGGTGTCACCGGGCACGTAGTGCTCGCCGACGGCACGGCGGAGCTGGTCTACGCCCGGCTGACCGAGGAGCTTCGTCCGTACGCCGGGCCGGAGCTGCACGGCGTCACCTGCCTCGCCGACGGCGCCGACCAGCTCTTCGCCCGGGCGGTACTGGCCAGCGGCGGGAGCTACGAGGCGGTGATCCCGGCCCGGGACTACCGGCAGCGGGCGGTACGGGCGCACAACCTGTCCGCCTTCGACGAGCTGCTGTGCCGGGCCACCTCGGTGTCGTACATGCCGTTTCCGCGCTCCGGGCGGGAGGCGTACCTGGCGGCGAGCCTGGAGATGCTGTGCCGGTGCGAGCGGCTCTTCGCGGTCTGGGACGGCAACCCGTCGGCGGACGTGGGGGACACCGCGGACGTGGTCCGCGCGGCGCAGTCCCGGAACCTCCCGGTGACCGTGCTCTGGCCGGCCGGCGCCCGCCGCCGCTGACCGGTGGGCGGCGAGGCCCGTCAGCGGCGACTGACGGCGTCGTTGCCGGTGAGCAGGGCGCGGGCCAGCGGGGTGAGCGTGTGGTGGGCGGCCTTGCCGTGCCGGGTGGTGCGCAGCAGCCCGGCGTCGCGGAGCACGCTGGCATGCTGCGACGCGGACGGGGTACTGATGCCGGCCCGGCGGGCCAGGTCGGTGGTGTTCGCCCCGACCAGGGCGGCCCGGAGCACCGCCGCCCGGGAGCGCCCGAGCAGCGCGGTCAGCGGATCGCCGGTGGCCGCCGCGGCGCCGAGCGCGTACGCCGGAACGGGCCGGTGCCCGGGGGCACGACCGCCCGGGGTGCGGGGCCGGCGTACCGGATAGGCCAGCACGACCGAGTCCGGTTGACCGCCGATCCAGAGCTTCCGGGCGAAGACCGACGGCACCAGCAGCAGGCCGGCGCCGTTCGGCCGCAGGTCCAGGTCGACGGCGGAAGTCACCGAGAGCACCGGGTTGCGCCACGCCGCCCACGGGTCGAACATCGCCAGCAGCGCCTCCACCCCGCCGGTGGCCAGGGCACGGCTGCGCTCGTTGACGTCGAGCCGGACCACCGACTCCCAGGACGCCAGTTCGGCGGCGACCCGGCGGTCGTAGTAGCCGCGCACCGCCGCCGCAAGGCTCCGGGCCCGGCGTGCCGAGGTGGTGAGCAGCCAGGCGAGCGCACCCTCCAGGGTCCGGTCCGCGGAGAGCGGGGCGAGCAGGTCTGCCGAACCGGCCCGGCCGACCGGGACCGGCGCCGACCTGCTCCGGCCGCCCGGACCGGCACCGGTCGACTCGGCCAGCTCGCGCAGCCAGCCGGCGAGTTCCGGTCCGGCGAGCGGATCGGCCGGGCCGCCGGCCGGGGCTCCGGCGAGGCTGACGACGACCTCGTACAGCGGGAGGGGCGCGGGTGCGATCCGGGTCCGGGCGATGTCCTCGGGGCCCAGCCAGATCCGGATCATCACCACCTCCACGCCTCGGCCGAGCCGCACCGCCCGGCTGTTGTCTGCTGACGAGACGCGATCACCTCGCCGCCCAGTTGTCGGCTCTCCGGACGGTTTGGACCCAGTCAAAAGCATTGCCGGCACGGGCTGATCGGCTCGTAACTGGGAGGCAGGAGCCGGCCGGTGATGGCCCGGTCCGGCCGGACGGACGACCGTCGCGCCCGGCGAGGTCACGCCGCCCGGTGCTCGCGGTGCGGCGCCGATGTGAAGGAGTCCTCATGCCGGTGTCCAGACGGATGACCTGGAGCGCGGCGGCCCTGGCCGTCGTACTCGCCGCGACGGGGTGCAGTGGCGACGGCGAGGACTCGAGCACCCCGGACGCCGACGCCGTGGTGCGGATCGGGATCGCCGAGCCGCAGCACATGATTCCGTCGAACACGACCGAGAGCGCCGGGGCGCAGGTGCTGGCCGCCCTCTACACCCCGCTGGTCGAGTTCGACGAGAACAAGAAGCCGTTCGAGGTGGCGGCCGAGTCGATCGAGTCGACCGACAACACAGTGTGGACGGTGAAGCTGAAGGGCGGGTACACCTTCCACAACGGCGAGCCGGTCACCGCCGACAGCTACATCAACGCCTGGAACCACGCGGCGTACGGGCCGAACGGCAACGGCGGGGCGTACTTCTTCGGCCAGATCGAGGGGTACGACGACCTCCAGTCGACGGACCCGGACGGCGAGGGTCCGCAGAAGGGCCCGGAGCCGAAGGCCCGGAAGCTGACCGGCCTGAAGAAGGTCGACGACCTCACCTTCACCGTCACCCTCTCCGGGTCGTTCGCGGAGTTCGAGTCGGTGCTCGGCTACCACGTCTTCGCGCCGCTGCCGAACGCCGCCTGGGCCTCGGACGGGGTGTTGAAGGAGGGCTTCGAGGAGGCCCCGATCGGCAACGGCCCGTTCAAGATGAAGGGCACCTGGCAGCATGACAGCCGGATCGAGGTCGAGCGGTACGACGCCCACCCCGGCCCCAAGCCGAAGGTCGGCGGCGTGGTCTTCCAGATCTACCAGGTGCTGACCGCCGACTACGCCGACCTGCTCGCCGGGAACAACGACGTGACCCGGCAGGTGCCGATCGAGGCGCTGGGCACCGCGTCGGGCGACCTCGGTGACCGGTTCAAGAAGAGCCCGCTGTCGTCGTTCCAGTTCCTCGCCTTTCCCACCTTCCAGCCGGAATTCGCCAAGGCGGAGGTACGCAAGGCGATCTCGATGGCGATCGACCGGGACGAACTGGTAAAGACGATCTTCAAGGACTCGCAGACCTCGGCCCGGTCCTTCGTCTCCCCGCTGGTCGCCGGTGCCCGGCCGGACACCTGCGGCGAGGCGTGCCAGTTCGATCCGGCCCGGGCGAAGGCCGACTACCAGGCGGCCGGCGGGCCGGCGAAGTTGCAGATCTCCTACAACGGCGACGGCGGCCACAAGGAGTGGATCGAAGCCACCTGCAACCAGCTCTCCAACAACCTCGGCGTGGACTGCACCAGCACGCCCGAGACGAGGTTCACCGACCTGCTGAACAAGGTGGAGGTGAAGACCCCGGTCGGGATGTTCCGGATGGCCTGGTCGATGGACTACCCGTCGATGCAGAACTACCTCGGGCCGCTCTACACCACCGACGGGTCGTCGAACTACTACGGCTTCAGCAACGCCGAGTTCGACCGGCTGGTCGCCGACGGCGAGCGGGCGCCGAACCAGGAGGAGGCGATCAAGAAGTACCAGGAGGCGGAGCAGATCCTGGCCCGGGAGATGCCGGTGATCCCGCTCCGGTTCGGCCAGAACAACTTCGGCCACTCCACCCGGGTCCGCAGCGTCGAGCTGGACGCGTTCGGCCAGGTCGACCTGCTGAAGATCGAGGCGACCGGCTGAGCGGCACACTCGCGGCGGGCTGAGCGCTCCGTCGCAACCCGTACCCGCTGCCCTGTTCTCCGCCACCGGTGCCGGCCGGTGGCGGGGACGGGTGCAGCGGTTCGGTCGGCTCAGGAGCGGCAGGGTCGGGCCTCGGCGGTGGCGCGGAATCGGTAGCCTGCCGCCATGAGACCGGTGCGCCTCGCGCTCGCCGCCCTGCTCGGGCTGTCCGTCACCACCGCATGCCAGGGCGGCCCCACGGTGACGCCGGGTCGGCAGTACTCGTGCTGCGCGGACCGCGCACCGGAGACGCCGTACCGGGCCGGCGACACGGTCGCGTTGCGCTGGACGGTCCGGACGATCGGCACGCCGAGCGGCCTGCCGCAGGTGGAACTCAACGCGCGGCTGGTGGGCCCGTATCCGGACGTGTCCGCGCTCAAGGCCGCTCCGGACGCCCGGGAGGCCACCGGAAACATCACGGTGGCGGCCCCACCGGTCCGGCCGACCGGGGCGGCGGGGGAAGAACCGACCAGCGTCCTCCAGATTCCCGCCGACGCCGGGCCCGGCTACTACAGCCTAATCTGGTCGGCGGACGAGCCCGGTGGCTCGTTCAGCGCCGCGGGCATCGTCCAGGTGGTCGCCGGTTCCTGACCGCCCCGGGTATACCCCGGGAAGGCGATCCTCCTGCCCCGGGTAGACCCGGTTGGGCAAACCGGTTGCCCGCCGTACCGCCCCGGTAACAGGGTGGACGGGTGCTGACGCCGCCGGACGACCTTCCCGAGGACATGCTCCGGTCGGCGCTGGTCCGGGAGTGGGGGCTCGGGATCGCCTCGCTCGAATACCGCGCGGTGGGCCGGGGCAGCCACCACTGGGAGGTGGTCGGCGCCGAGGGCGGCCGGTGGTTCGTCTCCGTCGACGACCTGGCCACCAAGCGGCTCACCCTGGCCGACCCGCTGGACGCGGCGTACGCCCGGCTGTGGGCCGCGCTCGGCACCGCCCGGCGGCTCCACGAGCACGGCTGCGGGTTCGTGGTGGCCCCGATTCCGACCCGGGACGGCGAGCCACTGGTCCGGACGGGCGACCGGTTCGGCGTCGCGGTCTATCCGTACGTCGACGGGGAGAGCTTCCGGTGGGCCGAGTGGGCCTCCCCTGCGCACCGTCGGGGCGTACTCGATCGGGTGATCGCCGTGCACGCGGCGCCGGCGGCGGCCCGCGACGATGCCCCGGTCGACGACTTCGCCATCCCGCACCTCGACGAGTTGGAGGTCGGCCTGGCCGGCACCGGGGACGTCCCCGACACCGGCCCGTACGCCCGGCTCGCCGCCCGGCTGCTCGTCGCGCACGCGGCACCGGTACGCCGGCTGCTCGCCCGGCACGCCGAACTCGCGCTGGCCGCCCGTGCCCGACCGGGCCGGATGGTCCTCACCCACGGTGAGCCGCATCCCGGCAACACCATGCGGACCGCCGACGGCTGGCGGCTGATCGACTGGGACACCGTACGGGTCGCGCCGCCCGAGCGCGACCTCTGGCTGATGGAGTCCGGTGACGGCTCGGTGCTCGACGCCTACGCCGAGGCCACCGGCGTGCCGCCGCTGCCGGAGATGCTGGAGCTGCATCGCAGTTGGTGGCATCTTGCCGACGTTGCCGAGGAGACGAGCCGGTTCCGGGCGCCGCACACCGGGACCGAGGACGACGACGAGTCGTTCGCGATCCTCCGCTCGGTGCTGGAGCACATCAGCGCCCTGCCGGCCGCCCGGGTCTGAACCGTGTCGACCGCCCGCTGCGGCACCCTTGATCGATCAAGAAATGTCGGAACGCGCGGTGGCGGCGCAGTCGAGCTCTCGCGCGAGGTTCCGGCAAGGATGGTCACCGCCGACCCGGCGCGGACGACGGCCTGGCGGTGCGGACCGGGCACCTCAGATCACCGTGGTGATCGGCGTGGGCCGGCCCGTCTTGGCCGAGGTGAGCCGCCAGGCTGCCGAGATCAGCCCGATGTGCGAGAACGCCTGCGGAAAGTTGCCCAGTTGCTCACCGGTACGCAGGTCGATCTGTTCGGCAAAGATGCCGAGGTCGTTGGCGCGGGCCACCATCCGGGTGAAGAGCGCGTCGGCCCGATCCTGCTCGCCCAGGAGCGCGAGACAACCCACCAACCAGAACGAGCAGATGACGAAGCCGGCGGAGTCGCCGGACCAGCGCCGGACCAGCCCGTCGGTGGTCAACTCCCGTTCGATCCGCTCGATCGTCGCGCGCATCCGCGGATCGGTCGCGGAGATGAACCCGACCAGGGGAAGGACGAGAACCGACGCGTCCAGCCGGTCCGACCCGAACGCGGCGGTGAAGACACCGAGCCGGGGGTTCCAGCCGTACCGCAGGATCGCCTCCCGGATCTCTTCGCGGACAGCCGCCCACCGCGCCACCTCGGCCGGCTCGCCCAGCAGGGCGTCGAACCGTACGGCCCGGTCCAGTGCGATCCAACATCCCAGTTTGGCCGTGAGGTAATGCCGCTCCTCACCCCGCAGCTCCCACATGCCCGAATCCGGTAGCCGCCACGTCTCGACCGCGCGCTGGGTCAGGGACCGCAGCATCCGCCGTACCGGCTTGGGCATGGGGTCGAGGCGCTTGCGCAGCAACCACGCGGCGTCGAGCACCTGGCCGAGTACGTCCTGCTGGCGCTGGTGCCAGGCGTCGTTGCCGAGCAGCACCGGATCGTTCTCGCCCGGCTCGCCCAACGTCCCGAGTTCACGTTCGGCCAGATCCCGCTCTCCCTCCACGCCAAACATGATCGGTACGGACGCCAGCCGTGCGTCGCCGATCGACTCGGCCACCCAGCAGAACAGCCTGTCCGCCTCCTTCGGGCAGGCCGCGACGGACAGCATGCGCAGGGTGAGACTGAAGTCGCGCAGCCACACGTAGCGGTAGTCGTAGTTGTCGTGACCCTCCGGCCGCACCGGCACGGAGGTGGTCGCCGCCGCGACGACACCGCCGCTGGGCTGGTAGGTCAACCCCATCAGCAGCAACGTACTGCGCCGTACCAGCTCCGAATGCTCCCCTGTGTAGTCGTGCTCCGCCATCCAGGAGCGCCAGCTCTCGACCGTGTCGGACAGCGCCGCCGACACGTCGGGAGGTACCGGCGCGTCTTCGCGGTAGCTGGACCAGTGGGCCAGCGAGAAGGTCTCCCGCTGGCCCGGCCCGATGGTGAACGACGACGAGGCCGTGGTCTCGTGGCAGTCCACCGGCACGCTCGCGGTCATCCCGAGGGTGCCGCCGGTGGCGGTACCGATCACGGTCTGACCGCGCCGATCGAGATAGGCCCGCACGCGGCCGTACTCGAAGTGGGGTGCGTAGGACATCACCATCGGCACCTCCCCGGCAAGTCCCTCCACCAGCCGCAGGAGCAGACCGGGCGGGCTGCGGCCGATGTCGTGCCCCCGGCCGTGGCCCAGGGCCAGGGCATCGGTGACCGCCGCCGACCCGTCCTCGGTGTGGAAGACCGTACGCAGCACCAGCGTGTCGTCCAGGTAGCTCCGCTCGACCCGGTACTCGCCTGCCGGGCGGATCCACCAGTGCCCACCCCTCTCGTCGAGCAGTCGAGCGAAGACCGAGGGCGCGTCGAACCGGGGCGGGCACCACCAGTCCACCGACCCGTCCCGGCCGACCAACGCCCCGGACCGGCCGTCGGCGAGATAGCCGTAGTCGTCGATCCGACGGGCGCACATGGCACGCCACCCCCCGGCTGGTCGATGTCCGGCGACCCCGGTCGCCGCTGCCCACCCCTACGTCTCCGGGCGGTCGCTTACCCCCGCTCCGGCCGACCTAACCGACCGACGTCAACGCCCAACTCCGGCTGACCCAGGGCGAACCGGCCCCGGTGCATCAACAGCAGCCGATCCTGCTCGTCCAGTACGGCGACCATCGCCGAGCGAGTGTTTGCTCCCGGGTCGAGATGCTCAGCGCGACTCGACGTACACGGCGACGGTACGGGGCGGGACGGTGAAGGTGCCGGTGGAGCGGTCGAAGGAGGCCGTCCGGAGTACCGGGTCGGCCGACTCCCGCAGCACCGGATGCAGCGCCACCGCCGCGCCCCGGAGCCCGGCAACGGTCTGGGTCGCCGCCGTCGGCGTCGCGTTGAAGACCACCGTCACCGACCGCCAGCGCGGGTCCAGCCCCGTCGCGTCGAGCTGCATGGTCAACACCCCAGGTGTCTCGTCCACTCCGGAGAGTGGGAAGGAGACCCGCCGCTGCACCTGGGCGGCATCGGTGAGCCCGAAGACCGGCGACGACGCCCGTACCCGCAGCAGTTCCCGGTAGCGCGCCTCGGCCAGTTCGATCGCCGCGCAGGCCGGTACCAGTTTCGGGTCGGCCAGCAGCGGCCGGGCGTACGGCCACTTGTCGGCGTTGTCGGCGGCCGGCGGCAGCCCGACACCGAACCCGTTCCCGTCGGCGCAGTCCCAGCGGATCTGGTTGAACCAGTCCCCGCTGTTGTACGAGTTGCGGTCCAGCGACTTCGAGCGCAGCCGCTCACTTCCCGCCGTGGTGAACCCGGTCCCCTGGCTCAGCACCGTCGTACCCAGGGACAGCACCTGCATCCGCGCCCGGTCCACCGCTCCCGTCCCGACCGGCAGCTTGTACGCCAGCGCGTCGTACAGGATCTCGTTGTCGTGCGCGTCGACGTACGTGACCGCCTCGCCGGGAGCGGCGGTGTAGCCGGCCGGTGCGCCGTTGTAGTCGACGTCGGCCCCGGTCACCGGCTCGCCGGAAGAGTCGACGAACCGGTAGCCGGCGAGGTTGCCGGTCAGCCCGACCTTGATCTGGTCCTGCTGGTGCAGCAGCCGGGCCCGCTGTTCCGCCCGCGTGCCGTTCACCGGGTCGCCGTTCGGGTCGGTGAAGAGCCCCGAGCCGAAGCCCTGCACCCGGGGGTTGGCGTCGAACGGCCCGCCGCCGCGTACCGCGTCCCGCAGCCGGTCGTTGAAGGTGCCGATACCGGTGCCGGCCAGATTGGCCTGGGTCGCCTGGACGAACCGGACGTCGCCGGCCCCCGGCCCGGTGAAGCCCTGCTCGTCGCCGGAGTAGACGATCGGCTGTCCCCGGGTGAGGAACATCAGCTCGTGTGCGAGCTGGTCCCGGCGCAGGTGGCTGGCCGGGTCGGTGCCGCCGTTCGCGATGAACGACCCATCCGGCCCATGTCGTGGTTGCCGAGGAAGGTCGGCAGCCGACCCGCGTCGGTGTCCCGGGCGGTGTAGAGGTCGTCGGCGGCGAACCCGTCGGCCAGCGCCCTCGCCGAGCCGCCGCTCGCCACGTAGCTCCGGGCCGCGTTCTGGAAGGTGAAGTCCAGGGTGGCCGGCAGCCCGCCCCGGCGGACGTACGTCGAGGTGACCTCGGGGTTGGCGTCGTAGACCTCGCCGAACATGAAGAAATCCGGCTTGCCTGCCTGCCGCGCGGCCCGCTCGACGCCGGCCCGGAACTGCGGCCAGAACTCCAGGTTGACGTGCTTGGCGGTGTCCAGCCGGAAGCCGTCGACACCCAGCTCGGTGACCCAGTCGGCGAAGATCTTCGTCATGCCCCGGACCACCTCGGGTCGCTCGGTCCACAGGTCGTCCAGGCCCACGAAGTCGCCGTACTCGCTGTTCTCGCCGACGAAGGTCGAGTCGCCCCGGTTGTGGTACATGGTCGGGTCGTTCAGCCAGGCCGGCACCTTGACCCGGCGGTCCGCCTCGCTGGCGAACGTCGGCCGGTACGGGAAGGACTCCTGGTCCACCGCCGGGAAGCCACGGCTGCCGTCGGCGTGGTTGCGGTCCTCGAACGGCCGCCCCTGCGCGTCCCGGTACGGCCGGCTCGCCTTGTCCTGGTAGCCGGTCTGGCCGCCGGGGTACCGGATGACGTCGGCGGTGTGGTTGACGATGACGTCCAGATAGATCTTGATGCCCCGCCGGTGTGCCTCCCGGACCAGCCTGCGCAGGTCGTCGTTGGTGCCGAAGTGCGGGTCGACCCGGGTGAAGTCGGTGATCCAGTAGCCGTGGTAGCCGGCCGAGGCGTCCGCTCCGCTACCCTGCACCGGCCGGTTGGCGAAGACCGGGGCCAGCCAGATCGCGGTGGTGCCGAGTCCCTGGATGTAGTCCAGCCGGTCCAGCAGGCCGCGCAGGTCGCCACCGTGGTAGAAGCCCTTGTCGGTCGGGTCGTGCCCGGTGCGCAGCCGGTCGCCGGTCAGCCCGCCCCGGTCGTTGCGGGAGTCGCCGTTGGCGAACCGGTCCGGCAGCACGAAGTAGAACTGTTCGGCCCGTCCCCGGTCGGCGGCGGCCGCGTCGAGTAGCGAATCGGCCGACGGTTCCGCCGTCCACTGTGCGGCGACCGGCCGGGCTGAACTCCGGTCCGGCAACCACGCCGGCTCCGGCCAGCGGAAGCGTGAGCGCGGCGGCGAGGACCAGCAGGATGGTACGCGGCAGGACGGTGCGTGGCACGACGGTCGGCGGCAGCGGCTTCATCGACGGCCTTCCTCTGGTCGCTGAATTCGCCCGCACGCTAGTCCCTTGCGGAAAGTCTATGCAAGACCTTGCAACGAAAGCGTCCGCCATCCATCATCTTGCGCAAGCCGCACCGCCGCCCGTACGGTCTCCGAGCGGGGCGGCACCAGCGGCAGCCGTACCGACGGGGTCGGGATGCGGCCCTGCGCGTGCAGCACCGCCTTGATCACTGTGGGGTTCGGCTCGGCGAAGAGCGCGGCGGAGAGCGTGCCGAGGCGGTGCCCGAGCACCCGGGCCCGGGCCGTCCCGCCGGACCGCCATGCCTCGGCAAGCGCCACGAAGGCGGCGGTGCCGACGTGTGCCGAGGCCAGGATGCCACCGTGCGCGCCGAGCGCCAGCAAGGGCGAGATCAGCGCGTCGTCACCGCCCAGCACCGCGAAGTCGGGCGGCAGTTCGGCCAGCAACTCGACGGTGCCACTGTCGATGCCGCCGACCGAGTACTTGATCCCGGCCACCCCGGGCAACGCGGCCAGCCGCCGGATCGCACCCGTGGAGAGGTGCTGACCGGTCCGGTACGGCACGTGGTAGACGACCAGCGGCACCGGACTAGCGGCGGCCAGCGCCGCGAAGTGCGCGAGTACCCCCGCCTCGCCGGGGCGCAGGAACGGCGGCACCACGCTCAGCGCCGCCACCACCTCGGCCCGGCCGGGCAGCGCCGCCACCGCCTCCGCCGCGTTGGCTCCGACGATCAGCGGGGCGCTCCGCTCCCGGCACACCCGGGCGACGACGTCGACCACGGCCTGGCGCTCCCGGACGTTCAGCGACGCCGGTTCCGCCGTGGTGCCCAGGGCCACCACACCGGCCGCACCGGCCGCCAGCACCTGGTGGGTCAGGGCTTCGAGCGCACCGAGCGCCACCGCGCCGGTGCCGTCGAACGGGGTGATCAGCGGCACGTACACACCGGTTAACGTCATGATCACAGCGTCCGGTAGGCAGACCCGTAAGGTCTAGCATCGCTTTCTGAACAGAAGCGTAAGCTTTGCTGATGCTCGACGTACGTCGGCTCCGGCTGCTCTGCGACCTCGCCCGGCTCGGCACGATCGCGGCCGTCGCGCAGGCGCACACCTACACCCCGTCAGCGGTCTCCCAGCAACTGGCCGTGCTGGAGCGGGAGGCGGGCGTACCGCTACTGGAGCGCACCGGACGGCGGGTCACCCTCACCACGGCGGGCCGGGTGCTGGTCCGGCACGCCGAGACGGTGCTCACCGCGCTGGAGCAGACCACGGCCGCGCTCGCCGCGGTCGCCACCGGACCGACCGGCCCGCTGCGGATCGGTGCCTTCCCCACCGCGGTCCGTACGCTGCTCCCGGCCACCCTGGTCGCACAGGGACACCAGCAGCCGGGGCTGGAACTGCGGGTGACCGAGTGCGACCCGGTGGCGGTACCGGCCGGGCTGCGCGAACGCCGACTCGACGTGGGCCTGCTGCACGATTACGACGTCGTACCGGTGGAGCCCGATCCCGGGCTGGACACGGTGCCGCTGCTGGACGAGACGGTCTTCCTCGCCGTGCCCGCCGGCGCCCCCGAAGCCGCCGACCCGCTCCGGGACACCCGGGACGCCGCCTGGATCCTGGCCAGTCCCGGCACCCTGTGTCACACGGCGACCCTGCACGTCTGCCGGGCCGCCGGCTTCACCCCACTGGCCCGGCACCACGCCGACGACTTCGTCACCGTGCTGGCCCTGGTCGCCGCCGGGCAGGGCGTCTCGGTGATCCCGCAGCTCGCCGCCGCGCAGCCACCGGTCGGGGTCCGGCTGGTACCGCTGGACACCCGTCGACGGACCCGGATCGCGTACCGGCGCGGCGGCGCCAGCCATCCGGCGACCGCCGCCTTCGTCTCCGCGATCCGCGCCGCCACCAGTACCTTCCTCGGCCGCTGACCCGGCCGGGTCTCGCCGGCCCCACCCGCTCCGCGACGCCGCGCCCGTCCCGGCGCCGCCCCGGCTGTGCACCCAGCTCGACAGTCTGCGCAGCGACCACTCCCCCGTCACCCATCCGGGCCACTCCGGCCCCGGGCTCGTCCCGGCCCCGGGCTCGTCCCGACACCGCGCTCTCCCGACACCGCGCTCTCCCGACACCGCGCTCGTCCCGGCGCCGCGCTCGGTCCGACACCGCGCTATCGGCGGAATCGACGGTGGGCGCGCGAAATCCGGCGGCACCGGCTGGCCGGCGCTCCTACCCTGGCCCGGTGCGGAGACGACAGTGGACGAAGCTCGGGGCACGACGACGCAAGAAACTCGGCAAGCGGCTGGCGGCGGCGGTGCTCCGGGACGACGTGCCGCAGGTGGTGGCCCTGCTGGCGTACGGCGCCGACCCGGACCGCCGGGAGGACTCCGGCACCGGCGCCACACCGCTGGACCGGGCGGTACACGCTGGCCACCGGGAGACCGCCGAACTGCTCCGGGCGACTACTGGATCTCGCAGGCCCGACCGTTCACCGTGCAGCTGATCGGCCGCTCGCCGTCGCCCCAGCGCTCGAACTGGAACCGCAGCGGATCGGAACGTCCACTGGAGAGCGGCGCCCCGCTCCGGAAGATCCACCGCCCGTCGTCGCGGTCCACCGACGGCCGGGGCGCACCCTCGACCCAGAAGCCCCGCAGGTCGTCGACCTCGTCGCGGAACCGCAGCTCCACGGTCCAGGACTGCGCCGAGCCGGCCTCGTTCCGGACCAGCACCTCGGCGATGAACGAGTCGCGGTAGTCGGCGAGTACCCGATAGCGGCCGGTCAGCGGCTCGGGCGACCTCGGCGCGGAGGTCGTCGGCCGGGCCTGCGTCGGTGTGGTACGCGGCGGCGCGGCCCGGGACGCCGCCGGCTTGCCGCCGTTGGGCTTGGTCGAGGTCGGCGTCGGGCTCGGCGAACCGGCCGGGGGCGAACCGCCCGGACTCGCCGGGTCGGTGGCGGACGCCCCCGGTGCCGGGGTCGAGCCCGGGGCGAACGGCCAGGCCGGATCGGGTGCGCCGGAGGTGCGCCGGTCGCCGGGGAAGAGTCCGCTGGCGAACGCGAAGAGCACGATCATGACCAGGACGCCGGCCAGCACGACGATCCACGGCGCCGCCGCCAGCAACCGCGGCCGGGTCGGTTCGGGTGCGCTCACCGAGCCGGGATCCGCACCGAGATCTCGTTGCCGAGCCGCCGTCCGGCGGAGAGTTCGAGGTCGTCGCCGCTCCAGAACCGCCCGGGGTCGTACCAGTTCGGCCGGCGCCCGGCCGGGAGCAGCCCCATCGCCTGGTAGGTCGCCGCGACCACCTCGGCGCAGTACGCCGTCTCCAGTGAACCTTTCTCAACCTCCCCTTGCGGTCCGTCGGCGCGCGAGGTCGGACGCGGTGTGTGAGCGCCGCGCGGTTCAGGTTGGAAAAGGTTCAGTGTGCTGTCGCTCGGTCGGCGGCGCACGGCGGGCGCCCGGCCACGCAGCCACCGCCAGGCGAGCTGGGCGGTGGACGGGAACGGCGTTCCGTCCAGGCGGGCGATGGTACGCAGCACCCCGTTCTCCATCTCGTCGTCGGCCGGCGGTTCGAGTTGCCGCAGCCAGGCGCGCTGACCGTACCGGACCCCCCAGATCCGGACCGCGTCGCGCAGGTCGTGCAGTTGCACGCCCCGGTGATGGTTGCCCGACCACATGTCGGGCAACGACCGGCCGAGTTCGGCGTGCCACATTAACGGCGGCAGGTCCTCGATGACCACAGACATTCCGACATGGTTCACCGGACTGTTCGTGGTGAACTGGATCGCCCGATCCGGCACGCTGCGCCCCCGGAAGACCCAGACGTCGCCGGTACGGGTCAGCTCGACCGCCTCGTCGAGGCTGAGTTCGCTGCGCTCCTCGGCCATCGCTCCCACCTCGGTCCGCCCGTCCGCCCCGGGCCTGCCGACTACCCTAGGCGGATGCGCTGGTGGAAGGTAATCGGTGTGGCGAGCGTCGTCGGGGTGGCCGCCACCGGGGTGGTGCTGGCCCGGGCCGAGCGACGCCGCCGGGCGTACACCCCGGAACAGATCCGCGACCGGTTACGGGAACGGCACGCCGAGGCGGTCGGTGATGCAACTTCCACCGACAGTCGCCCGACCGACGGCCCGGACAAATCCGCAACCTTGCAGTAAGTACGGCGTACCGGGGAACTGGCCGACCGGGTCGGCGTCGACACCTCGCCGCCCATCCGCTCGCTGGCCAGCGAGCTTCGGCGCGGTCGAGCCCTGCCCCGAGGCCTCGGCGTCCCGGAATCCGGACAGACTTGCGTTTATAGCAAGACGGACGTACGGTTTTGTTAAATCGAACGAAGGTCGGTAAGCATTACCTGAGCCCGGTGCCCAGGTAATGGGTAGGAAAGACTCGGTACTACGCCCGGTCGCCCGCCGGCCGGGAGGCCGGCCGGACCCGCCCCCGGAGACCGACGGCACGGGCCGGGACGAAGACAGCGTGAAGGAGTACGACGTGGCGAGCCTCGACACCTTCGGTGCGAAGAGCCAGCTGCGCGTCGCAGACGCGAGCTACGAGATTTTCAAGATCAATACGGTACCCGGGCACGAGCGCCTGCCGTACAGCCTGAAGATCCTGCTGGAGAACCTGCTCCGCACCGAGGACGGCGCGAACATCACCGCCGAGCACATCCGGCAGCTCGGCGACTGGGACCCCACCGCCGACCCCAGCGTGGAGATCCAGTTCACCCCGGCCCGGGTGCTGATGCAGGACTTCACCGGCGTGCCCTGCGTGGTCGACCTGGCCACCATGCGGGAGGCGGTGCGCGAGCTGGGCGGCGACCCGACCAAGGTCAACCCGCTCGCACCGGCCGAGCTGGTGATCGACCACTCGGTGATCGCCGACCTCTTCGGCCGGCAGGACGCCTTCGCCCGCAACGTCGAGCTGGAGTACGGCCGCAACAAGGAGCGCTACCAGTTCCTCCGCTGGGGCCAGACCGCGTTCAACGAGTTCAAGGTCGTACCGCCCGGCACCGGCATCGTGCACCAGGTCAACATCGAGTACCTCGCCCGGACGGTGATGGAGCGCGACGGCCAGGCGTACCCGGACACGGTGGTCGGCACCGACTCGCACACCACCATGGTCAACGGGCTCGGCGTGCTCGGCTGGGGCGTCGGCGGCATCGAGGCCGAGGCCGCGATGCTCGGCCAGCCCGTCAGCATGCTCATCCCCCGGGTGGTCGGCTTCAAGCTGCACGGCGAGGCGCCGGCCGGCACCACCGCCACCGACCTGGTGCTGACCATCACCGAGATGCTGCGCAAGCACGGCGTGGTCGGCAAGTTCGTCGAGTTCTACGGCCCCGGCGTCAGCGCGGTGCCGCTGGCCAACCGGGCCACCATCGGCAACATGTCCCCGGAGTACGGCTCCACGGTGGCGATCTTCCCGATCGACGCCGAGACGATCCGGTACCTCCAGCTCACCGGCCGCCCCGAACAGCAGGTCGCGCTCGTCGAGGCGTACGCCAAGGAACAGGGCCTCTGGCACGACCCGGCCGCCGAGCCCGACTACAGCGAGCGGCTCGAACTCGACCTTTCCACCATCGAGCCGTCGCTGGCCGGCCCGAAGCGCCCGCAGGACCGGGTGCCGCTGGGCAACGCCAAGACGCTGTTCCGGTCCGCGCTGATCGACTACGTCGGCGACGGCAGCGTCGGCGCGCACGGCCACGCCGACGAGGCCAGCGAGGAGTCGTTCCCGGCCAGCGACCCGCCGGCCAACGCCGTCAACGACCCGGCCGACGCGCCGCGCGAGCTGGTCTCGGCCGCCACCGGGGCGAAGGGCCGGGCCAGCAACCCGATCCGGGTCACCGGCGACGACGGCGTGGAATACGAGCTGGACCACGGCGCGGTGGTGATCGCCGCGATCACCTCCTGCACCAACACCTCCAACCCGCAGGTGATGATCGGCGCCGCGCTGCTGGCCCGGAACGCCGTCGACCGGGGGCTGTCCCGCAAGCCGTGGGTGAAGACCACCCTGGCCCCGGGCTCCAAGGTAGTGATGGACTACTACGAGCGGGCCGGCCTCACCCCCTACCTGGAGAAGCTCGGCTTCCACCTGGTGGGCTACGGCTGCACCACCTGCATCGGCAACTCCGGCCCGCTGCCCGAGGAGGTCTCGGCGGCGGTCAACTCGCACGACCTGTCGGTGGTCTCGGTGCTGTCCGGCAACCGGAACTTCGAGGGCCGGATCAACCCGGACGTCAAGATGAACTACCTGGCGTCCCCGCCGCTGGTGGTGGCGTACGCGCTGGCCGGCACGATGGACATCGACCTGGCCAACGAGCCGATCGACACCGGCGCCGACGGGCAGCCGGTCTACCTACGGGACATCTGGCCCGGCGCCGCCGAGATCGACGAGGTCATCGCGAACGCGCTGCGCAGCGAGATGTTCACCAAGGACTACGCCGACGTCTTCGCCGGGGACGAGCAGTGGCGCTCGCTGCCCACCCCGGAGGGCGACACCTTCGCCTGGGCCGGCGAGTCGACGTACGTGCGCAAGCCCCCGTACTTCGAGGGAATGGACCGGGAACCGACCGCGGTCGGAGACATCTCCGGCGCACGGGTGCTGGCCAAGCTCGGTGACTCGGTCACCACCGACCACATCTCGCCGGCCGGCTCGATCAAGCCCGACTCCCCCGCCGGCAAATATCTGGCGGACCACGGCGTACCCCGGCACGAGTTCAACTCGTACGGGTCGCGGCGGGGCAACCACGAGGTGATGATCCGGGGCACCTTCGCCAACATCCGGCTGCGCAACCAGCTCGTGCCGGGTGTCGAGGGCGGTTTCACGGTCAACCACCTGACCGGCGAGCAGACCTCCATCTACGACGCCTCGGTGGCGTACCAGTCCGCCGGCATCCCGCTGGTGATCCTGGCCGGTACGGAGTACGGCTCCGGCTCGTCCCGGGACTGGGCGGCCAAGGGCACCATGCTGCTCGGCGTGCGGGCGGTGATCGCCCAGTCGTACGAGCGGATCCACCGGTCGAACCTGATCGGGATGGGCGTACTGCCGTTGCAGTACCCGGCCGACACCGACGCGGCCTCGCTCGGGCTGACCGGCACCGAGACGTTCTCGATCAGCGGGGTGACCGCGCTGAACGAGGGCCGGATCCCGGGTACCGTCCGGGTGACCACGGACACCGGTGTCGAGTTCGACGCGGTGGTCCGGATCGACACCCCGGGCGAGGCCGACTACTACCGGCACGGCGGCATCCTGCGGTACGTGCTGCGCAAGATGCTGGCCGCCTGAGTCGACCCACCAGCTCCGCGAGACCGGGCCGGTCACCTTCGTTCGAGGGTGGCCGGCCCGGCCCGTGTCCGGCGACTTGACCTCAATCGAGGTTGAGGGCACAGACTCGGCCCGTCGACACGACGACGGGGAGGATGTCTGATGCGAGCGGCGGGTTTCACCGAGTACGGCGGTCCGGAGGTGCTCCGGCTGCTGGAGCTGCCCATTCCGGTGCCGGGCCCCGGCCAGGTACGGATCCGGGTGAAGGCGGCCGGCGTCCAGCCGTACGACTGCGCGGTCCGGGCCGGCTGGACGCCGCCGGGGGTGACGGGCGGCCTGCCGAGGGTGCCCGGAAACGAGTTCGCCGGCATCGTCGACCAGCTCGGGCCGGACGTCACCGATGTCGGGCTCGGTGCCGAGGTGCTGGGCTTCGGACAGCTCAACTGCTATGCCGAATACCTGGTGATCCCGGCCGACCAGATCACGGCCAAGCCGCCGGGCATGCCCTGGGAGGTGGCCGGTGGCTTCACCGCCGGGGCGCAGACCGCGCACATCGCCCTCGGCGAGTTGGGCCTCGCCCGCGGCGAGACACTGCTGGTGCACGCCGCCGCCGGTGCGGTCGGCACGGTGGCGGTGCAGCTCGGCGTGGCGGCCGGCGTGACAGTGCTTGGCACCGCCAGCCCGGGCAACCACGACTACCTGCGGTCACTCGGCGCGACCCCGGTGGCGTACGGGCCGGGCCTGGCCGACCGGATCCGCGCGCTCGCGCCGAACGGGGTGGACGCGGCGCTGGACGGGGCCGGCGGCGACGCGCTGCGGGTCAGCCTGGAGCTGGTGCCGGACCGGACTCGGATCGTCACCCTGGTCGAGCACGACCGGGCCGAGGAACTCGGCGTCCGGCTCAGCCGCAACCTCCGGTCGGCGCGCCGGCTGGCCGAACTCGTCGACCGGCACACCCGGGGCGAGTTGCGGATCCACGTCCGCCGGACGCTGCCGCTGGAGCATGCCGCCGAGGCGCACCGCGAGGTCGAGACCGGCCACGGCCGGGGCAAGTTGGTGCTCAGCATCGACTGAATCCGCTCACCCTGCACAGCGCGGCGCATCCGCCCACGGCCGCGACGGACCACACCGGGAGGCTGGCGGGGCTTCCTGGGCGGGGCGCCCGGACCGGTATGGTCGGTACGGCGCCGGCCGGCTCCGGCGCGCGCCACCAGCGGAAACCACGGGCAGGGGGACTCCGTGCGGCAGAGTTCGGCCCGGGTGGGCGGGGTATCGGCGCCCTTCGCGTCCGCGCTGGCGACGGATCCGGTCCGGCCGTTGCTCACCTACTACGACGACGCGACCGGGGAACGCACCGAACTGACCGCCGAGGCGCTGGCCGAGTGGGTGGCCCGGACGGCGAACCTGCTGGTCCACGGCTGCGGGCTGGGCATCGGTGCCCGGGCCGCGGTGCTGTTGCCGCCGCACTGGCAGACCGCCGCCGTACTGCTCGGCACCTGGTCCGCCGGGGTGTCGGTGAGCTTCCACGGCACCGCCACCGCCGGGCTGCCCCGGCTCGGTCCGGGCGTCGAGGAGCCGTTCGACGTCACGTACGCCGCGCTGGGCCGGATCGACGACTGGCTCGACCACGTACCCGAGGCGGCGCACCGCTTCGTGCTCGGCTTCGCCCCGGACGCCGCCCCGCTGGGCGAGCCGCCGGCCGGCTACCGGGACTATCTCACCGAGGTACGCCGGCACGACCCCAACCTGCGGCCGTACGTGCCGCTGCACCCGGGCGACCCGGCCAGTGTGGACGGCACAAGCTACGCCGACTGGGGCCGGCTGGCCCGGGGAATGGCGGACGAGGTCTTCGGGCTGCACCCCGGTGACCGGGTACTGGTCGACGCGGCCGCGCACGAGCACCCGGTGAAGTGGCTGCTGGCACCGCTGGCCGCCGGCGCCACGGTGGTGCTCTGCGCCAACCTCGACCCCACGATGGTGCAGCGGCGCAGCCGGGCCGAGCGGGTGACCCGGGTGCTCTGACCGTCCCGCCTCGGGTTCAGCCGGTGGTGGAGGTGTCCGGCAGCAGGCTGGTCGCACCGGGCACGTGCGGGTCGAGCAGGTGGGTGGCGAGCACGATCCGCTGCCACCTGCTGACCGGTACCCCGCTCGACTCGGCCAGCCGCACGACCGTACGCCAGTCCCGGGAGCAGCGGGCCCGGATCCGGCCGATCAGCGACACCAGTTCCCCGGCCGCCGTGTCCGCGCCGTCCCGCCGGCGTGCCTCGGCCACGTCGGCCAGCTCGCCGAGGGTCCGGTCCAGTTGGAGATCCACCTCCGGAGTGGCCGCCTCCAGCCGGTCGGCCAGGGCGAACGCCTCCGACCGGCCGTCCGGGGACGGACCCGCCGCCCCGCCGAGCGTGCGCCGGTAGAGACCGGCCCGGGTCTCGTGGTTGCAGAGCACGGCCAGCTCCCGGAGCAGGTCGGCCGGCTCGTCGGCGGCGTGCACCAGGTTGAGCTGGTAGTTGAAGCTGCCGACGTCGTAGCGGAGCTGCCCGGGCCGGCAGCGCACCGGATCGGCCGGCCCCTTGGCGGTGCTGAGCACCAACGAGGCCGGCTCGGGACGGCCGGGCAGGGCGAGCAGCAGGAGCAGGCACTCGCACGCCGTGACGTAGAGGTCGGCGGCGTCCCGCCGGTCCCGGCTGGCGGCGTTGAGGCCGTACTGCCACAGCGCCCGTACGCCGTGCCGGTCGATGGTCACCGTCGCCGCCCAGACGATGCTGAAGCCGTACGCCAGCACCCAGCGCAGCACCGGGCCGAGCCGGCGGCTGACCACGGCGTCCGGCTTCAGCAGGAGCAGGGCGTGGTCGTGACAGAACTCCTCGATCCGGCCACCACCGACGGCGAGCAGGTCTTCGAAGCTCTCGCGGAAGTACGTGTCGACCGCGTAGAGGGACCGCTTCCGGGGAAGCGTCGACAGGAAGGCGGGGATCTCCTCGGCGCCGGGGGTGGCCATCGCGGGTCACTCACGCAGTTCCGCGGCTCGCCGTCCGACCTCTCCGGGGCTGAGCAGCTCACCGTCGAGCACCACGCCGACGAAGCCGTCCAGCGGGATGTGCTCGAAGACCGGCGCGCCGAGGCGGGCGAAGACCGGCGCGGGGACCAGCTTCAGCGCGGTGGTGACGATCAGGGTGGGCAGCGTCTCCGCCAGTTCCCGGGTACCCCGGATGTTGAGCACGGTGTCGGGCCCGATCGCGTCGGCGCCGGCCAGCGCGACCGCCGGCTCACCGGTACGCAGCGACTCCGGCAACTGGGCCAGGATCTGCTTGACGATCGAGCTGCTCGGCGCGTAGGTGACCGGGACACCCTGCTCGCCGACCCAGGTGACCGCCGCCTTCACGGTGTTCTCCACCGCGTGGTCCAGCTCGGCCCGGATCCGGCGGAGCGCCTCGGCCGGCTCGGCGGAACGTACCGCGTTGGCGATGTGCCACATCGGTGCGTAGCCGGGCAGCCGGGCCGTCAGGAACTCGGTCGCGTCGGCCGCCGCGGCGGGATCGTCGATCAGGTCGAGCAGACCCTGGATCACCAGCCGGGCCACTCCGGTGGCCCCGGCCGTGGTGACCGTGACAGCCTCGCGAAGCGGTGTCGGCAACGTAGCTTGGTCCATGATGTTCGGGCTCTTTCCGTTCCGGGTCTGGTCCCCTGAGGACAGGACTACCTCCCGGCATCGAGAATGCCCGATCTACAGGCATCCCGGCACCGAGTTTGGTAGTTCATATCAAACGGACACCCCGGTTGGAGCTGAATGCCCAAATAGCAGCGCCGGTCACCGCCCGGCGACACGCAGTGCCCCCGCGCGGCCGGGGCGGCGCGGGGGCACTGGCGGACGGCCGGGACCCACCTCCCGACCGTCCGCCCCGGCCGGCCACGAACTGACCGGTCAGTCAAGAGACCGGGTCAGCGCGGGGATCGGGTCAGCCGGAGATCCTTCCGGTACCGGCACCGGCCCGGACCGAGGCCGGCACCCCGGCCGGCGCGTCGAGCTGGTACCCGTAGTACGTGCGCGGCTCGACCACCGAACCCGCGGTCTCCGGTACGCCGGAGTTCACGAAGATGTTGTTCCGCTGTACCGCCCGCCCCGGTCCACTGTCGGCATAGCCGCTGGCCGAGTAGAGCGGGTACGGCACGTTCTCGAAGTAGTTCCCCTCGACCAGCACGCCGGCGTTCTCGGTGGAGGCGACGGCGTACAGCTCGTTGCCGAGGAAGTAGTTGTTGTAGACGTGCACCGGCTCGCCGAACCGGACCCGGGGGTGCCGCTGCCGGCTGTTGTCGAAGAAGTTGTGGTGGATGCTGACCTTGAGGTGCCCGACGTCGGTCGAGGCGGCCCCGTCGGAGTGGCTGATCAGCATGCTCTTGTCGGCGTGGTCGAAGTGGTTCCAGGAGACCGTCACGTAGTCGGCGCCCCGGACGATGTCGACCGAGCCGTCCACCGCGCCGGTGAACCGGTTGTGGTCGATCCAGATGTGGTGTGATTCCTGCCCCACGTTGACCGCGTCGTCCTCGGCGTCGGTGAAGCTGAGGTTCTGGACGATCACGTTGTACGACCGGTAGAAGTCCAGCCCGCCGCCGTTGATCGTGGCGTTCGACCCGACGCCGATGATCGTCTTGTTCGGCCGTACGCCCTGCTTGCTGCTGATCTGGATGGTTCCCTGTACCCGGATCACCAGCGGCCCGACCGTGTCGATGTACTCCAGGAAGTCGGTCGAGTTGGTGGCGGTGACCACCGCTCCACCGGCACCGCCGGTGGTGCCGTCCCGGCCGAGCGCGTTCACGCTGGCGAAGCCGTCCGCCGGGCCCGCCGGCACCGGCACGATCGGTCCGGAGATGCTGGCCGTCGACGAGGTGGCGGACGATCCGGGCGGGGCGGCCTCGACCGTGACGTCGCCGGTGTCGGTGCCGAGGATGGCGGCCTGTGCGGTACCGGGGCCGTGGCCGAGGGCGGCGGTCAGCGCGACGGCGAGCCCGACGGCGGCGGGTCGCCGCCAGCGTTTGCCGGCTGGTCTGCCCGGGGCGGTGGTGCCGGTACTGCTGCTCGGTGAGGTCACGGGTCTTCTGCCTTTCCGGTGGTGGCGGGGATACGCGGCGGTGTGGCGGTGTGCACGGAGCAGGCTCGACCGGCGCGGTGGGGTGCGGTTGCCGCGGGCAGCGCCACCGGGGGCGGCCCGTGCGGGTACGCCGGCCGGACGGAAGTCTCCGCACTTCGCAGGCGGTGGAAAGACGTGGGGACGGTGCTTCGGACAGAGTCGGAAAGCGCTTTCCTATCGCCACGATAGAAACCGAAGAGAACTATGTCAATGAATGCGTCCCGGCCGGGCCTGGCCGCGCCGGACCGCGTGCCACCCATCACCCGCGCGGATGGTGGGCGGCACGTTCGACGCTGTGCCAGGATCTTGGGCATGGACGACAGGACGATTCTGAGCCGGATCTCCGACCTGGTCGACGAGGAACACCGGCTCCGCAACCACGCCCAGCAGGTCGAGAACTCGACCGACGACGACCGGACCCGGCTGCGGGAGCTGGAGGAGTCGCTCGACCAGTGCTGGGACCTGCTCCGGCGGCGCCGGGCCGCCCGCCAGGCCGGCACCGATCCGGACACCACCGGAGCCCGCAGCGTGAACGAGGTCGAGAAATACCTCCAGTGAACTTCTAGCGCAGCCCCGCCTCCCGGAGCAGCTGCTCGGTCAGCACGCCCGGGTCGACCAGCTCGCCGGGGAGCCCCCGCGCCGCGAACCAGGCGGCCACCACCCGTACGTCCCGGGCCAGGAACTCCCGCCCGCTCGGGTTGGCGACCACGTCCACCACCTGCGGCAGGTCGATCAGCACCAGCCGGTCGCCGTGCACCAGCAGGTTGTACGGCGACAGGTCGCCGTGCGCCAACCCGGCCCGGGCCAGTACGACCAGCGCGTCGACGAGCTGGTCCCAGAGCCGGCACAGCGGCACCGGGTCGGGCCGGAGCTGGGCCAGCCGGGGCGCCGCCTCCCCCTGCACCGGATCGCCGACGAACTCGAGCATCAGCTCCGTCCCGATGAGCTGCACCGGGTACGGCACCGCGATGCTGCCCAGCTCCAACCCCACCTGCCAGAGCCGGGTCAGCGCGGCGAACTCGGCGGCAGCCCACTGGCCGGCGATCATCTGCCGGCCGAACGCGGTACGCCCCTCCATCGCCCGGTTCTCCCGGGACCGACGCACCCGGCGCCCCTCCAGATAGCCGGCGTCCCGGTGGAAGAGGCGGTGCTCGGGGTCGCGGTAGCGCTTGGCGGCGAGCAGGCAGCTCCGGTCGCTGCCCGGTACGGCCCGGCGGACCAGGTGTACGTCCGCCTCCTTACCGGTCTTCAGCACACCCAGCTCGGTGTCGATGGCGGCCAGCTCGGTGACCAGCCAGTCGGGATGCGGCTCCGGCCCGTGCACAGCCTGGTCCCAGGTCGACCAGCGGTCACCGACGTCCGGTGTGTCGGTGTCGGTGTTGGTGTCGAACCCGGCCGTCGTGACGTGCCGGTTCCGTTTCAGGAAGCGCGGCTCGTCGTCGTCGAACCGGCGGGTGGTGCGGCCGCCACGGGAGCGGGGCGAACCGGAATAGTCGTCATAATCGCGTGGCACTGGAGGAATCCTCTGGTCGAGTCGGAAGAGAACAGGCGAGAGCGCAGCACAACGACAGCCACTGTCACCCCTCCTTCCACTCGGCCGGGCAGTGCCCGGAATGCGATACGACCCGGAGAGACCAGGCAGGGTCCTCCGACGCGCAATGTTCGCCGGTCCGGCGAACGGTGGTCAACCGATTTACCGCCGCGCGGCCGGGCTCGGCCCTCCTGGTGGCCGCCACGATCGCCGGCACGGTGTCGGAGTGTTCACCCAACGTCGACATCGGACGGCGGGCGGGGGCGGGCGGCGGGGGCGGATCGGAATCAGGCGGCGAGCACCGTGGCGACGGCGGCGATCAGCCCGTCCACGGTCTTGGTCGGTGCGTACCGGCGCTCCATCCAGCGGCGGCCCCGGTGCAGCCAGACGCTGGGCAGCCCGACCGCAGCGGCTCCGCCGATATCGGCCTCCGGGCTGTCCCCGACCATCCAGGCACCGCGCAGCCGCATCCGGACCCGTTCGGCGGCGAGCGCGAAGATCCTGGGATTCGGCTTGCTGACCCCGACCTCCTCGGAGATCACCCAGTCCGCCAGATAGCGGTCCAGGCCGGTACGCCTGATCTTCATCTCCTGGAGCCGCTCGGTGCCGTTGGTGACCGCCACCGGCACCCAGCCGGCAGCGTCGGCGATCCGCAGCGCGCAGGCGACCAACGGATCGAGCCGGGTGTATTCCACCACTCCCTCGTGCAGCGCCTCGACAAGGTCGATGGAGGGGATCCGGAGGCGGTACCTGTCGCGGATCGCGTCGGCCACGTCCCAGCGGTTGGTCAGGCCGTCGGCGTCCACCGAGAGCAGCCAGTCGATGTCGCTCTCGGGCGCTCCGATCTCGGCCAGGAAACTCTGCGCCCAGGTCTGGAACGGGCCCGCCCGGTCCAGCAGAGTGTTGTCCAGATCGAGGAGCAACAGCGGCACTTGCGCACAGTACGGGACGCACCCGGTCGGACAACAGTCCCAGCATGTAAACAACCCGGGTTGGCCAAGCTGACAACAGGCGGTCAACCGGTCAACAGGGTCCGTACCCCGCCCTGCCCGGGCAGCCGGTCGGCGAGCATCCGGTGCGCGTCGCGTACCCGGTGCAGTTCGGCCGGGTCGAACCGCGCCACGACGACGGCGGCACCGGAGTCCGCGGCCCGGCGCAGCACCCGGCCCTCGGGGTCGTAGACCGCCGCGCCGCCGTTGAACCGCCACGGCGCCGCGCCACCGACCGCGTTGGCGAAGACCACGTACATGGTGTTGTCCAGCGCGCGGGCCCGGTAGTAGAGGTCACGCCGGTGTTCGGAGCCGACCAGGTAACCGCTCGGGCAGAGATAGCCGTGCGCCCCGTCGGCCGCCGCCGCACGGCCGTGCTCGGGGAAACAGCCGTCGTAGCAGACCCCGAGACCGAGCCGCCAACCGTCGACCAGCAGGGTCGCACCGCACCGCCCGGGCGTGAAAAGCGCGTTCTCGTCCGGGCCCCAGAGGTGCTGCTTGGCGTATCCGGCGCTGACCCGGCCCGCGCCGTCCACCACCAGCGCCGAGCAGGTCCGCCGGCCGTCCGGGTGCCGGACCGCCGCGCCGACCACTACCACCACCCGGCGGTCCCGGGCGACCGCGCGCAGCGGATCGAGCCGGGAGTCCGCCACCTGCCCGTCGTGGTCGGCGGCCACGTCGGTACCGGCCGGATCGCCGGCCAGGGTCGGCGGGTGGTACGCCGGCAGGAACAGCTCCGGAAGTACGACGACCCGGGCGCCGTCGTCGGCGGCCCGCCCGACCAGCCGGGCGGCGGAGCCGGCGTTCCCGGCCACGTTCCCGGGTTCCGCCTCGGCCTGGACCGCGGCGACGGGCAGTGCTGCGGCCGGCGGTCCGGCGGTGGTCTGCGTCACGGCCGCGATGATAGCCGGGCGCGGATCCCGCGCCGATCTTGCGAAACTGCCGCCGGCGAGGAAAATCGGCCCGTGCCCGACGCCTTCTTCCTGCCCACCGACGACCCCGAGCGGTACGTCGCCACCCCGGCCTCCGAGGGGCCGTGGAGCAGCGGCCTGCAACACGGCGGACCGCCGTGTGCGCTGCTGACCCGTGCCGTGGAACGGGCACCCAGCTCGCTGGACGGGCCGGCCCAGGTCACCCGGCTGACGGTGGAGTTCCTCGGCGGCGTGCCGGTGGCCGAGGTCGCCGTCCGGGCCACCGTTGCCCGGCCCGGACGCTCGGTCGAACTGGTCGAGGCCGAACTGCACGCCGCCGGACGGGTGGTGCTGCGGGCCCGGGTGTGGCGGATCCGGCGCGCCCCGGTCGACCTACCCGCCGGGGTGGTCACCGCTCCGGTACCACCACCGCCCCGGCCGGTGGAGCCGTCCGAATTCACCGAGCCGCGCTGGCAGATCGGCTACCTGCGGGCGGTCGACTGGCGGTTCGTCGACGGTCACTTCGAGCATCCCGGCCCGGCCTCGGCCTGGGCCCGGCAACGGATCCCGCTGGTGGCAGGGGAAGAGCCGAGCCCGCTGCAACGGGTCACCCTGCTCGCCGACTCCGGCAACGGACTGAGCCGGCTGCTGGACATGGAGCAGTGGTGGTTCATCAACACCGAACTGACCGTGCACCTGCACCGGCAGCCGGTCGACGAGTGGGTGCACGTACGGGCCGGCACGACCCTGGACGGGCACGGGTCCGGGCTGGCCGAGACGGTGCTCTCCGACGCCAGGGGCCCGCTGGGTCGGGGTGCCCAGGCCCTGATGGTCGGACGCCGCACCGGCTGAGCCGGCGCTCGGGGGCGCCGGGTGCGACAACCCAAGACGTACGTACGGATTGCATACCGGCTCGCTGCCTGGCACGATCGGATGGTGCCCAGGGTAAGTCAGGACCAGCTCGACGCCCGCCGTCAGGAGATCCTCGGCGCGGCACGGGCCTGCTTCGCCCGGCACGGCTACGAGGGTGCCACCGTGCGCCGGCTCGAAGAGGCGACCGGGCTCTCCCGGGGAGCGATCTTCCACCACTTCCGGGACAAGGACTCACTCTTCCTCGCGGTCGCCGAGGACGACGCCGCCGCCATGGTCGCCACGGTGGCCCGCAACGGTCTGGTGCAGGTCATGCGCGACCTGCTCGCCGGTGCCACCTCGCCGGACACCACCGGCTGGCTGGGCAGCCAACTCGAGGTGTCCCGGCGACTGCGCACCGACCCGGAGTTCGCGAAGCGCTGGGCGGAACGCTCGGCGAGCCTCGCCGAGGCCACCCGGGAGCGGCTGGCCCGGCAACGGGACGCCGGGGTGCTGCGCGACGACGTACCGATCGAGACGCTGGCCCGGTTCCTGGAGCTGGCCTACGACGGCCTGGTCTTGCAACTGGCAATGGCCCGGCCGGCCGGCGACCTCGGCCCGGTGCTGGACCTGGTCGAGGAGGCGGTCCGCCGGCCGGGCGGCTGAACGCGGCCGTCCCGGACAGCGCGGTCGGCCGGTGGCAGGTTAGCCGAACCGCGACCGAGCCGGCTGGCGTACCTGATCCACAATGGTGGCAGTCCGACCCCCCGTACGCGGAGGCACCCCATGGACGCGCTGACGGTGCAGGCCGAGACCTGGGACGTTCCCGGGCCGGTCTTCCTGACCCTCTACCTCACGATCGCCGGACTGGTCCTGCTCGGCACCCTGCTGCACCGGCTGGTCGGGTTCGCCGGGCGCCGCCCGCCCGGGGCGGAGCGACTGCACCCCGTCCAGCTCGCCTGGTTGTCCGGCGGTGACCGGCTGGCCGTGCACGCCACGCTCGGCGGGCTGCGCGCCGCCGGGGCGGTCGGCACGACCCCGCAGCACCGGCTGACGCAGACCGGGCCGTTGCCGATCCGGGCCACGCTGCTCGACGCCGCCATCCATCGGGCGGCCGCGCAGGGCATACGCGGACGGGCGCTCGACAATGAGCCCCGGGTCCGCGCGGCGCTCGCCGACCTCCGGGCCGACCTGGCTCGGAGCGGCCTGGCGCTGTCCCCGTCGGCCCGCCCGGTCGCCCGGATCGGCCCGGTACTGCTACTCGGGCTGGTGGCGGTCGGCCTGGCCCGGCTGGTCGCCGGTCTGGCCGGCGGCCAGCCGGTCGGCTACCTCGGGCTGAGCCTGCTGGTGCTCGCGCCCACCAGCGTGGTGCTGCTCTGCGCGGTCCCCCGCCGGACCCGGGCGGCGAACGCGCTGCTGCGCGACCTGCGCGGGCAGCACCAGCATCTCGCGCCCCGGCACTCGCCCGCCTACGCCACCTACGGCGCGGCCGGTGCGGCGTTGGGGATCGCCCTGTTCGGCACGGCCGCGCTGGTCGAGTTCGACCCGGCGTTCGCGGTCGAGGCGGAGGTGCAGCGTGCGATGAGCGGCTCGGCGGCCGGCGGCAGCGGATGGACGGCCGGCAGCACCGGCGACGGCTCCGGCGGCGACAGCTCCGGCGGCGGCGGTTCGGGGGGCGGCGGATGCGGCGGCGGATGCGGCGGATGCGGCGGATGCGGCGGATGACGACCGGGAACGGTGTGTCGGCGCCGGAGGCCGGATACGGGGTAGGGATCGGCTGGCGGCCCGAGATCGCCGGCTTCGTCGCGGAGCTGCCCGGCCTGCGGTTCGTCGAGGTGATCGCCGAGTCGATCCCCGCCGCCGGGCCACCGCCGGGCCTCGTCGAGCTACGCGACCGCGGTGTGACGGTGGTACCGCACGGGGTGCGGCTCTCCCTCGGCGGTGCCGACCCGGTCGAGCCGGCCCGGGTACGCCAGTTCGCCCGGGCCGCCGAGCTGCTGGACGCGCCGCTGGCCAGCGAGCACATCGCCTTCGTCCGGGCCGGTGGGATCGAGGCGGGGCACCTGCTGCCGTTGCCGCGTACCCGGGAAGCCGTCGACGCGGTGGTCGGCAACGTCGCCCGGGTACGGGCCGAGCTCTCCGTCCCGCTGGCCCTGGAGCCGATCGCCGCCATCTTCGACTGGCCGGACGACGAGCTGGACGAGGCGGATTTCCTCACCGAGATCCTCGACCGGACCGGCGCGCTACTGCTGCTGGACATCGCCAACGTCTACGCCAACGCCCGCAACCGGGGCACCGACCCGGCCGACCTGCTCGACCGGCTGCCGCTGGACCGGGTCGGCTACGTACACGTCGCGGGCGGGGCGGCCAGCGACGGGATCTACCACGACACGCACACCGACCCGGTGCCGCAGGAGGTACTCGACCTGGTCGCCGAGCTCTGCGGTCGGCACCGGCCGCCGGCGCTGCTGCTGGAACGCGACGGGCACTATCCACCGGCTGCCGCGCTGCGCGCCGAACTCGACGCGATCGCCACCGCCTCCGGCTACCCGACGGTGACCTGAGATGGTCGACGCGATCGCCGCCGCCTCCGGCTACCCGACGGTGACCTGAGATGGTCGCCGATTCCCGCACCGGGCCGGCCGGGACGCTGGCCGACCGGCAGGCGGCGCTGGTGGCCGCGCTGGTGGCCGGGGCGCCGCTGCCACCCGGCTTCGACGCCCGGCTGGTCGGGGTGGCCCGGTCGGCGCTGCTGCACAAGCGTGCCGGCGAGGTAGCCCGGCACTGGCCGCTGCTCGCCGCCATGCACGGCCGGCGCTGGTCGGCCGTCTTCGCCGCCTGGGCGGCGGACCGCCCGACCTCGGGCTCCATCCGGGACGGCTGGGACCTGGCCCGGCACCTGGCCGCCGAGGGAGCGCTGCCAGGGCCCGCCGCCGAGGAACTCGCGGTCCGGGAGGCCGGCTGGCGGTACGACGGCCGCACGCCCGCACGCCGGCGCCGGCGCCCGGCGCTACGCCGGACCGGCAACGTGCTGGTGGTGCAGGTCGCCGGTCGGGTACGCGTCTGGACCGTCCCCCGCTCCCGCACCCCGAAGATCGACTCAACACCGCCGCCGCCGCGGTCATAGGATCCCTTCCGTGACTCCTCCGATGCCTGAAGGCGCCGGCTTCTCAGACCGCCGTGGTGGTCTGACGGGCAAGCCCTGCCCGCAGAGTGTTGCCGGCCGCGTCCACGTCAGCGTGCGTGGTGTGTCCGCAGCCAACGCACCGAAACACGGCCTGAGTGGCGCGGTTCTCCGCAACGCAGTGCCCGCAGGTCGGGCACAGGCGGGAGGTGTTGCGGGGGTCGACCTCGACGACGACACGTCCGGCGCTTTCAGCCTTGGCGTGCAGCACGTTGAGGAACACCCGCCAACCCGCATCGAGGATCGAACGGTTCAAGCCCGACTTGGCTGCCACGTTCCGGCCCGGCTGCTCGACGGTGCCCGCGGCCGACCGGGTCATGTTGCTGGTCCGCAGCCCTTCGTGGGCGATCAGGTCGTACTGGCCGACGAGCCAGCGGGCGGTCTTGTGGGCGTGGTCGAGTCGCTGCCGGCGGACTTTGCCGTGCAGGGCGGCGACCCGGGCACGGACCTTCCGGCAACGGTTCGAGCCGCGCCGACGCCGGGCCAGGGCGCGCTGCGCCTCGGCAAGCCGGTCGGCGCAGGCGGCCAGGTGGCGGGGGTTGTCGACCTGGACGCCGTCGGAGGTGGTGAGGAACGCGGCCACGCCCATGTCGATGCCGACTGGGCCGCCGGTGGGTGGCAACGGTTCGGCGGGTACGTCGTCGCAGGCGAGGATCAGGTACCAGCGGCGACCCTCACGCTTCACACTGATCGTCTTGATCCGTCCATCCACCTTGCGATGGGCGTGGACCCGCATGTGCCCGACGCCTTGCAGGTAGACGCGGGTCTGACCGGAGTCCGGGGTGGAGTCCCAGCGACAGCCGTCACCGTCTTTGGGCCACACCACTGTGTCGAACCAGCCGGCGCCTTTGAAGCGCGGATAGCCGGGCGTCTGGCCGGCTTTGATCCGGCGGAAAAAGGCGGCGAACGCCTTATCGAGCCGGCGCAGAGTGGCCTGCTGGGAGGAAAACGACCAGCGAGCGTGGTCGGGGTCGGCCCGGCGGATGTCCTTCAACTGGGCGGACTGGTCGCCGTCGCGAACCGTCACCCGCGCCCGCCGGTACGCCTCCCGACGCTCCTCAACAGCGGCGTTGTAGATGTGCCGATGGTCGGCCAGACATGCGGTGAGGGATGCCGCTTGTCGGGAGGTGGGGCGGAGCAGGAATGTGTACGCCCGGATCACGACGGTTGGCCCTTGCGCCACGGACGCTCGTACTGGGTGTCGATGTACCGGCGGACCGTGGCTGCGGATGCACCGTGGTCAGGCATGACTTCTAGGACGATGACCTGCCGGCCACGCTCATCGCACTTGGCGCGGATCAGTTCGTCGAAGCGGGTCGCGACCGGGCCGGTCAGCACGGGGCGGCGGTATTTCGGGCACCGCACGACGTGGTACCCGAGGTTGTGTACGCCTCCGGTTGATACCTGCACCTCACGAACCACAAGCCGGGTATGCCGGCATCACACAACTAACAGTGAAGGGAGGGAGCGCGGATTCCCCCGACGCCTAAAGACGCCGGTCCCCTCCGCGCAAATCTGATGGATCTCGGACTCGCGGACCGGGTGTACGTGCTGACCGGCGCCTCGAAGGGACTCGGCTTCGCCACCGCGCGGGCCCTGGTGGCCGACGGTGCCCGGGTGGTGATCTCGGCCCGGGACCCCGACCAGGTGGCCGCGGCGGCGGGACGGCTCGGCCCGGACGACCGGGTGCTGGGGCTCACCGCCGACCTGGCCACCCCGGACACCGCGACCCGGCTGGTCGACACCGCCCTGGAACGGTTCGGTCGGCTCGACGGCGGCCTCGTCTCGGTCGGCGGACCGCCGCCGGGCAGCGCCGCCCAGGCCACTGACGCGCAGTGGCGGGACTCCTTCGAGACCATCTTCCTCGGCACGGTCCGGGCCGCCCGGACGATCGCGGCGGTACTGCCCAGCGGCGGCGCGCTCGGCCTGGTGCTCTCCAACTCGGTGCGGGCACCGATTCCGGGACTCGGCATCTCGAACGGGCTGCGGCCGGGGCTGGCCGGGGTGGCCAAGGACATGGCCGACGAGTACGGTCCGCGCGGCGTACGCGTACTCAGCCTGCTCCCGGGCCGGATCCTCACCGACCGCAACCGGGAACTCTTCGCCGCCAGCGGGGACCCGGAACGGGCCCGGGCCGACGCGGAGGCGGCGATACCGCTGCGCCGGATCGGCGACCCGGACGAGTTCGGCCGGGTGGCGGCGTTCGTGCTCTCCCCCGCCGCCAGCTATCTGACCGGGGTCACCATCCCGGTCGACGGCGGCGCGCTGCGCAGCCTCTGAGCTGGTCTCCGCCCGCCGACCCCGTTGCGGGCCGGGATAGTGTTGCCACCCGTCTGGGAGGTGAGCGTGGTTTCGAGCGTCGGCATAATCGTGGCCGCCGTCGTCGGGGGGCTCTGCTGTCTGATGGTGGTGACCGCTGTGGTGCTGGTGGTGGTATGGGCGGCCCGGAAGAACCAACGGCCTTGACGGCGGCCCGGCCGTCCCGGCCCCGACCGACCCCGGCCGAGGTGGCGGCGGCGGCCGATCGGCTGCTCCCCGACCTGATCGCCCCGGACCTGGACGTGCTCTTCTGCGGCATCAACCCGGGGCTCTACTCGGCCGCGACCGGCTGGCACTTCGCCCGGCCCGGCAACCGGTTCTGGCCGGCCCTGCACCGGGGCGGGTTCACTCCGCACCTGGTGGACCCGGCCGACCAGGCCGAACTGCTCGGCTACGGGCTGGGCATCACGAATCTGGCGGCCCGGGCCAGCGCGCGGGCCGACGAACTGACCCGGGAGGAACTCGTCGAGGGAGGGCGGCTGCTGGTCCGCAAGCTCCGGCGGTACCGGCCGCGCTGGGTGGCGGTACTCGGGGTCACGGCGTACCGGACGGCGTTCGAGCGGCGTACCGCGAGGATCGGCCGGCAACCGGAGACGCTCGGCGGGTCCCGGCTGTGGGTGCTGCCGAACCCGAGCGGGCTGAACGCGCACTACACCGGGCCGGGATTGGCCGCCGAGTTCGCGGCGCTGCGGGCGGCGACCCTGGCGGAGGCGGTCAGACCGGGTCGTAGTCGGGGCGCGGCATCGTGATCACCGGCTCCGGGCCGACCGCGTCGGCGTACGGGGTCAGGGAGTCGGCGACGGCGAACTGCGTCCGGTACAGCTCGGCGTAGAGCCCGCCGACGGCGACCAGCTCCTCGTGCCGGCCCCGTTCGACGATCCGACCGCCGTCCAGCACCAGGATCTGGTCGGCCTCCCGTACGGTCGAGAGCCGGTGCGCGATGACCAGCGCGGTACGCCCGCTCAGCGCCACCGACAGCGCCCGTTGCACCGCCGCCTCCGACTCGGAGTCGAGGTGTGCGGTCGCCTCGTCGAGGATCACGATCGACGGGGCCTTGAGCAGCAGCCGGGCGATGGCGATGCGCTGCTTCTCGCCGCCGGAGAACCGGTAGCCGCGCTCCCCGACCATGGTGTCGAGCCCGTCCGGCAGCGAGCGGACCAGCTCTTCCACCTGGGCCCCGCGCAGCGCCGCCCAGAGTTCGTCGTCGGTCGCGTCGGGCTTGGCGTAGCGCAGGTTCTCGGCGATCGTCTCGTGGAACAGGTGCGAGTCCTGGGTCACGACTCCGATGGTGTCGCGCAGCGAGTCGAGGGTGGCGTCCCGGACGTCCACGCCGCCGACCCGGACCGCGCCGTCGGTCACGTCGTAGATCCGGGAGACCAGCATCGAGGTGGTGGACTTACCGGCACCGGAGGGCCCGACCAGGGCCACCAGCTGGCCCGGCTCGACGGTGAACGAGACGCCGCGCAGCACCGGCTCGTTGACCGTACGGTCAAGTGTGGCGACCTCCTCCAGCGAGGCGAGCGACACCTCGGCGGCGGTGGGATAGCGGAACCGTACGTCGGAGAACTCCAGCCGCCGGGCGCCGCGCGGGATCTCGACCGCACCCGGCTTCTCGGCGATGGACGGGGTCAGGTCGAGCACCTCGAAGACCCGGTCGAAGGAGACCAGCGCGCTCATCACGTCCACCCGGACGTTCGACAGCGCGGTCAGCGGGCCGTAGAGGCGGGTGAGCAGCAGGGCGAGCGTCACCACCGTGCCGGCGCTGACGTTGCCCTGGACGGCGAGCCAGCCGCCGAGGCCATAGGTCAGGGCCTGGGCCAGCGAGGCCACCAGCAGCATGGCCACGAAGAAGGTGCGGGAGTACATCGCGGACTGGATGCCGATGTCGCGGACCCGCTCGGCCCGGTCGCCGAACCGCCGCGCCTCGACGTCGGGCCGGGCGAAGAGCTTGACCAGCAGTGCCCCGGCCACCCCGAACCGCTCGGTCATGGTGGCGTTCATCTTGGCGTCGAGGTCGTACGACTCCCGGGTGATCTCCGCCAGCCGGCGGCCGACCCGGCGGGCCGGGATGATGAAGATCGGCAGTAGCACCAGGGAGAGTGCGGTGATCTGCCAGGAGAGCGTGAACATCACGGCGGCGGTGAGCACGAGCTGGATGATGTTGCTGACCACCCCGGAGAGGGTGCTGGTGAAGGCCCGCTGCGCGCCGGTCACGTCGTTGTTGATCCGGCTGACCAGCGCCCCGGTCTGGGTGCGGGTGAAGAACTGCAGCGGCATCCGCTGGACGTGGTCGTAGACCCGGGTACGCAGGTTGAGGATGATCCCCTCGCCGATCCGCGCCGAATACCAGCGCTGGGCCAGTGAGAGCAGCGCGTCGACCACCGCGAGGCCGGCGATCACCAGGGCCAGCCGGACGACCAGGTCACCCGCGTCGGAGCCACCCCGCGAGATCGCGTTGATCACGTCACCGGCCAGCACCGGGGTCGCCACCCCGATGACCGCGGCGAACACCACCGTGACCAGGAACACCACGATGTCCCGCCGGTACGGACGGGCGAACTCGACAACCCGCCGTACGCTGCGCCGGCTCACCCGGTGTGCGGTCACCTCGTCGCGGTTGCGCAACGAGCGCAGCATGTTCCAACCGCCCATGCTGGCACCAGCACCCATCGGGTTCACCACGCGCGACCTCCCAGTCGTCCTCGACGACTACGACAACCGGAGTGGCGGCCCGATTCTTCCCGAATGGTCCCTTGATCACACACCCCGTCGGCTGATCATGCAGCCGTCGGGCTCCAGCCTATTCGCCGGCTCCGACAAGATCGCGCATACGCCGGGCCTGCGCCTCGCGCTCGGCCCGCTGCTGCTCCGCCGGAGAGCGCCCGGAGGCGCCGGCGAGCAGCGCCTTGATCTCCACCACCGCGTCCCGGTTGCCGCTCAGGACCGCCGCCGTCAGGTCCTGGACCGCCGCGTCGAGGTCGTCCGGCGGCACGACCACGGTGGCCAGGCCGAGCCGCTCCGCCTCGGCCGCGTCGATCCGCCGGCCGGTCACGCAGATCTCCAGGGCCCGGGCGTAGCCGACCAGATCCACCAGCCGCTTGGTGCCGGCGAGATCGGGCACCAGGCCGAGGGTGACCTCGGCCATCGCGAACGTGGCGTCGGAGGCCAGCACCCGCAGGTCGCAGGCGAGCGCGAGCTGGAAGCCGGCCCCGATGGCGTGCCCCTGCACCGCCGCGATCGAGATCAGGTCAGGCCGGTGCAGCCAGGTGAACCCCGCCTGGAAGCCGGCGATCCGCTCGGCACACTCCTCCGGCGGCAACGCGGCCATCTCGGCCAGCGAGTTCTCCGCCCCGGACCGGCCGGTCGCCACCGAGAGGTCGAGCCCGGCGGAGAAGGCCCGACCCTCGCCCCGTACCACCACGACGCGTACGTCGCCCGGGAGGTCCCGGGAGAAGTCGCGCATCGCCCGCCACATCTGTGGGGTCTGTGCGTTGAGTACGTCGGGCCGGCACAACGTCAGTGTCGCGACCGGCCCGTCGCAGTTGAGTCGTACGCCGACGGTCACGAAGACGTCCGTCGGCGTACGGGTCCGGACCCGGCTGCTGAGCGGGTCACGCCTTCTTCCGACGACGCGCGCCGCCACGCTGACGAAGCTGTACACCAGACTCGGTGAGCACCCGGTGGATGAACCCGTAGGAACGGCCGGTCGAGGCCGCCAGGGCGCGGATGCTTTCGCCGGAGGTATACCGCTTGACCAGGTCCTTGGCGAGCGTCTGGCGCTCGGCTCCGACGATCCGGCGACCCTTCTCAGTGCTGGTGGCTGTGCCAGTGGCTGCCATGTTGATTCCTCACGTCCCAGACTGTGCGGTTCGATACGGTCCCACCTATTAGACCGCCTCGAACGATCATGCGCTAGATATCAACTCTTCGCCAACCGACACGCACAGCAGTGTCAGTTTCCCGATTGAGTGATTGCGCCACCGACGCCGTCCACACCCACCATCCGAGCTTCCACCGCACGTCAGCAGGGATTTCGAGCCGCGGGCGTCCGGTCGCGACCCGGGTCGCCGCGGTTTTCCCGGCCCCCGGTCGAGTTTCCTTCCACCCAACGGGAGTTTCGCCTCATCATCCGGCGAGTTTCGTTCTTCCGCCGTCAAGTTTCGGCTTCCGTCGCGGAGAGTTTCGTTCCCGGCTCGGATTCCGTAGGGGCGGATTCCGCAGAATGGTGTTCCGGTCCGCGCAGTGTCGTCTGTGGCTCGCCGCCGGCAAACCCCGAGACATTGTCGTACTGACCGTCCTCTTCGTCACGTCGTCACCTGCGCCGATCGCGGCAGATCGTCGTCGGTCAGTACCCGGAATCCCGCCGCCGGCCGGCGGCGGGACCGCCGCTAGGCCAGCTCGACCAACTCGAGCAGGTCGTCGCTCCAGGCGTCCTCGTCGCCGTCGGGCAGCAGGATCGCCCGGTCGGGCTTGAGCGCCAGCACCGCGCCCGGGTCGTGGGTGACCAGTACGATCGCCCCCGGATAGCGGGCGATCGCGTCGAGCACCTGCTCCCGGCTCACCGGGTCGAGGTTGTTGGTCGGCTCGTCCAGCAGCAGCACGTTCGCGCCCGAGCAGACCAGGGTGGCCAGCGCCAGCCGGGTCTTCTCGCCGCCGGAGAGCACCCCGGCGGGCTTGTCCACGTCGTCGCCGGAGAAGAGGAACGCGCCGAGGATCTTGCGCAGGTCGGTGTCGGACTGCTCGTTGGCGGCGCTGCGCATGTGGTCCAGCACGCTGCGGTCCACGTCGAGGGTCTCGTGCTCCTGCGCGTAGTAGCCCAGCCGCAGCCCGTGGCCCGGCCGGACCTCGCCGGTGTCCGGCTGCAGCAACCCGCCGAGGATCCGCAGCAGGGTGGTCTTGCCTGCGCCGTTGAGCCCGAGGATCGCGACCCGGGAGCCCCGGTCGACGGCGACGTTGACGTCGGTGAAGATCTCCAACGAGCCGTACGACTTGGAGAGCCCGGTGGCGGTCAGCGGCGTCTTGCCGCACGACGCCGGGCTGGGGAACCGGACCTTGGCCACCCTGTCGGCGACCCGGGCCTCTTCCAGCCCGGAGAGCAGCTTCTCGGCCCGGCGGGCCATGTTCTGCGCGGCCACCGTCTTGGTCGCCTTGGCCCGCATCTTGTCGGCCTGGGCCATCAGCGCGCCGGCCTTCTTCTCGGCGTTGGCCCGCTCCCGGCGGCGGCGACGCTCGTCGGTCTCCCGCTGCTCCAGGTATTTCTGCCAGCCGACGTTGTAGACGTCCACCACCGAGCGGGTGGCGTCCAGGAACCAGACCTTGTTGACCACGGCCTCCAGCAGCGAGGCGTCGTGGCTGATCACGATCAGCCCGCCCTTGTGCGCGGCGAGGAAGCCGCGCAGCCAGGTGATCGAGTCGGCGTCCAGGTGGTTTGTCGGCTCGTCGAGCAGCAGGATCCCGCCGCCGTTCTCGGCCGCGTCCCGGAACAGGATCCGGGCCAACTCGACCCGGCGGCGCTGGCCGCCGGAGAGGGTACCGATGGTCTGCGCGAGGATCCGATCGGGCAGGCCGAGGTTGGCGCAGATCCGCGCCGCCTCCGCCTCGGCGGCGTACCCGCCGAGGGAGGCGAACTGGTCCTCCAGCGCGCCGTACCGGCGGACCAGCCGGTCGTCACCGCTGCCGTCGGCCAACTGCTCCTCGATCTCCTTCATCCGGGCCATCAGCACGTCCAGCCCCCGGGCGGAGAGCACCCGGTCCCGCGCGGTGACCCCCAGGTCGCCGGTACGCGGGTCCTGCGGCAGGTAGCCGACCTGGCTGCGCCGGTCGACCTGCCCGGAGTAGGGCTGACCTTCGCCGGCCAGCACCTTCAGGGTGGTGGTCTTGCCGGCGCCGTTTCGGCCGACCAGGCCGATCCGGTCGCCGGGCTGGACCCGCAGCGTGGTGTCGGACAGCAGGATCCGGGCGCCGGCACGGAGTTCCAGGCCGCTCGCAGTGATCATGTCGGAGGACTCGCTCTCGGGGTCGAAGGCTGACTCAGGGCACACGAACGAGCCGGCGGACCACGGATCCGGCGGCTCGGGGCGTTCAGCCTTCGCAGAGCAGCACGCTCCGATTGTACCGGGCGGCCGGCGGGAGCCGGGCCCGGATTACCGATCAAGATCACCGGGTATCGACAAACCGCCACATCGGGCAGGAGCAGACATCGGGCGAGGCATCGGCGATCAGGGCGATCGGGGTACGGGATGGAACTCAACAAGGACGCGCAGATCGATACCAGTCAGGTGGAGGACCGGCGCGGGTCCGGCGGCGGGCCGGCCGGGATCCCCATCCCGATCGGCGGTGGCCGGGGCGGCGTGGTCGGCCTGATCATCGCCGTCCTGGTCACCCTGGTCGGTGGCGGCTTCGGGGTCAGCCAGCTCACCGGCGCCGGCGGGGAGGAGCAGGGCGACAACACCGCGCTGGAACAGCGGTGCCAGGCCGAGGACGCGCTGGGCCAGCTCGACTGCCGCAACACCCTCTACGTCAACTCCATCCAGGCGTACTGGCAGCGGGCGATGCCGCAGCACTTCGACCGGCCGTACCAGGAATCCGACACGGTCTTCTTCGCACAGGCGGTGAGCACCGGCTGCGGCCAGGCCGACTCCGGGGTCGGGCCGTTCTACTGCCCGCTCGACGACCAGGTCTACATCGACCTGAGCTTCTACCGGGTACTCGCCGAGCAGCTCGGCGCCCCGGGCGAGTTCGCCCAGCCGTACGTGCTGGCGCACGAGTACGGCCACCACGTGCAGGACCTGCTCGGCACCGAGCAACGGGTACGCGACCAGCGGCAGGCCAGCCCCGACGAGGCCAACCGGCTCTCGGTGCTGCTGGAACTCCAGGCGGACTGCTACGCCGGCGCGTGGGCCCGCAACGCCACCGGCACCGCCGACGACCGGGGCGTGAAGATCTTCACCAGCCTCACCGAGCGGGACATCCAGGAGGGGCTGGACACGGCGGCGGCGATCGGCGACGACGCGATCCAGCGGAGGTCCGGCGGCCGGATCGACGAGTCGCAGTTCACCCACGGCAGCTCGGCCGACCGGCAGAAGTGGCTCGGCACCGGCTACTCCAGCGGCGACCCGACCACCTGCGACACCTTCGGCACCGCCCGCTGACCACTGCACCGCGGGGTATCGCCGGCTACGGATCGCGGACCAGCACGCGTACCGCCCGGGCGGCGGAGATCGCGTCGACCAGTACGGTGTGCCGGGGTTCGGGTACGTCGAGCAGCCGCTCGGCCCGCAGCGCCGCCACCGGGGCCAGCCGCCGGTCGGCCAGGATGGTCTCCACCGCCCGCCGGTCGCCACCGGCCACCACGGCGGCGAGTCGGCCGGCCTCGGGCAGCAGCAGCCGGACGGCCAGTTCCGCCCCGTCGGCTGCGGCGGCCTTGGCCTGGTTGTCCCGGCGCCGGGCGAACCGCTGCTGTGACCAGCCACCGGCCGCCGTGCGGCCCTGCACGTAGCGGCTGTCCACCTTGGAGACGACGAGGCGGTCGCCCTCGGCGACGCCGACCGCCACCGCACCCTTGCGGGCCAGCAACAGGCCCAGCCGCCGAGGTACGGCGACCTGCGCCGCGAAGGCGGGCAGATCGTCCGGGGCGGGCACGCCCGGCGGCGGATGCAGCACCGCGAGCGTGCCGTCCGGGGCGGTCAGCCGCAACCCGTCCGGCCCGGCGTCGACCTCCGGCGGCCCGCCGTGCCGCTCGGCGAAGCCGTCGAGCCAGCGGGCGAGCCGGGCCGGGGGCACGTCCACCCACCGGCCGCCGCCGGCAGCGGGTCGGCTGTTCATCCCCGAACGGTACGACGTCCACCGCCGGCACCCGGCCGCCGGGTCCGGCCCGTCGATGAGCTTCGGGCAGCAGGTCGCACCCGGCCGCCGGGCCGTACCCGGCCCGCACCGCCGGTTCGTCGTCGGCCCGGCGGTCGAGTTGCTGGAACAGGTGTGCGGGGGGCCACTTCACCGGCTGGGGCGCGCCCCGTCCGGAGAACTTCGGCGACCGGCCGCAGGTCCCGGTCAGCGCAGCAGCAGGTGGACGGCGAGTGCGGCGATCAGCGCGCTGGAGACGAGGGCGGTGCCCAGCCTCCCCCGGGGTCCGGAGAGCACCCGGCCGATCAGCGAACCGCCGGAGGCGACCAGTAGCTGCCAGCTCGCCGAGGCGACGAACGCCGCGAGCGCGAATACCGCCTCCGCACCGCCCGACCATTCGGTGCCGGCCCGCCGGCCGAGCACCAGGGCGGCGAAGTAGAGGATCGTCATCGGGTTCAGCAGGGTCAGTGCCAGCAGCCCGCCGTACGCCCGCGGCGGCGTGCCCAGGCTCCGGTCGGTCCTGGCCGCCCGGCCCGGGTCGGTCCGGTGCCGGACGGCGCCCCAGGCACCCGTACCGGCCAGCAGCAGCAGTACCCCGACCGCGACCCAGCGCAGCGGCTCGGCGATCGGCTCGATCAGGCCGGCCAGCGCGGCGCCGCCGAGCACGGCGACGGCCGCGTACAGCCCGTCGGCGGTGGCGACCCCGAGCGCGGCGGCGGCGCCGACCCGGATCGAGGTACGCGCGGTCAGTCCGATCACGAGGATGGCGATGGCGCCGACCGGGATGGCGACGCCGTATCCGGCGAGCAAACCGGCGACGAGCGCGTCGGTCATGACGGTGCCGGGGTGATCGACGCCGACCGGGTGCGCTTCCGCTGTCGCCGGGCGGCCCGGTCGGGCACGGCGGCGGGAGCGGAGGTCCACGAGGCAGGCGTGATCACGGGACGATTCTGGCCGGTCGTGCGCCCGCCCGCGACGGATTATCCGCCAGCGCTGCCGAGCCGATCCAGGACTATCTATCGGACCGGCGAACTCGTTACCATCCGGTAGCTGAATGTTGCTCACATTCACTCGTACCGTCGGAAGGATTCCCGATGGCTCACCGTCCCCGCCGCCGTGCCGCCGCCGGGATCGCGGTGCTCAGCGCGGCCGTGCTCGCGTTCACCGCCGCCCCGGCACCGGCCGCCCCGCCGTCCGGCCCGGTCGCCGCGCCGCCCGCCGCTCCCGCCGACGCGCCGGCCAGCACCGCCTTCGCGGCCGGCGACTACTGCCTGGGCGAGTGCGCCGACATCCTGCCGCCGGGCCAGAACGGCAACGCCACCCTGGTCGAGGTACTGGCCAACCAGGCGCTCGGGGTGCTGCCCCGGCACGCCGGCGACCAGCTCGACCGGTACGCCAGCCTGGTCTACGGGTACGCCGGGCTGCGTGAGGAGCAGCTCGGGTCGTTCTTCAACGACGCCTCCTTCGGGGTGCCGCCCGGCCAGGTCGAACGCAGCTACTCGCCACGGGCCGACGTCACCGTGCTGCGGGACCGGGCGACCGGCGTCCCGCACGTCACCGGTACCACCCGGGGCGGCACGATGTTCGGCGCCGGCTACGTCGGCGCGGAGGACCGGCTCTTCACCATGGACCTGCTCCGGCACGTCGGCCGGGGCACCCTCACCCCGTTCGCCGGCGGGGCACCGGGCAACCGGGCACTCGAACAGAGCGTCTGGCGGAACTCGCCGTACACCGAGGCGGACCTCGCGGCCCAGGTCGCCGCGCTGCGCCAGCGGGGTCCCCGGGGCGAGCAGCTCTACGCCGACGTCCAGGAGTACATCGCCGGGATCAACGCCTACATCCGGCACTGCATGGCCAACCGCAACTGCCCCGGCGAGTACGTGCTGACCGGGCACCTGGACGCGATCACCAACGCGGGTGGGCCGGAGCCGTTCCAGCTGACCGACCTGATCGCGATCTCCGGCGTGGTCGGCGGGCTGTTCGGCGGCGGTGGCGGGCACGAGATGCAGTCGGCGCTGGTCCGGATCGCCGCCCGGGCGAAGTACGGCCCGGTCGAGGGCGACCGGGTGTGGACCGCGTTCCGGATGCAGAACAACCCGGAGACGGTGCTGACCCTGCACGACGGGCAGAGCTTCCCGTACGGCGCCGCCGACCCGGACGCGCCCAGCGTGGTACTGCCGGACCCCGGCTCGGCCCGACCGGAGGCGGTCACCGCCAACCCCAGCGGGTCGGCCCGGCAGGCCACCGGCGGACCGTCCGAGCTGGCCGCCGCGCTGTCGGGGCTGACCATCACACCACGGGGGATGTCGAACGCCGCCGTGATCTCCGGCGCACACTCGGCCACCGGCCACCCGGTCGCGGTCTTCGGCCCGCAGACCGGCTACTTCGCGCCGCAACTACTGATGATGCAGGAGTTGCAGGGGCCGGGGATCAGCGCCCGGGGGGCGGCGTTCGCCGGGGTCAACCTCTACGTACTGCTCGGCCGGGGCCAGGACTACGCCTGGAGCGCCACCTCGGCCACCCAGGACATCACCGACACCTACGCGGTGCCGCTCTGCACCACCGACGGCAGCGCACCGACGCTGGCCAGCAACTTCTACCGCCATCGCGGGCAGTGCCTGGCGATGGAGGAACTCTCGCACGTCAACTCCTGGCGGCCGACCGTCGCGGACGGCACGGCGGCCGGCTCGTACACGATGATCGCCCGGCGGACCAGGCTGGGGCTGGTGGCCTGGCGGGGCACGGTCGGCGGGGTGCCGCACGCGTTCACCCAGCTCCGGTCGACGTACCGGCACGAGGCCGACTCGGCGATCGGGTTCCAGATGTTCAACGACCCCGCCGCGATGGGCTCCGCCGCCCAGTTCACCGCCGCGGCCTCCGAGATCGGGTACGCCTTCAACTGGTTCTACGTCAACTCGCGCCAGGCGGCGTACGCCAACTCCGGGCTGAACCCGGTGCGGGCCGCCGGATCGAACCCGAACCTGCCGATCCGGGCCGAGCCGGCGTACGAATGGCAGGGCTTCGACCCGGCCGGCAACACCGCGAGCTACCACCCGGCGTCGGCGCACCCGAACTCGGTCGACCAGGACTACTACGTGAGCTGGAACAACAAGCAGGCCGCGGACTACGGCGCCTCGGACGGCAACTTCAGCTTCGGTCCGGTGCACCGGGGCGACCTGCTGGACAAGCCGATCCGGGCGGCGATCGACGCCGGGCAGAAGTTCGACCGCGCCTCGCTGACCGCGCTGGTGCAGCGGGCCGGCCTGACCGACCTGCGCGGGATCGAGGTGCTCGACGAGCTGGTCCGGGTGCTGGAGAGCCAACCGGTCGGCGACGCCGGCCTGGCCGGGGTGATCGGCCGGCTGAAGGCGTGGCGGCAGGCCGGGGCGTTGCGGGTGGAGACCTCGGCCGGCTCGAAGTCGTACCAGCACGCCGAGGCGATCCGGGTCTTCGACGCCTGGTGGCCGCTGCTGGTCCGGGGCCAGTTCGCCGGGCCGCTCGGCGGTGACCTCTATCAGGCGCTGGTCAACGCGATGCAGATCAACGAGTCCCCCTCCGGGCACCAGCAGGGTGACACCCCGGAGCTGCCCGGTTCGGCCGCCGACGCCCAGACGCACAAGGGCTCGTCCTACCAGTACGGCTGGTGGGGTTATGTCGACGCCGACCTGCGGGCGGTGCTCGGCGAGCCGGTCGCGGGCGGGCTCGGCCGGACGTACTGCGGCGACGGGAGCCTGGCCGCCTGCCGGCAGATCCTGCTGGAGACCCTGCGTACCGCCGCTGCCCAGCCGGCAGCCGAGGTCTATCCCGGCGACGAGCACTGCGCCGCCGGGGACCAGTGGTGCGCCGACGCCATCGTGCAGTCCCCGCTGGGCGGGATCCGGCACGCCACCATCGCCTGGCAGAACCGGCCGACCTACCAGCAGGTGGTCTCGTTCCCGGCCGGGCGCGGCGACGAGCTGACCAATCTCGCCGCCGGGCGGCCGGTGAGCGCGTCGAGCAGCCAGCTCGGCAACGGCGCCGCCCGGGCGGTGGACGGCGATCCGGGTACCCGCTGGGCCAGCTCCTGGGCGGACAACCAGTCGATCACCGTCGACCTCGGGTCGACCCGGCCGGTGGGTCGGGTGGTGCTGCACTGGGAGGCGGCGTACGCGCGGTCGTACCGGATCGAGGTCTCCACCGACGGCACGAGCTGGCGCCCGGTCTGGTCGACCACGGCCGGTGACGGCGGCACCGACAACGTCGACTTCCCGGCCACCCCGGCCCGCCACCTCCGCCTGCACGCCCTCACCCGAGCCACCGGCTACGGCTTCTCCCTCTGGGAACTCCAGGCGTACGCACACTGAGCGGGCCAGTAGATCTTGACGAATTGTCGCTGCGGGAACGACAACAAGTCGTCAAGATCTACGGCTCGTCGGGCGCCCAGCCGGCGGTGGTGAGGGCGCGGTGGAGTTGGTCCGCCACTTCGGCGGGGTGGTGGCGGATCTGGTGGGCGGAGAAACGGAGCAGGCGGTCGCCGTCGAGCCACACCTCGTTCTGCCGGCGCATGTCCGCCTCCCAGTGCCGTACCTGCATGTGGTGTGCACCGTCGACCTCGACGTGCAGCCGCCAGCGCCGCCAGTACGCGTCCAGGTAGCGTGCCCGGCCACTGGCATCACGGCGCCGTTCCTGAAGGTCAGGCCGGGGAAGGCCGTACCGCCGGCAGAGCCGGACGAAGTCGATCTCGGAGAGCGCCTCCGCGCCACCTTCGGCATCCCGAGCGGTTTCCAGCACCAGCGCCCGGCGACGGGCTCGGGGCAACTCCTCGACCACCTTGATGATCTCCCCTGGCAGCACCAGGCGCTGCTGGCACCCGGCCGCGATGACCGACCGTGCCTCGTCGTCGGTACGCGCCCAGCCGGCCGCGTCCACCAGTGATCGGGCCGTGCTGGTCCGCGTCGGTCGTGCCGCCTGCACCTGATCGGGCGGCAGTGACCTGGTCCGGTGCACCCGCACCCCGGGCATCCCGGGTGCGAGCCGACGACGTGCGGTCGAGGTGCTGTGCCCCTGTGGCACGAGTACGTCGATCGGCTCCGGACGAAAGCCCCGCAGTCCCGCCTCGGCGGCGGCGCCGAGGCCGGCCAGTACGGCGTCCGTTCCGACCGAGAGCACCGCCACCCAGAGTTGCTGAGCCCGGGTCAACTCACCCGGATGTGCCACCAGCACACCGCGACACCACCGCCGCCAGCGCCCGGTGGCGAGCAGGTGCCGGACCCTCCCCGGCGACAGCGCCGCGACAGCCTGCCCCAACTCACCACCTGCGACTGCTCGAACAGCAGCCACTCCCACCCGCTGCCCTCGTCCCCCGGCATCCGCACCGGGGAAGTCCACCGGAGATGTCGACGACTTGTTGTCGTTCCCGCGACGACAAGTCGTCAAGATCTGCGACAGTACCGCTCAGACGTTGAAGCCGAGGGCGCGGAGTTGGTCGCGGCCCTCGTCGGTGATCTTGTCGGGGCCCCACGGGGGGAGCCAGACCCAGTTGATCCGGATGTCGTTGACGAGGCCGCCGCCGGGTCCGGTGGTCAGCGCCTGCCGGGCCTGGTCCTCGATCACGTCGGTCAGCGGGCAGGCCGCCGAGGTGAGCGTCATGTCCAGGGTCGCGACGTTCTCGTCGTCGACGTGCACCCCGTAGACCAGACCGAGGTCGACCACGTTGATGCCCAGCTCGGGGTCGACGACGTCCTTCATCGCCTCTTCGATGTCGGCGACCGCTGCCCTGCCGGTCGACCCCGTCGACTCGGCCGACGCGGTCGTCGTGTCCTGATCAGTCATGCCGTCTTCACCTCGCTCCGCTCGTTACTGTCCTCGCCTGCGGCCTCGACGTCCACTCCGGCCCTGGCCGCGGCATCCTTGAACGCCATCCAGGGCAGCAGCGCGCACTTCACCCGCGCCGGATAGCGGGCCACCCCGGCGAACGCCACCGCATCGCCGAGCAGTTCCTCGTCCGGGGTGACCTGCCCACGCCCGGACATCAGCTCGACGAACGCGGCGTGCACCGCGAACGCGTCCCCGGTATGTCTGCCGGTGAGCAGCTCGTGCAGCACGCTCGCCGACGCCTGGCTGATCGAGCAGCCCAGACCGTCGTACGACACGTCACTGAGCGTGTCGTCGTCCAGCGCGACCCGGACAGTCACCTCGTCCCCGCAGGTGGGGTTGACGTGGTGCGCCTCGGCGGCGTACGGCTCGCGCAGCCCGCGCCCGTGCGGATGCTTGTAGTGATCCAGGATGATCTCCTGGTAGAGCTGGTCGACCTGCATTACCCGAACACCTTCCGTACCTGTTCCAGCCCGCGCACCAGGGCGTCGACCTCGCTGGTCGTGGTGTACAGGTAGAACGAGGCGCGGGTCGTCGCCGGTACGCCGAACCGGACGCAGACCGGTCGCGCACAGTGATGACCGACCCGCACCTCGATGCCCTCGGCGTCCAGCACCTGTCCCACGTCGTGCGGGTGGATACCGTCCAGCGCGAACGAGATCGTCCCGCCCCGGCCCACCGGCACCGACGGACCGAAGATCCGCAGCCCGGGCACGGTCTCCAGGGCGTCCAGCGCGTACGCGGTCAGTTCCCTCTCGTGCCACTGGATCGCCTTCATGCCGATCCCGGTCAGGTAGTCCACCGCCGCGCCCAGCGCCACCGCCTCGGCGATCGGCGGGGTACCGGCCTCGAACCGGGCCGGCGGCGGCGCGTACGTCGAGCCGGTCATCGCGACCGTCTCGATCATCGATCCGCCGCCGAAGACCGGAGGCATCGCGGCCAGCAGCTCGCCCCGGCCCCAGAGCACCCCGATCCCGCTCGGCCCGCACATCTTGTGGCCGGTGAACGCGATGAAGTCGGCGTCCAGGTCGACCACGTCGACCGGCAGGTGCGGCACCGACTGCGAGCAGTCGAGCAGCAGCAGCGCGCCGACCTGCCGGACCCGCTCGGTGATCCGGGCGGTGGCGTTGATCGTGCCGAGGATGTTGGACATGTGCACGATCGAGACCAGTTTGGTCCGCTCGTTGACCAGGTCCTCCAGCCCGGACTCGTCGAGCCGGCCGCCGTCGGTGACCGGGAACCAGCGCAGCGTGGCGCCGGTCCGCTCGCAGAGCAACTGCCACGGCACGATGTTCGAGTGGTGCTCCATCTCGGAGATCACGATCTCGTCGCCGGGGCCGAGCCGGAACCTCGGGTCACCGGCCGGGCCGCCGAGCGAGGCGTTGGAGAAGGCGTACGCGACCAGGTTGATCGCCTCGGTGGAGTTCTTGGTGAACACCACCTCGTCGGCGCTCGGCGCGTTGACGAACGCCGCCACCTTCGCCCGGGCCCCCTCGTACGCCTCGGTCGCCTCCGTGCCGACGGTGTGCACCGAGCGGGAGACGTTGCCGTTGTGCCGCTCGTAGTGCCCGCGCAGCGCGTCCAGCACCTGGCGGGGCTTCTGCGAGGTGTTCGCACTGTCGAGGTAGACCATCGGGTGGCCGTTGACCTCGCGCCCGAGGATCGGGAAGTCGGCGCGTACCGCCTCGACGTCGTAGCGCGGCACGTCGTCGTACTGTGGCATCCCCGGCGGGATCGCGATGCTGGTCATCTCGACGGTGCCCTTCCGGTTCTCAGGCCCGGGCCGTGCCGGCGCCGGCGACGTACCGCTCGTAGCCCTCGGCCTCGAGCTTCTCGGCCAGCTCCGGGCCGCCCTGCTCGACGATCCGGCCGGCCACGAAGACGTGCACGAAGTCCGGCGTGATGTAGCGGAGGATCCGGGTGTAGTGGGTGATCAGCAGCAGCCCGGTCTCGCCGGTCTCGCGGACCCGGTTGACGCCCTCGCTGACCACCCGCAGGGCGTCGATGTCCAGCCCGGAGTCGGTCTCGTCGAGGATCGCCACCTTCGGCTTGAGCAGCTCGAGCTGGACGATCTCGTGCCGCTTCTTCTCACCGCCGGAGAAGCCCTCGTTGACGTTGCGCTGGGCCATCGCCGGGTCCATCTGGAGCCGCTCCATCGCGCCGCGCAGCTCGCCGGCCCAGGTACGCAGCTTCGGCGCCTCGCCGTCCACCGCGGTCTTCGCGGTGCGCAGGAAGTTCGCCACCGAGACACCGGGCACCTCGACCGGGTACTGCATGGCGAGGAAGAGGCCGGCCCGGGCCCGCTCGTCCACGGCCATCGAGAGCACGTCCTGACCGTCCAGCAGCACCTCGCCGCCGGTGATCTCGTACTTCGGGTGCCCGGCGATCGAGTACGCCAGGGTCGACTTGCCGGACCCGTTGGGGCCCATGATCGCGTGGGTCTCCCCCGCCCGCACGGTGAGGTCGACCCCGGCCAGGATCGGCTTCAGCTCGCCCTCGGGCAGCCGGACCGACACCTGCAGGTCACGGATCTCCAGAACGCTCATGGTGCGGTAACTCCATTGCTCGGTGTGAGACTCAGGTAGATGTCGCCGTCGCGGATCTCGACGGGGTAGACGGGTACGGGTTCGGTCGCGGGCAGCCCGGTCGGCTCGCCGGTACGCAGGTCGAAGCGGGAGCCGTGCAGCCAGCACTCCAGGGTGCAGCCGTCGACCTCGCCCTCGGATAGCGCCACGGCGGCGTGCGAGCACTCGTCGCGTACGGCGTAGAAGTTGCCGTCCTCGGCGTGCACGACGGCGATCTCGGTCCCGTCCACGTCGGCGGAGATGACGCTGCCCTTCGGCACGTCCTCGGTCGAACAGATCCGGATCATCAGACCGCCGCCTTGGCTGCGACGTCTTCGTCGGCCGCTGCGGGGCTCGCAAGCTCACTCACCGACTTGGCGAGTCGCGTCTCGATCTGCCCGCCGAGGCGGTCGCGCAGCTCCTCGGCCGGGATCTTGTTCAGCAGTTCGGCGAAGAAGCCCCGGACCACCAGCTTGCGCGCCTCGTCCTCGGGGATGCCCCGGGCCATCAGGTAGAAGAGCTGCTCGTCGTCGAAGCGCCCGGTCGCGCTGGCGTGCCCGGCGCCGGCCACCTCGCCGGTCTCGATCTCCAGGTTGGGCACCGAGTCGGCCCGGGCGCCGTCGGTCAGCACCAGGTTCCGGTTGATCTCGTACGTGTCGGTGCCGGTCGCGGTGGCCCGGATCAGCACGTCCCCGACCCAGACGGTGTGCGCGCTGGCGCCCTGCAACGCGCCCCGGTAGCCGACGTAGCTGCGGCAGTCCGGCACGCTGTGGTCGACCATCTGCCGGTGCTCCAGGTGCTGCCCGGCGTCGGCGAAGTAGAGGCCGTACAGCTCGGCCTCGCCGCCCCGGCCGGTGTACTCCACGCTGGTGTACTGCCGGACCAGCTCGCCGCCCAGGCTCACCTGGACGTGCGTCACCTTGGCGTCCCGGCCGAGCCGGACCTTGAGGTGCTGGGCCTGCACCGCGTCCGGCGCCCAGTCGGCGACGGTGACCAGGGTCAGCTTCGCGCCCTCGTCGACCGCGACCTCGACGTTGTCGGCCAGGGTCACCGAACCGGTCTGCTCCAGCACCAGCGTCACCTCGGCGAACCGGCCGACGTCGACGAAGGTGTGCCCGAAGGAGGCGCCGTCGGCGCCCTGCCCGACCAGCCGGACGGTGACCGGCTGGGCCGGCCGGGTCTCCGGGGCCACCGCCACGACCACCGCCTCGCCGGCCCGGCCGTGCGCCAGCGCGCTGACCCGGTCGAACGGGGTCAGCACGCTGCCGATCCGGGCGTCACCCTCGTGCACGCCGCCGAAGGTCACCCCGTCCGGCAGCGCGGCGACCTCGTAGCGCAGCTTGCCGTCGACCGGGGTGAACGTGTCGTCGGCCAAGCCGCGCAGCCGCTTCAGCGGGGTGAACCGCCACTCCTCCTCCAGGCCGGTCAGGGCCGGGAAGTCGCGGACGTCGTACGAGCGGAGCGTCTGCGCCTTGGTCTGCGCGACCGGCGCGGCGGGCGCGAATGCTTCGGTAGTCATCTCTTCCTTGGTCATGTCTGCGAGGTCCGAGGCGGGATGCGGGGTGGGGCGGCGTCAGCCGACCGCGCCCTCCATCTGCAGCTCGATCAGCCGGTTGAGCTCCAGCGCGTACTCCATCGGGAGTTCCTTGGCGATCGGCTCGATGAAGCCGCGCACGATCATCGCCATCGCCTCGTCCTCGGTCAGGCCCCGGCTCATCAGGTAGAAGAGCTGGTCCTCGCTGACCTTGGAGACGGTCGCCTCGTGCCCCATCGCCACGTCGTCCTCGCGGATGTCGACGTACGGGTAGGTGTCCGACCGGGAGATGGCGTCGACCAGCAGGGCGTCGCACTTGACGGTGCTCCTGCTGTGGTGTGAGCCCTCCAGCACCTGCACCAGACCCCGGTAGGAGGTCCGCCCACCCGCCCGGGCGATCGACTTGGAGACGATCGTGCTGGAGGTGTGCGGCGCGGCGTGCACCATCTTGGCGCCGGCGTCCTGGTGCTGGCCCTCGCCGGCCATCGCCACCGAGAGCACCTCGCCCTTGGCGTGCTCGCCGGTCATCCAGACCGCCGGGTATTTCATCGTCACCTTGGAGCCGATGTTGCCGTCGATCCACTCCATGGTCGCGCCCTCGTGGCAGACCGCCCGCTTGGTGACCAGGTTGTAGACGTTGTTCGACCAGTTCTGGATGGTCGTGTAGCGGCAGCGGGCGTTCTTCTTGACGACGATCTCCACGACCGCGCTGTGCAGCGAGTCCGAGGAGTAGATCGGCGCGGTGCAGCCCTCGACGTAGTGCACGTACGCGCCCTCGTCGACGATGATCAGGGTCCGCTCGAACTGGCCCATGTTCTCGGTGTTGATCCGGAAGTACGCCTGGAGCGGGATCTCCACCTGCACGCCCTTCGGCACGTAGATGAAGGAGCCGCCGGACCAGACCGAGGTGTTCAGCGCGGCGAACTTGTTGTCGCCGACCGGGATCACCGTGCCGAAGTACTCCTTGAAGATGTCCTCGTGCTCCTTGAGCGCGGTGTCGGTGTCCAGGAAGAGGACGCCCTGCTCCTCAAGATCCTCACGGATCTTGTGGTAGACCACCTCGGACTCGTACTGGGCGGCGACACCGGCGACCAGCCGCTGCTTCTCGGCCTCCGGGATGCCCAGCTTGTCGTAGGTGTTCTTGATGTCCTCGGGCAGGTCCTCCCAGCTCGCGGCCTGCTTCTCGGTGGACCGGACGAAGTATTTGATGTTGTCGAAGTCGATCCCGCCGAGGTCGGCACCCCAGTTCGGCATCGGCTTGCGGCCGAACAGCCGCAGCCCCTTCAGCCGCAGGTCGAGCATCCAGGCGGGCTCGTTCTTCTTGGCGGAGATGTCCCGCACCACCGCCTCGTTGAGGCCACGCTGGGCGGCGGCACCGGCAACGTCGGAGTCGGCCCAGCCGTACTCGTAGCGACCCAGGGCGGCGAGCTGCTCCTCCTGCGTCATGGGCTGGACGATCTGCTCGGTCATCTGTCTGTCCTCACACTGCTGACGGAAGGTTTGGGCTGGGTCGGGATGTGCGTGGTGCACACCCCGTCGCCGTGGGCGATGGTGGCGAGCCGCTGCACGTGGGTGCCGACCAGGCGGGAGATGACCGCCGTCTCGGCCTCGCACAGCTGGGGAAACTCTGCGGCCACGTGGGCCACCGGGCAGTGGTGCTGGCACAGCTGCCCGCCGGAGGCGATCGTGGACGCGTTGGCAGCGTATCCCTCGGCGGTCAGCGCCCCGGCGAGTGCCTCGGCCCTGGCCAGCGGGTCGTCCCCGGCGCCCTCCATGGCGGCCCGGCAGCGGGCCTCCAGCGCCGCGACCTGCTCGGCGGCGAAGGCGTCGACCGCGTCCGGCCCGCCGTGCCGGGAGATCCAGCGCAGCGCGGCGGTGGCCATCCCGTCGTAGGTGTGGGTGCCGCAGCGGCGCCGGCCGGAGTCGGTGAGCCGGAAGATCCTGGCCGGCCGGCCGCGACCGCGCTGACCCCGGACGACCTGGTCACGGGCGATCACGTCGCCGTCGGCGAGCATCGCGTCCAGGTGCCGGCGGATCGCCGCCGGGCTGAGCCCCAGCTCCACGCCGAGCTGCGCGGCGGTGGCCGCACCGTGCTCCAGCAGCAACTGGGTCACCCGGTCGCGGGTGGGACGGCCCTCCGGACCGGCGGCGACCACGGCGGAACCGGCGACCGGATCGGTCACCTGCTCCTGCTCCGAGCACGCCGCCAGGTTTTTCACTACGCCAACGTTACGTATTTCGTCCGTGGTCCGCAAACCCGGGGTCCGGTGATCCAGACCACCGGACGGCGGGCGCGCCGTCCAGCATGATCACATTTGCACGTACCATGGCCCGCGTGAGCCGATTCGGCGAATTTTCTGGCAAACCCACCCTATCGCGACTGGCCCTCGCCTCCGTGGTGGGTAACGTGCTGATCGTCGGTACCGGCGGCGCGGTCCGGCTGACCAAGTCCGGGCTCGGCTGCCCCACCTGGCCCCGCTGCACCGACGAGTCGTACGTGGCGACCGCCGAGATGGGCGTGCATGGGGTGATCGAGTTCGGCAACCGGCTGCTCACCTTCGCGCTCGCCGCCGTGGTGATCGCCGCGGTGATCGCCGCCTGGCGGCAACGCCCGGCCCGCCGAGGGCTCCGGTGGCTCAGCGTCGGTGCCGCGTTCGGCATCCCGGCACAGGCGGTGATCGGCGGGATCACCGTGCTCACCGACCTGAACCCGTGGGTGGTGGGACTGCACTTCCTCGCCTCGATGGCGGTGATCGCGGCCGCGTACGCGTTCTGGCGCCGGACCCTCGAACCGGACGGACCGGCCCGGCCGACCGTACCGGCACCGCTGCGTACCCTCGGCTGGCTCACCGCCGGGGTGGCCGCCGCCGTACTGGTGGTCGGCACCTGGGTGACCGGCAGCGGCCCGCACTCCGGCGACTCCGGGGCGGCCCGCAACGGCCTGGACCCGGAAACCATCTCCCAGGTGCACGCCGACACCGTCTTCCTGCTGGTGGGCCTCTCCGTCGCGATCTGGTTCGCGTTCCGGGCGGTCGGCGCGCCGGCCCGCGCGGTCCGGGCGGCCGGCCTGCTGGTGCTCGCCGAACTCGGCCAGGGCCTGATCGGCTTCGTGCAGTACTTCACCGGTCTGCCGGTGGCGCTGGTCGGCGCGCACATGCTCGGCTCCTGCCTGGTCTGGCTCGCCGCCCTCGCGGTGCTCTGGTCGACCCGGGAACGCAGCGCCCCCGCCACCCCGCCGAGCCAGGCCCGGCCCGAATTCGCCGGCGCGGCGCACTGAACGGCACCGGTCCGACGCACCACACGACAACAACCGGGCAACTACACGACAACCGGTCCTGCGGCCGCACCCGACGTCGGGACCGGGCGACGCACCCGACGTCGGGACCCGGGGGACGCACCGGGCGGCAGGCCGGTCCGGGGCGCGGCCTGCGGCGGAACGCTCAGCCCAGCCTGGCCGCGATGGCGTCGGCCAGCCGGCCGGCCGCGCCCGGGTCGTGGGCCAGGAAGAGCGACGGCTCGGTGAGTTCCACCTCGACCAGCACTGGCGCGCCGTCCGGGCCCGGAATCAGATCCACCCGCGCGTAGAGCGCCCGGCCCGGCCCGTCAGGCAGCGCCGCGAGTACCCGCTCGGCGACCGCGAGTTCCGGCTCCGCCGGGGTACGCGGGGTGATCTGCTCCGGCCGGAACAGCCCCTCGACGCCGTAGTCCGGGCCGACCAGCATCGGCCCCTTGCGGACCGCGTGGCTGAACCGGAGCCCCCCGGGGCCGGCGACGAAGAGCAGCGCGGTCTCCCCGGCGGTGTCCACGGCGGTCAGGTACGGCTGCACCATCACCCACCGGCCCGCCGCCTGTAGCCGCTTGGCGTGTGTGGCGGCGAGCTGCCGGTGCTCCGCGTCGGCCAGGTCGTACCGGCCGGTGTCCAGGCTTCCGGCCCCGACGACGGGCTTGACGACGTACTCGCCGGGTTCCGGCGGGAGCGCCCAGTCGGCGGCGGGGTCGAGCCAGGTCGTCGGCACGGTCGGCAGCCCGGCCTCGGCGAGTTCCCGCAGGTAGCGCTTGTCGGTGTTCCAGCGCACCAGGTCGGCCGGGTTGGCCAACCGGGGCACGGTCTCGGTCCAGGCGACGAACTCGGCGCGGCGGGTCGGATAGTCCCAGGGCGAGCGGAGCACCGCCAGCGCGTAGCCGGCCCAGTCCACGTCCGGGTCGTCCCAGACCGCCGCCTCGACCCGGATGCCGCGTTCGGCGAGCGGGTCGAGCAACAGCCGGTCGTCGGGGTCGAGTCCGGGAAGTTCGCTACAGGTAATGAGTGCGACCCGGGGCTCGCCCCGGGTCGCACGACTGTTATCGGACAAAATTATCAACGAGCCATGGTACGCCGAGCCATCGACCGCCAAAGATCGTTACTCGGACGCATCTGGTCCATCAGTTCCCGCTCCCATTCGTTCTCCACGGCTACCCCCGCCTTGGCGCAGGCCAGTCGCGCGACGTCGGTGCTCTCCGCGAACTGGTCAGCCCACACGCCGTCCTCCCCCACCAGGACAATGCGTGCGCCCCGCTTGCCGACGTACTCGATGACCGCCTTCGCGCCGCCGTGGCCGGCGGCAAACGACTGGATGCCAGCGACCAGACCATTGGGGGTCTGACCCGCGACGGTCTGCTCGGCCGTCGGCGTCGTATCGGAACCATCTGCCATAACGCGAAGCCTAAGCAGACTTCGACCGGCACGAGGGGCAGCTACCGATAATTTGTGATGCCGATTACGGTGACGTTTACCGGAACTACTCACCAGCTTTGGGCGATTTTTCGGTGTATACGCGATTAATTTAAAGCCATCATTCACGTTCAAGGCCGGCAAACAGGACGAACGGGCACGAAAGACCTGAAACCCTCAGAGCAGCGCGTCGACCGCGACCGCGGCGAAGACGATCGTCAGGTACGTGATCGACCAGTGGAACAGCCGCATCGGCTTGACCGGCCCGCCCCGGGCGGCCCGCTGGCTCAACCGGTGTGCCTCGACGACGAACATCCCGCCCGCCGCCAGCACGGTGAGCCCGTAGACCGGGCCCATGCCCAGCGGCCAGACCAGCACCGACGCCGCCACGGTCAACCAGGTGTAGAGCACGATCTCCGTCGTGACCCGGCGGATCGAGGCCACCACCGGCAGCATCGGAATGCCGGCCCGGGCGTAGTCGTCCTTGAACTTGATGGCCAGGGCGTAGAAGTGCGGTAGCTGCCAGAAGAACACCACCGCGAACAGCCCCCAGGCCCGCGGCGCCAGCGAGCCGGTCACCGCCGCCCAGCCGATCAGCACCGGGGCCGAGCCGCAGATCCCGCCCCAGAAGGTGTTCTGCCAGGTCGTCCGCTTCAACCACAGCGTGTAGACGAGGTCGTAGTAGGCGATGGCGCCCAGGGTCAGCGCGGTGGCCAGCCAGTTGGTGAAGACCGCCATCAGGGTCACCGAGACCACCGCCAGCACCAGACCGAAGACCAGCGCGTTGCGGGGCGCCACGGTGTGCGTCGGCAGCGGCCGCCGCTTGGTCCGCTTCATCACCTGGTCGATGTCGCGGTCGATGTAGCAGTTCAGCGCGTTGGCCGCGCCCGCCGCCAGCGATCCGCCGACCAGTACGACGCCGACCAGCCAGAGCGACGGGATCCCGTCGGCGGCCAGCATCATCGTCGGCACCGTGGAGATCAGCAGCAGCTCGACGATCCGTGGCTTGGTCAGCGCGACGTACGCCCGGATCAGGGCGGCGACGTCGCGGCGCCGGGTCACCTCGCCCGGGGTCCCCGCAGCCGGGGCACCGCCGGTCACGGGGCGCTCGGTGATCATGCTCACGGATTGCCACCTTCCGGCGTCGGGCACACGGGTGAGTCGGCTGCGGAGGCAGCGCGGGTGGCGGGCGGCCGGGGGCCAGCACGCCGACCGACAGCCTACGCGTCGTCGTTTTCGCTGCCCGGGCGACCCTTCTTCGGTGCGAACGATCACACTTCCGGCGAACCGCATCGCCGGTGGACGAGATCCGGGGGTTGGCGCGCGGAAGCGGTCGCTAGGGTCATGAGGGAGGGTTCCGCCCATCACGCCGAGGAGCACACACGATCGTGGCTGACAATCGACCCGAGCAAACCTCGCTGAGCTGGTCCGATCTCGACCAGCGTGCCGTCGACACCGTCCGCGTGCTGGCCATGGACGCCGTGGAGAAGTCCGGCAACGGCCATCCGGGTACGGCGATGAGCCTGGCGCCGGCCGCATACCTGCTGTTCAACCGGGTCATGCGGCACGACCCGACGCACCCCGACTGGACCGGGCGGGACCGGTTCGTACTGTCGGCGGGCCACAGCAGTCTCACCCTCTACATCCAGCTCTACCTCAGCGGATACGGCCTCGGCCTGACCGACCTCAAGGCGCTGCGGCAGTGGGGTTCGCTCACCCCCGGCCACCCCGAGCACGGGCACACCCGGGGCGTCGAGACCACCACCGGCCCGCTCGGCCAGGGGCTCGGCAACGCGGTCGGGATGGCGATGGCCGCCCGCCGCGAGCGTGGCCTGCTCGACCCGGACGCCTCGGCCGGCACCTCCCCGTTCGACCACCACATCTGGTGCATCGCCTCGGACGGCGACATCGAGGAGGGGATCAGCCACGAGGCCAGCGCGCTCGCCGGGCACCAGCAGCTCGGCAACCTGATCCTGATCTACGACGACAACGAGATCTCGATCGAGGACGACACCAGGATCGCCAAGAGCGAGGACGTGGCCGCCCGCTACGAGGCGTACGGCTGGCACGTGCAGACGGTGGACTGGCGCAGCGGTGACGCGGACCAGGGTCACTACCACGAGGACGTCGAGGCGCTGCACGCCGCGCTGCTCGCCGCCAGGGCCGAGACCGGCCGGCCGTCGTTCATCGCGCTGCGCACCATCATCGGCTGGCCGGCGCCGACCAAGCAGAACACCGGCAAGATCCACGGCTCGGCACTCGGCGCCGACGAGGTGGCCGAGACCAAGAAGCTGCTCGGCTTCGACCCGGCCCAGCACTTCGAGGTCGACGAGGAGGTGCTGGCGCACGCCCGCCAGGTGCTGGAGCGGGGCCGGGCGGCGCACGCCGAGTGGGACACCGCGTACCAGGCGTGGGCCGACGCCAACCCGGAGGGCAAGGCGCTGCACGACCGGCTGGCCACCCGTACGCTGCCGGCCGGCTGGACCGACGCGCTGCCGGAGTTTCCGGCAGACGCCAAGGGGATCGCCACCCGGGCCGCCTCCGGCAAGGTGCTCCAGGCCCTGGCCCCGGTGCTGCCGGAGCTGTGGGGCGGCTCGGCCGACCTGGCCGAGAGCAACAACACCAGCATGGAGGGCGAGCCGTCCTTCATCCCCAGCGAGTACGCCACCAAGGCGTTCCCGGGCAACGAGTACGGCCGCACCCTGCACTTCGGCATCCGCGAACACGCGATGGGTGCGATCCTGAACGGCATCGCGCTGCACGGCGGCACCCGCCCGTACGGCGGCACCTTCCTGGTGTTCAGCGACTACATGCGCCCGGCGGTCCGGCTCGCCGCGCTGATGAAGCTGCCGGTGGTCTACGTCTGGACGCACGACTCGATCGGTCTCGGCGAGGACGGCCCCACCCACCAGCCGGTCGAGCACCTGACCGCGCTGCGCGCCATCCCCGGCCTGGACGTGATCCGGCCGGCCGACGCCAACGAGACCGCCTGGGCCTGGCGGCGGGCGCTGGAGCACACCGACCGGCCGTCCGCGCTGGCGCTGAGCCGGCAGCCGCTGCCGACCTTCGACCGCACCGAGCTGGCCGGCGCCGACCAGACCGCCAAGGGCGGCTACGTGCTGGCCGAGGCGTCGAACGCGCAGCCGCAGGTGATCCTGATCGGCACCGGCTCCGAGGTGCAGCTCTGCCTGACCGCCGGGGAGCGGCTGGAGGCCGAGGGCACCCCGACCCGGGTGGTCTCGATGCCGTGCCAGGAGTGGTTCCGGGAGCAGGACTCGGCCTACCAGGACGCGGTCCTGCCCCGCGACGTGCGGGCCCGGGTCAGCGTCGAGGCCGGCATCGCGATGTCCTGGCGGGACCTGATCGGCGACAGCGGCGAGGCGGTCAGCCTGGAGCACTACGGCGCGAGCGCACCGCACAGCGTGCTCTTCGAACAGTTCGGATTCACCCCCGACCGGATCGTCGCGGCCGCGCACGCGTCGCTGACCCGGGTGGGCCAGATCACCGGTGACACCACCGGCAACTGAGGGAGCGTTGCAGACATGACTGACCGGTTGGGTGAGCTCACCGCTGCGGGAGTGGCGGTCTGGCTCGACGATCTTTCGAGGGTGCGGCTGAGTTCCGGCGACCTGGACCAGCTACGCCGGGAGAAGCACCTGGTCGGGGTGACCACCAACCCGACCATTTTCGCCAAGGCGCTCAGCGACGCGGACGAGTACAACTGGCAGCTCCGGGACCTGGCGGTGCGCGGGGTCAGCGTCGAGGAGGCGGTCCGCGCGCTGACCACCTACGACGTGCGGTGGGCCTGCGACGTGATGCGCCCGGCGTACGACAGCAGTGCCGGGGTGGACGGTCGGGTCTCGATCGAGGTGGACCCGCGGCTGGCGTACCGGACCGAGCCGACCGTTGCCGAGGCGAAGGCCCTGTGGTGGCTGATCGACCGGCCGAACCTGTTCATCAAGATCCCGGCGACCGAGGCCGGGCTGCCGGCCATCACCGCCACCCTGGCCGCCGGGATCAGTGTGAACGTCACGCTGATCTTCGGGTTGGAGCGCTACTCGCAGGTGATGGAGGCGTTCCTGGCCGGCCTGGAGCAGGCATCGGCGAACGGGCACGACCTGAGCAGGATCGCCTCGGTGGCGTCCTTCTTCGTCTCCCGGGTCGACACCGAGGTGGACAAGCGGCTGGACAAGCTCGGCGGCGGTGCCGGACGGACGGATCTGGCCGCGCTGAAGGGCAAGGCGGCGGTCGCCAACGCGCAGCTCGCGTACGAGCGGTACGCCGAGGTCTTCTCCTCGGACCGCTGGCAGGCGCTGGCCGACGCCGGCGCCCACCCGCAGCGCCCGCTCTGGGCCTCCACCTCCACCAAGAACCCGGAGTACCGCGACGTGATCTACGTCGAGGAGCTGATCGCCCCCGGCACCGTCAACACCATGCCCGAGCCGGTGATCGACGCCTTCGCCGAGCACGGCGAGATCCGCCCGGACACCGTCACCGGCGCCTACGCGCAGGCCCGGGAGGTCTTCACCGGGCTGGCCGCGGCCGGCGTCGACTTCGACGACGTGATCGCCACCCTGGAACGGGAGGGCGTGCAGAAGTTCGAGGCGAGCTGGCTGGAGCTGCTGGACGGGGTCCGCAAGTCCCTGGAGGCCGCCGCGCAGGGCGCCGGCGAGCCGAACCAGGCCGCCGGGGAGAACGCCGATGCGGCCGTCCGGGCAGGAGGCAACGCGTGAGCGAACGTAGTGAGCGAACCAGCCAGCTCAGTGCCAAGGTGCCTCATGACGGCACGGAGCGAAGCGGAGTGCCGGCATGAGCGAACGTAGTGAGCGAACCAGCCAGCTCAGTGCCAAGGTGCCTCATGACGGCACGGAGCGAAGCGGAGTGCCGGCATGAGCGAACGTAGTGAGCGAACCAGCCAGCTCAGTGCCAAGGTGCCTCATGACGGCACGGAGCGAAGCGGAGTGCCGGCATGAGCGAACGTAGTGAGCGAACCAGCCAGCTCAGTGCCAAGGTGCCTCATGACGGCACGGAGCGAAGCGGAGTGCCGGCATGAGCGAGGGTCAGGACGTGCTGGACGGCGGCTGTGAGGGGGCGGCCGGACTCGCCGTCTACGGGGCGGAGGCGGTCGACTCCGCCGCCCCGGCCTCGGCCCGGGCCGCACTGCTCGCGGAGGACGTACCGGCGCGGCTGGTCGCCAAGGACCCGACGCTGTGGGGGCCGGACGCCCAGGCCGAGGCGGCGATCCGGCTCGGCTGGGTGGACACCTTCCGGCGCAGCCGGGAACTGCTCCCCCAACTCGCCGAGCTGAAGGCCGAACTGGCCGACCTCGACCACGTGGTACTCGCCGGGATGGGCGGCTCGTCGCTGGCCCCCGAGGTGATCACCCGTACCCTCGGCAGGTCGCTGACCGTGCTGGACACCACCGACCCCGGGCAGGTACGCGCGGCGATCGCCGACCGGCTGGACCGGACCGTCGTGGTGGTGGCCAGCAAGTCCGGCTCGACCGTGGAGACCGACAGCCACCGCCGGGCGTACTGGCAGGCGTTCCTGGTCGCCGGCATGACCGAGGCGGAGGCCGGCCGGCGCTTCGTGGTGGTCACCGACCCCGGCTCGCCGCTGGCCACAACCGCCGAGGAGATGGGCGCGTTCGTGGTACTCGCCGACCCGGACGTCGGAGGGCGCTACTCGGCGCTGACCGCGTTCGGGCTGGTCCCGTCGGCACTGGCCGGGGTCGAGGTGGCCGAGTTGCTGGACCAGGCCGAGGAGTTGGCCGGGGCGCTCGGCGGGCCGCAGGACAACCCGGGGCTGGCGCTCGGTGCCGCGCTCGGTGCCGCCGCCACGACCGGCCGGGACAAGGTCGCGCTGATCTCGGACGGCACCGGCATCGACGGCCTCGGCGACTGGGCCGAGCAGTTGATCGCCGAGTCGACCGGGAAGAACGGCGTCGGCATCCTGCCGGTGGTGGTCGAGGACCCGGGCAGCCCGGGTGCGGCCGGACCGGACGTGCTGACCGTCACCTACGGCGGCGGGCTCGCCGCCGGTGCGGTGCCGGGCGGCGGCATCCGGCCCGACCTGGCGGTGAACGGCCCGCTGGGCGCGCAGTTCCTGGCCTGGGAGTACGCATGCGCGGTCGCCGGGGTGGTGCTCGGGATCGACCCGTTCAACCAGCCGAACGTGACCGAGTCCAAGGAGAACACCAACCGGCTGCTCGGCACCGGGCTGCCGATCGAGACGCCGACCTTCGTCGACGGCGGGATCGAGGGGTACTGGTTCCCGGGCGAGCCGCAGCGGACCGACCCGCTCCCCGGTGACCTGGCCGGGGCGCTGCGGCTGCTACTGGACGGGCTCGGCGGGGAGGGCTACCTGGCCGTGATGGCCTACCTCGACCGGTTCGCCGACGCCAAGACCGCGCAGGTGCGCCCCGGGCTCGCCGCCGCCTCCGGGCGGCCGGTCACCTTCGGCTGGGGACCCCGGTTCCTGCACTCCACCGGGCAATACCACAAAGGCGGCCCGCAGCTCGGGTCGTACCTGCAGATCACCGGGGACGTGGCCGACGACCTGCCGGTGCCCGGTAAGCCGTACTCGTTCGGGCAGTTGCAGGCCGCGCAGGCCGCGGGTGACCGCGAAGCCCTCGCCCAGCGGGGCCGGCCGGTGCTCCGGCTGCACCTGACCGACCGGGGCGCCGGAATTCCGCACCTGCTCGATGCGGTACGGGGTCTGCGGAGTTGACGACAACCCGGCATGCTGACACTGACGGACTGACCGAGGAGGGGGAACCGTGAATCCGCTGCGCGACCCGCAGGACCGGCGGTTGCCGCGGATCCCGGAGCCGTGCGCACTGGTGATCTTCGGCGTCACCGGGGACCTGGCCCGCAAGAAGCTGCTGCCCGCGGTCTACGACCTGGCCAACCGGGGGCTGCTGCCGCCGAGCTTCGTGGTGCTCGGGTTCGCCCGGCGTGACTGGGGCGACGGCGACTTCGAGTCGATGGCCCGGGACGCGGCCCAGGCGCACGCCCGGACACCGTGGCGGGAGGAGGTCTGGGCCCGGCTGGCCGGAAACATCAAGTTCGTCGGCGGCGCGTTCGACGACGACGCCGCCTTCGACAAGCTGGCGACCTGCCTGGACGAGCTGCGGGACAGCCACGGCATCGGTGGCAACGCCGCCTTCTACTTCTCCATCCCGCCGGCGGCGTTCCCGACCGTGCTCAAGCAGCTCGCCCGGACCGGGATGGCCGACAACGACAAGTGCGGCGGCTGGCGGCGGGTGGTGGTGGAGAAGCCGTTCGGGCACGACCTGCCCTCGGCGAAGGCGCTCAACGACCTGGTCGACGACGTCTTCACCCGGGACGACGTGTTCCGGATCGACCATTACCTGGGCAAGGAGACCGTCCAGAACATCCTCGCGCTGCGGTTCGCCAACAATCTCTTCGAGCCGCTGTGGAACTCCAAGTACGTCGACTCGGTGCAGATCACCATGGCCGAGGACGTCGGGATCGGCACCCGGGCCGGCTTCTACGACGCCACCGGCACCGCCCGGGACGTGCTGCAGAACCACCTCCTGCAACTGCTCGCCCTGGTGGCGATGGAGGAGCCGACCAGCTTCGACGCCAGCGAGATCCGGGCCGAGAAGCTGAAGGTGCTGCGCGCGATCACCCTGCCGAAGGACGTGCACACCGGCACCGTGCGCGGGCAATACCTGCCCGGCTGGGTGGCCGGCAAGCGGGCGGTCGGCTATCTCGACGAGGAGGGCGTGCCGCCCGACTCGACCACCGAGACGTACGTGGCGGTCCGGCTCGGCATCCAGAACCGCCGCTGGGCCGAGGTGCCGTTCTACATCCGGGCCGGCAAGCGGCTGCCGCGCCGGGTGACCGAGGTCGCCATCATATTCAAGAAGGCGCCGCACCTGCCGTTCAACCCGGCCGACATGGAGATGCTCGGCAACAACCAGCTCGTGATCCGGGTCCAGCCGGACGAGGGTGTGGTGCTGAAGTTCGGCTCCAAGGTTCCCGGCACCACCATGGAGGTCCGGGACATCGCGATGGACTTCCAGTACGGCGAGGCGTTCACCGAGTCCAGCCCTGAGGCGTACGAGCGGCTGGTGCTGGACGTGCTGATCGGCGACCGGACCCTCTTCCCGGACGCCGCCGAGGTCGAGCAGAGCTGGCAGGTGATCGACCCGCTGGAGGAGGCCTGGGAGGGCGTCAAGCCGGAGCCGTACCGGGCCGGTGAGTGGGGTCCCCGGGCAGCGGACGAGTTGCTCGCCCGGGAGGGCCGTGCGTGGCGGCGGGCGTGACCTGCCGAGGATCGCGACAACAACCAGGAGGCATCGTTGATCGGCTTGTGGGACACCACCGGTAACGAGGTGGTGAAGGCCCTGGCCGCCGAGCGGCGCAGCGCGGGCGGAGTGGCCAGTGGCATGGCGCTGACCCTGATCGTCGTCGTCGACGAGCCGCGGGTCCGGGAGGCCGAGGCGGCGGTGACCATCGCCTCGGCCGCCCACCCGTGCCGGATGGTGGTGGTGGTCCGTTCCGACATCGAACGCGACCGCAACCGGCTCGACGCCGAGATCGTGGTCGGCGGCCGGCTCGGTCCCGGCGAGGCGGTGGTGACCCGGATGTACGGCCGGCTCGCCCTGCACGCCGAGTCGGTGGTGATGCCGCTGCTGGTGCCGGACGTGCCGGTGGTGACCTGGTGGCACGGCGAACCGCCGGCCGAGATCGCCAACGACTTCCTCGGGGTGGTGGCGGACCGCCGGATCACCGACTCGGCGCAGGCCGCCGATCCGGTGGAGACGCTGCGGCAGCGGGCCCGGGACTACGCGCCCGGCGACACCGACCTGGCGTGGACCCGGATCACCCCGTGGCGCACCCTGGTCGCCGGGGCGTTCGACACCACCGAGGGCAACCGGGTCACCTCGGCCACCGTGGTCGCACCGCACACCGACCCGACCGCGGCACTGATGATCGGCTGGTTGAAGTCCCGGCTGGGGCTGCACCCGCACTGGGAGCACACCAGCGAGTTCCCCCGGATGCGCTCGGTGGAGCTGCGCTGCGCCAACGGCGACGAGCTGGTGCTGACCCGGGACGACAACCAGGCGACGTTCCGGCGTACCGGCCAGGCCGACCGGCAACTGCCGCTGGTACGCCGCCCGCTCGGCGACGAACTCGCCGAGGAGCTGCGCCGGCTCGACCCGGACCAGATCTACGCCGAGGCGCTGGGCGCCGCCGCCGGGGTGGCCGGGCTGGACCGCCGGCCGGCCCAGCGGGTACACATCTGGAAGGACCCGTCGAAGCAGCCGCAGGGCGTGGCGTGACCGAAACCACGGTGGTGGTGCACGCCGACCCCGAGCTACTCGCGCAGGCAGTCGCGGCCCGGCTGCTGGTCAGGATCATCGACGCCCAGGCGGAACGGGGCGAGGCGAGCGTCGTGCTGACCGGCGGCCGGATCGCGGCGGCGGTGCACCGGGCGGTACGCGACCTGCCGGCCCGGGATGCGGTCGACTGGTCCCGGGTCGACGTCTGGTGGGGTGACGAACGGTTCCTGCCGGCCGGGCACCCGGAGCGGAACGAGACCCAGGCCCGGGAGGCGCTACTCGACGCGCTGCCGCAGGCCCGGGTGCACCCGATGCCCGCCTCGGACGGCCCGGACGGTGCCGACCCCGAGGCGGCGGCAGCCCGGTACGCGTCCGAACTCGCCGCGTCCGCCGGCCCGGGTACGGCCACCCTGCCCTACTTCGACGTGCTGATGCTCGGGGTGGGCGAGGACGGCCACGTCGCCTCGCTCTTCCCCGAGCATCCCGTCGCCTACGAGAACCGGCCGGTGAGCGCGGTGCGGGGCAGCCCCAAGCCGCCACCGATACGCATCACCCTGAGCCGGGGCGCCATCAACACCGCCGAGGACGTCTGGCTGATCGCCAGCGGCAGCGGCAAGGCCCGGGCGGTCGGCATGGCGCTGAGCGGTGCCGGGCCGGTGCAGGTGCCGGCGGCCGGAGTCGCCGGGGTGCAGCGGACCCGGTGGCTGCTGGACCGGGCCGCGGCAGCCGAGGTGAAGCCGGCGTTCCGCAGTCTCCGCTGAATCGGGCGGGGTCGCCGCCCAGCTAAGCTCGCCCGGTGTCACCGGCCCGGGGCTCGGTCAGGCCTCACCTCGGCGGGCCCGCAGTGCGGCCAGCGCCTCGGCGAGGATCGCCTCGGCGTCCGCCTCGCTGCGCCGCTCCTTCACGTACGCCAGGTGCGACTTGTACGGCTCCGTCCGCGGCCGCCCGGGCGGATTGTGCACGTCCTGCCCGGCCGGCTGCCCGCAGTGCGGGCAGTCCCAGGTCTCCGGGATCTCGGCCTCGGCCGCCAGCAGGATCTCCAGCATGTGCCCGCTGCCGCACCAGTAGGTGACCGGACGGCGGGGGGCCGGTTCGCATCGCTCGGTCGGCCTGGCTGGGCCGGCACCGATTCGGCTGCCACGGATGGCACTGCCACTGGGCACGACTGCTCGCTCCGTTCGTCAGAGGGGGCCCCTGGGGGGTATGACAAACTGCGCGCGGCCCACGTTAGCGGACCGCGCGCAGTTTGTACGCCCTGGTTGTCAGGTCGTCTCGGCGAGACGCAGCCAGAGACCCAGCCCGACGATGCAGGCGAACCAGACAAGACCCACCAGAACGGTGTATCGGTCGAGGTTCTTCTCGGCCACCGAGGAGCCGGCCAGGCTGGAGCTGACCCCTCCGCCGAACATGCTCGACATCCCGCCGCCCTTGCCCCGGTGCAGCAGGATCAGCAAGGTGAGCAGCACGCTCGTGATCACCAGCAACACGATCAACGTGTATGCGAACCAGATCGGCATGGTAGGGGTCAGTCCTCTCAGCTACGCGGGGCTCGTCAAGGATAGCGACCGTCAGCGGGCGATGTGCTCCGGGAACCGGCAGATCTGCGCGAACTCCTCGGCGTCCAGGCTCGCCCCGCCGACCAGTGCGCCGTCCACGTCGGGCTGCGCCATGATCGCGGCGATGTTGGCGGCCTTTACCGACCCGCCGTAGAGCACCCGGACCTGGTCGGCGGTCTCCGGACCGTGCACCTCGGCGATCCGCTGCCGGATCGCGCCGCAGACCTCCTGGGCGTTCTCCGGAGTCGCGGTCTTGCCGGTGCCGATCGCCCAGACCGGCTCGTACGCGACGACCAGCTTGGCCACCTGCTCGGCGGTCAGCCCGGCCAGCGACCCGTCGAGCTGATCGCGCACGTACGCCACCTGCCCGTCCTGCTCGCGGATGTCCAGGCCCTCGCCGACGCAGACGATCGGGGTCAACTCGTTGGCCAGCGCCGCCTTCACCTTGGCGTTGACCAGCGCGTCGTCCTCGTGGTGGTACGTCCGCCGCTCCGAGTGCCCGACGACCACGTAGGTGCAGCCCAGCGCGGTCAGCAGCGCACCCGAGATCTCCCCGGTGTACGCCCCGCCCTTGTGCGGCGAGAGGTCCTGCGCGCCGTACCCGATCAGCAGCTTGTCGCCGTCGACCAGGGTCTGCACCGTCCGCAGGTCGGTGTACGGCGGCAGCACCACCGTCTCCACGTCGGTCAACTGCTTCTCGTTGAGGCTCGCGGCGAGCTTCTGGATCAGCAGGTTGGCTTCCCGGTGGTTGAGGTTCATCTTCCAGTTGCCGGCCATCAGGGGCCGGCGGGCGGGCGCAGGGGTGGCCACTACTGCTCCAGAGCGACGATGCCGGGGAGAGCCTTGCCCTCCAGGTATTCCAGCGAGGCTCCCCCGCCGGTCGAGATGTGCCCGAACGACGACTCGTCCAGACCGAGCGCACGGACGGCCGCGGCGGAGTCACCGCCACCGACCACGGTGAAGCCCTTCACGGAGATGATCGCCTCGGCCACCCCCCGGGTACCGGCGGCGAACGGGGCCAGCTCGAAAACGCCCATCGGGCCGTTCCAGAACACCATCCGGGCCGTACCGGCCATGTCGGCGAACTCGGCGACCGTGCGGGGGCCGATGTCCAGGCCGAGCCGGTCGGCCGGGATCGCGTTCACCGGCACGGTGTCGTACGCGGCGTCGGCGCTGAACTCGGTCGCCGCCACCACGTCGACCGGCAGCACGATCCGGTCGGCGCCCCGCTCCAGCAGGTCCCGGCAGGTGTCGAGCATCTCCTCCTCGAGCAGCGACTTGCCCACCTCGTGCCCCTGGGCACGCAGGAAGGTGAAGCACATGCCGCCGCCGATCAGCAGCCGGTCGACGGTCGGCAGCAGCGCCTCGATCACGGCGAGCTTGTCGGAGACCTTGGAGCCGCCGAGCACCACCACATAGGGCCGGTCCGGCTCGTGCCGCAGCCGGGCCAGCACCGCGACCTCGCGGAGCACGAGCTGGCCGGCGAAGTGCGGCAGCCGGGCCGGCACGTCGTAGACGCTGGCGTGCTTGCGGTGCACGGCGCCGAACGCGTCGTCGACGTACGCCGAGGCGAACGCGGCGAGCTGGTCGGCGAAGGCACCCCGTTCGGCCTCGTCCTTGCTGGTCTCGCCCGGGTTGAATCGCAGGTTCTCCAGCAGCGCCACCTGGCCGGTGCCGAGTTCCTCGACCGCCTTGCGGGCCGACTCGCCCACCGTGTCGGTGGCGAACGCGACCTCGGTGCCGAGCAGCTCACCGAGCCGGGCCGCGACCGGGGCGAGGCTGTATTTCGGGTCGGGCGCGCCCTTGGGGCGGCCCAGGTGCGAACAGACGACCACGGCGGCCCCGGCGTCCCGCAACGCGGTCAGCGTCGGCAGCACGGCCCGGATCCGGCCGTCGTCACTGATGGCGCCGGTCTCCTTGTCGAGCGGGACATTCAAATCGGCACGCACCAGCACGCGCCGACCCGAGACCCCCTCGGCGAGCAGATCGTCGAGGTTGCGGATGCTCACAGAGCTTGCCCTCCGTTCACGACTGCGGGGCTCGCAAGCTCAGTCCTCGCGTTCACCGCGAGAGCCCCCCGTTCGTTCGTGCCGTGCTCACAGCCCGGCACCGACCAGCTTGACGAGGTCGACCAGGCGGTTCGAGTAGCCCCACTCGTTGTCGTACCAGCCGACGACCTTGACCTGGTTGCCGATCACCTTGGTCAGGCCGGAGTCGAAGATGCACGAGGCCGGGTCGGTGACGATGTCGGTAGAGACGATCTCGTCCTCGGTGTAGGTGAGGATGCCCTTCAGCGGACCCTCGGCGGCGGCCTTCATCGCGGCGTTGATCTCCTCGACCGAGGTGTCCCGGCCGGCGTCGATGGTCAGGTCGGTGGCCGAGCCGGTCGGGATCGGCACCCGCAGCGCGAAGCCGTCCAGCTTGCCCTTGAGGTCGGGCAGCACCAGGCCGATCGCCTTGGCGGCACCGGTCGAGGTCGGCACGATGTTCAGCGCGGCGGCCCGGGCCCGGCGGAGGTCCTTGTGCGGGCCGTCCTGGAGGTTCTGGTCCTGGGTGTACGCGTGGATGGTGGTCATCAGACCCTTCTCGATGCCCACCGTGTCCTGCAGCACCTTCGCCATCGGCGCCAGGCAGTTGGTGGTGCACGAGGCGTTGGAGATGATGTTGTGCTTCGCCGGGTCGTAGTTCTGGTGGTTGACCCCCATCACGACCGTGACGTCCTCGTTCTTGGCCGGCGCCGAGATGATGACCTTCTTGGCCCCACCGTCGATGTGCGCCTTGGCCTTGGTGGCGTCGGTGAAGAAGCCGGTCGACTCGATCACCACGTCGGCACCGAGGTCGCCCCAGGGCAGCTTGCTCGGGTCCTTCTCGGCGAAGACCTTCATAATGTGCCCGCCGACGCTGATCTCGTCGGCGCTCGCCTTGACCTCTTGCGGCAGCCGGCCGAGGATGCTGTCGTACTTGACCAGGTGCGCCAGCGTGGCGTTGTCGGTCAGGTCGTTGGCGCCGACCACCTCGACGTCGGCGCCCGACGCGAGCACCGCCCGGAAGAAGTTGCGGCCGATCCGGCCGAATCCGTTGATGCCAACCCGGATGGTCACTGGGTCCATCTCCTCGTGTTTCGGTTCGCCGCCCGGTGAAAGACGCGCGGCGGCGAAGGTGGGCGCGCCGACCGTTGGAGCCGGCCGCTGGATGTCACCCCGGCCGTCTCACCGCGACCTCTGGGCGGTCAGCACGGCGGAGAAGGCCGGTACCGGCCCCGTCGCCGTACGCTGCGACCTTATCCGAGCGGGCCGCTCCGCGTTGCGTCGGGGCACAATCCGGCCAATCGACTTCACCGGCGGCGCTCGGAGGGCCCCGTCGGCAAGCTTCAGACCGCCAGCATGTCCGGGGTGACCGCCGCCTCGGTGTCGGGGATGCCCAGGTCACGGGCCCGCTTGTCGGCCAGTGCCAGCAGCCGGCGGATCCGCCCGGCGATCGCGTCCTTGGTCAGCGGCGGGTCGGCCAGGGCACCCAGTTCCTCAAGGGACGCCTGCCGGTGCTCCAGCCGCAGCCGGCCGGCCGAGGTGAGGTGGTTCGGGGCGTCCTCGGCGAGGATCTCCAGGGCCCGGGTCACCCGGGCGGCGGCGGCCACGGCGGCCCGGGCCGAGCGGCGCAGGTTGGCGTCGTCGAAGTTGGCCAGCCGGTTGGCGGTGGCCCGCACCTCGCGGCGTACCCGGCGCTCCTCCCAGGAGAGCACGCTGGAGTGCGCGCCGATCCGGGTCAGCAGCGCGGCGATCGCGTCGCCGTCCTTGACCACCACCCGGTCCACCCCGCGCACCTCGCGGTATTTGGCGGTGATGCCGATCCGGCGGGCAGCGCCGACCAGGGCGAGCGCCGTCTCCGGGCCGGGGCAGGTGATCTCCAGCGCGCAGGAACGCCCCGGCTCGGTCAGCGAACCGTGTGCCATGAAGGCGCCCCGCCAGGCCGAGACCGCGCAGCAGACGTTCGCCGCGACCACGTGCGGGGGCAGCCCGCGTACCGGCCGGCCGCGTACGTCGAGCAGCCCGGTCTGCCGGGCCAGCGCCTCGCCGTCCTTGACCACCCGGACGATGTAGTGGCTGCCCTTGCGCAGCCCGCCGGAGGCGAGTACGTGGATCTCGCTCGGATATCCGTAGACCTCGGCGATCTCCCGGCGCAGCCGACGGGCCACCGCGCCGGTGTCGAGTTCCGCCTCGACCACCACCCGTCCGGAGACGATGTGCAGCCCGCCCGCGAAGCGCAGCAGGGCGGCCATCTCCGCCCGCCGACAGCAGGGCTTGGGCACGTCCACCCGGCTCAGCTCGTCCTTGACCGCAGCCGTCATCGCCATCTTGTCGTCACCTCGTGGGCCGGTCCCGGCGGGTGCCGGTGATTCGTAGGTGCTTGGTTGTTGATTCGTAGGTACTTAACGATCGGCGCCCAGGAGAGGCACCAGCGCGGCGCCCAGCGCTGCCGGATCGTGCTGGGGCCCGCCGTCCGGTACGGCCACCGGGGCGAGCACGAGCCGCGCACCCAGCGATTCTGCCGCACGGTGCACCGGTTCGGGGTCACCCACCGCCTTTCCGTCCGCCAGCACCACGTCGACCTTGAGCCCGGGCAGGTACCAGCCGAGCGCGGCCAGGTGGTCGGCGAGGGAGAGGCCGAGCGTCTCCGCCTCGTTGGCGAGGTTGAGCGTGACCAGCCGGCGGGCCGGGCTCGCCACCATCGCCGCGGCCAGCTCCGGCACCAGCAGGTGCGGGATGACGCTGGTGTACCAGCTTCCCGGGCCGAAGATCAGCCAGTCGGCCTCGCGGACCGCCGCCACCGCCTGCGGGCAGGCGCTCGGCCCCTCCGGGGTGAGCCGGACCGACTCGACCCGGCCGTCGGTGACCGCCACCGCGTGCTGTCCGCGTACCGTCTGCACGGCGCTGGGCCGGCGCGGGTCGGCGCCGCGCACCCGGGCCTCGATGCCGACCGGCTGGCAGGCCATCGGCAGCACCCGGCCGACCGCGCCGAGCATCGCGGCGGCGTGGTCGAGCGCGGCCACCGGGTCGCCGAGCAGCTCCATCAGCCCGCAGAGCACCAGGTTGCCGACCGCGTGCCCGGCCAGCGGGTCGGGACGCGGCCCGCCGCCGGCGAACCGGTGCTGGAACAGCGCGGCGCTGCGCCGGGTCCCGGGCTCGTCCGCGGCCAGCGCGGCGAGCGCCTGCCGCAGGTCGCCGGGGGGCAGCGCGCCGCGTTCGAGGCGCAACCGCCCGCTGGAGCCGCCGTCGTCGCCGACCGTCACCACGGCGGTGATGTCGAGGTCCAGCTCCGGCGCGCAGCGGCGCAGTGCCCGCAGCGACGCCGACAGGCCGTGTCCGCCACCGAACGCGACCACCCGCTGCTTCACCGAACCTTGCTCAACCTCCGCTCGCGGTCGGTCGTGACCGCGGGTGGAGGTCGGGGGGCGCACGCCGCGCGGTTCAGGTTGAGAGAGGTTCACTCGCGCCCCAGGTCACGATGGTGCGGCGTGGCCGAGAGCCGGGCCTGGCGCAGCCGGGCGGCGAGTTCCTCGGCGATCGCCACGCTGCGGTGCTTGCCGCCGGTGCAGCCGACCGCCACGGTCAGATAGCGCTTCCCCTCCCGCTCGAAGCCGGGTGCGGTCGCGTTGATCAACCGGGCGTACGTCTCGACGAAAGTCACCGCGCCATGCTGGCCGAGCACGTACCGGCTGACGTCCTCCTCCCGGCCGGTGTGCTCGCGCAGCTCCGGCACCCAGTACGGGTTGGGCAGGAAGCGGGCGTCCAGCACGAAGTCGGCGTCCGGCGGGAGGCCGTACTTGAAGCCGAAGGAGAGCACGGTCACCCGGAGCCGGCGGGCGTCCTCGCCGCCGAACAGCTCCTCGACCCGGCTGCGGAGCTGGTTCACGTTCAGGTGCGAGGTGTCGATGATCACGTCGGCCTGGTCGCGTGCCTCCTCCAGCAGGCCGCGCTCGACCGCGATGCCGTCGGCGAGCCGGCCGTCGCCCTGGAGCGGGTGCGAACGCCGGACGCTCTCGAAGCGCCGGATCAGCACCTCGTCGTCGGCGTCCACGAAGACCACCCGGGGCTGGAAGCCGCGTTCCTTGAGCGCCCGGATCGCCCCGGCCAGGTCGGTGGAGAACGCCCGGCTGCGCACGTCGAGCACCATCGCGGTCTTCCGGGCCGCCCCACCGGCCTGGAACGCCAGCTCGGCCATGTCGAGCATGAGCGCCTGCGGCAGGTTGTCCACCACGTAGAAGCCGACGTTCTCCAGGGCCCGGGCGACGGTGCTGCGGCCACCGCCGGAGACCCCGGTGACCACCACCAGGGTGGTGTCCGAGCGGGTCGGTTCCGCCGGTTCCACCTCGGATCGGGTCCGCGCCGGCTGTCCCTCGTCCGGTGCCTGTTCCGTCTCGTACTCCCTGCTCTGGTCTTCCGCGCCCGTCGGCGACTCGTCGGTCGCCAGCCGAGTCTCGCTCACGTTCCACCCCCAGCCGTACCCGCCTGCCGGATCGACGGTACGCCGCCCGGATGCGGGTTCGGCGAGGGTCGACCACCCGGCGAGGTTGGAGACGTAATCTACCCGGCCGTCGGAATCTCCCGGGCCGGCGGCCCAGCCGGATCACTGCCGGCAATTGCTAAAGGAATCTTTCTAGAGATATCTTTAGGGTATGTCGCCACCCAGGTCCGAGATCCGACTCACCGACCCCCGGGCTCTCCGGGGGTACGCGCACCCGCTCCGGATGGCCCTGGTCGGGCTGCTCCGCCGGGAGGGTCCGCTGACCGCGACCCAGGCCGCCGAGCGGCTCGACGAGAGCGTGCCGAGCTGCTCCTACCACCTGCGCCAGCTCGCCAAGTACGGCCTCGCCGAGCGGGTCGAGGGCAGCGACGCCCGGGAGCGGCCCTGGCGGGCCACCGCGCTCAACACCTCCTGGGACGACACCTCCGACGACCCGGCACTGCTGGCGGCGGTCAACGAGCTGCACTCGGTGATCCTGAACCACTACTTCGAACGGGCCCGGGCGCATCTGGCGCAGCGGGCGTCCGAGCCGGCGGACTGGCGGGCCGTGCTCGGCTTCGGTGACGCGCTGGTGCACGTCACCCAGGCCGAACTGGCCGAGCTGACCCGGCGGATCGAGGCCCTGTTCGCCGAGTACGACGAACGGCTCACCGACCCGTCCACCCGGCCCGAGGGGTCCCGGCCGGTCGGCATCATCCAACTGATGGTGCCCACCGAGCCGCCGGCCGATGCGACCGCGGCCGGTTCCACGACGGCGGACGCGGACTCGACGGCGAGGGCCGACCCGACGGACGCCGACTCGACGGCGGAGGCGGGGCGGTGACCGAGACGCTGACGACCCCGCCGGTGGTCGAGCGCCGCCGGCGCTGGCTGCCGGAGCTGCTCCGCCAGACGCAGTTCCGACGGTACTGGTCGGCCCAGACCGTGTCGCTCTTCGGCGACGAGATCTCCGTGCTCGCCCTGCCCCTGCTGGCGGTGCTCGGCACCGGCGCCGGCCCGGCCGAGATGGGCTACCTCACCGCTGCCGCGCTGATCCCGAATCTGCTCTTCTCGCTGCTCCTCGGCGCCTGGATCGACCGCTACCCACACAAGCGCCGGGTGATGGTCCTCGCCGACCTGGGCCGGGCGGTGCTGCTCGCCGCCGTGCCGGTGGCGTACCTGTTCGGGGTCCTCTCGCTCGACCAGCTCTACGTGGTGGCCTTCCTGACCGGCACCCTGGCCGTGCTCTTCGAGGTCGCGCACAGCACCCTCTTCGTCTCGCTGGTGCCCCGGAAGGACTACGTCGACGCGAACGCGCTGACCTACGGCAGCCGGGCGATGTCGTTCGTCGCCGGGCCGAGCGTGGGCGGCATCCTGGTACAGACCCTCACCGCACCGTTCGCGCTGCTCGCCGACGCGGTGTCGTACCTGGTCTCCGCGCTATTCCTGGCCCGGATCAGGCTGACCCGGCCGACGGAGCCTGCGCCGACCGACGGCGCAGGTCTCGGCATCGGCCAGGGGCTCCGGTTCGTGGTCCGTGCCCCGATCCTCCGCTCGCTGCTGCTCGGCACCACCACGCTGAACCTCTTCAACTACATGTTCACCGCGCTGTACGTGCTCTACGTCAGCACCGAACTGGGGCTCTCCCCCGGCCTGCTCGGGCTGGTCATCGGCGTAGGCTCGATCGGCGCGCTGCTCGGCGCGGCGGTCACCGGTCGGCTCGTCCGCCGGCTCGGCATCGGCCGGACCGTGGTCATCAGCTTCGTGCTCTTCCCTGCGCCGCTGGTGCTGGTGCCGCTGGCAGGCGGGTCGACCCCGGTGCTGCTCGGCGTGCTCTTCGCCTCGGAGTTCCTCTCCGGGCTCGGCCTGATGATGATGGACATCACCGTCGGCTCGCTACAGACTGCGGTCATCCCGGAGCACCTGCTAGCCCGGGTCGCGGGTGCGAAGCGGACCGTCAACTACGGCATCCGGCCGATCGGCGCCGTGCTGGGTGGCACACTGGGCGCGGCGATCGGGGTACGCCCGACGCTCTGGATCGCCACCGTAGGGGCGGTTGCCGGACTGTTCTGGGTACTGCCGACCGCGATCCCGAAACTGCGCGACCTGCCGGAGCCGGACCACGCCACCACCGGGTGATCCGTTCCGGATCCGGAGACGCCGCTGGCCGGGTCCCCGATGGTGGGGACCCGGCCAGCGGATGTGTTCATGCTTGTTCGTTCGTTAGCTGTTGTTCCAGGCGTTGGCGACCAGGTCAGCAGCCTGGTCCTCCCACTGCGCGTACGCGTCCGGGTACGCCGACACCTGCACCTTCTGCGCCGCCACCGTCAACGGCAGGTCATGCCAACCATCAACCTGACGCAGTCCCTTCAGGAACGCGATGGTCGAGTACTCCGGATCCGTGATCTGCTCCGGCGTTCCCCAACCCGACGACGGACGCTGCTGGAACAGCCCCTGCGAATCGTGGTCGTTACGGTCACCCAGATGACCCAGGTTCTCCAGCTTCGACTCCTGAAGGCTGGTACCGACCGCGATCACCGCGGCACGCTCGTCCAGACCAGCCTTCTTCGTCGCCTTCACAATCGCCTTCACATTCTCGGACTGCTCACCCGACAACGGAATCCGCGACTGCTCACCCCGGACACCATGCGGCACGAGCTTGTCCCGCGACGGCTTACCGCCCTTACGGTCCTTGTCGCTCTTGCTCTTGTCACTCTTATCCTTGTGGTCCTTGTCGGCCTGCATGACCGACT